>JADDQH010000046.1:9925-22279 GCA_016781485.1 Chloroflexota bacterium | reverse complement strand
CGCGGCGGCTCCGGAGACCCCGGCCGCGGCGACCGGGGACGCTGCCAGCCCGTCCGGAGCGGGCGGGGAGCGACCGGACAGGCTCGTTCTCGGCCTCGTTCCCTCACGTGAGGCCGATGTCCTCGTCGAGAACGCGAGGCCCCTGACCGACCATCTGTCCCAGGCACTCGGGATCCCCGTCGAGGGCTTCGTGCCGCAGGACTACACCGGCCTCGTCGCAGCCATGGAGACCGGCCAGGCGGACATCGGCGCCTTCGGGCCGTTCTCACTCATCCAGGCCCGTGACCGCGCCGGCGCCGAGATCATCCTGCAGTCGGTCCGCTTCGGCAGTCCGACCTACCACACCCAGTGGTTCACGAACAACCCGGACAAGTACTGCGAGGACGAGCCCGTCGCGTCTGACGAGGAAGGTCTCCTCTTCAACTGCAACGGGACCGCGGAGGCCGAGCAGGGACCGGCCGGCGAGGAGGCCATCGCCAAGATCGAGCAGGGGACGAAGGTCTCATTCGTCGAGCAGGCTTCCGCTTCCGGATACATCTTCCCTGCGGTGCAGCTCGTGAATGCAGGGATCGACCACGAGGAGGGGATCGACCCGATCTTCTCGGGGGGGCATGACAATTCCGTCCTCGCCGTCTATAACGGCGACGCCGAAGTCGGTGTCTCGTTCGATGACGCCCGGACCGCGGTGATGTTCGACGAGGAAGACAACGTCGTCGAGGAATACAGGGATCTGGGCCAGAAGGTCGTCGTGTTCGCCTACTCGCCGGAGATCCCGAATGATGGGATCGCGGTTCGCGGCGACCTGCCCGACGACCTGAAGCAGCAGATCAAGCAGGCGCTTCTCGATTACGCGGCGAGCGAGGAGGGCAAGGAAGTCCTGGACGATATCTACGAGATCGACGAGCTCGCGGAGGCGGACCAGGCCGCGTTCGACGTGGTCGAGGAGGCCGCGGAGAAGCTCGGGATCACAGGGGACTGACGGCGGACGATCCGGGCGCGGCGCGCGGTGAGCACGCCGCGCCGATGATCCGATTCAGCAGGGCATCGGTCACCTATCCCGGCGGCGTCCACGCGCTCCGGGAGCTTGACCTCGAGATCGGCGCCGGGGAGATGGTCGTCGTCGTCGGCCTGTCGGGCGCCGGCAAGTCGACACTGATCCGCGCCATCAACGGCCTCGTCCCGCTGACCGAGGGCGAGGTCACCGTGGAGGGCCGCAGCGTGACGCGTGCGACCCCTCGCGAGCTGCGCGAGATCCGGTCGCGGATCGGGATGATCTTCCAGACCTTCAATCTCGTGAAGCGGACGACGGTGCTGAACAACGTGCTCATGGGGCGTCTCCACGCGACGCCGACGTGGCGGGCGCTTCTGAGCCGGTACCGCCCTGAGGACGTCGAGATCGCGATGCAGGCGCTCGAGCGCGTCGGCATCGTGGACAAGGCATACGTCCGCGCGAGCAACCTCTCGGGCGGGCAACAGCAGCGCGTCGGGATCGCCCGGGCGCTCGCGCAGGAGCCGCGGATCATCCTCGCCGACGAGCCCGTCGCGTCGCTCGACCCGCCCACGTCGCACGTCGTCATGCGAGATCTGCAGCGGATCAACCGCGAGCTCGGGATAACGACCATCGTCAACCTCCACTTCCTCGACCTCGCTCGCGTTTACGGCGAGCGGATCGTCGGACTGCGCGGTGGCCGACTCGTGTACGACGGGACCGGCGCCCAAGCGGATGAACGCGTCTTCCGGGAGATCTACGGCCGATCGCTGACAGCCGACGACGTCCTCGAGGCATCGCCCGCGGCATGACGGCGGCCGCCGCCACGCCCGTCCGCTCGGCACGCCCGGCGAAGCCGCGCCCGTCACTCGCGGTGCCGCTCGGCGTCCTCGGCTTCCTCGTCCTTACCTACTGGGCCGCGAGCGAAGAGTTCGGGATCGGCTTCGACCTACCCGCCATCCTCGGCGACTTGACGCGCGGCGCCGGGATCATCGGCGAGATCCTGCGTCCCGACTGGACGTTCCTCCCGGCGACCGTAGAACCGATGCTCGAGACGCTCCAGATGGCGATCATCGCGTCTGTGATCGGGTGCGCCACCGCGCTTCCCGTGTCGTTCATCGCGTCGCGGGTGACGACGCCCGGCGTCGCCGCGTATTTCGTGGGCCGCGGGATCCTCAACGTCATCCGGGCGCTGCCGGACCTGCTCTACGCGATGATCTTCGTCGCCGCCGTCAGCATCGGGCCGCTCGCGGGGATCCTCGCGCTGGTCTTCTTCAATCTCGGGGTCGTCGCGAAGCTGCTCTCGGAAACGGTCGACGGCGTCGACCAGGGCCCGATGGAGGCAGCAAGGGCGGCCGGAGCGAACCGCGCCCTGACGATCCGGACCGGCGTCTTTCCACAGATCCTGCCGAACTACGTCGCCTACTCGCTCTACGTCTTCGAGCTGAACGTCCGCGCCTCGACGGTCATCGGGATCGTCGGTGCGGGCGGGATCGGGAACGTCCTGAACGCGCAGATGAAGTTCTTCGCGTACGAGAGGGTGGGTGTCGTCATCGTCGAGCTGTTCGTCCTCGTCTTCGTCATCGAGTTGATCTCGATCCAGCTTCGGCGGAGACTCGTATGACCGCAGCCGCGGTCCGGGCATCCGCTCGACCCCTCCGCCCTCCGCAGACGAAGCGGAATGTGGGTGCCCTCCTCGTACTGGTGCTCGTTGCGTGGGCCGTCGCGACCGTCGACGTCGACGTCGGCCGGCTCGCCGATCTCCCCGGCAGCCTGGTGGGGATCGCCCGGAGGATGTTCTTCCCACCCGACGTCGACTACCTCGGACGCTCGCTCGAGGGGATGGTCGGGTCGATCCAGATGGCATGGATCGGGACCATCATCGGTGCCCTCCTGTCACTGCCGCTGGGCGTGTTCGGAGCCAAGAACATCTCGAGCGGGGTTGTCTCGGGCGTGGTCCGTCAGGTGCTCAACGCCATTCGTGCCGTCCCCGAGGTCGTGCTCGCGGTCGTCGTCTTCGTTCCCATCGCCGGGCTCGGACCCCTGGCGGGGACGCTCGCCATCGGCGTCCACTCCATCGGTACGCTCGGCAAGCTCACGGCGGAGGTCGTCGAGGGGATCGATCCGGGCCCGGTGGAAGCAGCGCGCGCAGTCGGCGCCCGCCCGCTGCAGGTCCAGCGATGGGGGATCCTCCCCCAGGTCTCCCCGGAGATCGTCGCGTTCTGGCTCTATCGGTTCGAGATCAACATCCGTGCCGCCGCGGTCCTCGGCGTCGTCGGAGCCGGTGGCATCGGTGGCGTCCTGCAGAACACGTTGAGCTACCGACGGTACGACAAGGCGGGGATGGCGATCCTTGTCGTCATCGTCGCGACGATCCTCATCGACCTCGTCTCGGGCGCGATCAGGCGCAGGATCATCGAAGGTGCGTCGGCCCGCCGCGCCGCCGAAACCGAGGATCCCGAACTCGCCGTCGTCGCCGCGACCGCGGACCGCTCCTGATGTCCGACCGGCCGCACCGCTCCGGTGCGTCGGCTCCGTCCGCTCGTCGGAGCGAGCCGGAAGTTCCCTCCGACACGGTCGTCACCCGCGGAGGACGCCTGGAACGGGATCCCACGACGGGGACATGGCATCCGGTCGAGCCGGTGGAGCGGTTCCGGCTCGGCATCGACCTCGACGGCGTGGTCGCGGACTTCCACGTCGGCTGGATGGCGCGCTACAACCGGGAGTTCCGTACCGCGCTCGAACACACGCAGGTCGTGGAATGGGACGGGCTCCACGGCCTCACGCATTTCACGACTATGGACGAGTTCTGGGAGTGGGCCCGCCGCGGCGAGCCGAGCTTCTTCCGCGAGCTCCCGCTGTTCCCCGGGGCTGCCGACACGATCGAGCGGCTCGGCCGCGAGCATCGGATCGTGATCCTCACCTCGAAGTTCGATTGGGCGATACCGGACACGCTGGAGTGGCTTGCCGAGCACCGGATCCTCGCCCGCGAGATCCACTTCGTCTGGGACAAGACCGCGGTGCCGTGTGATGTCTATCTCGAGGACGCCCCACACAACCTCGTCGCGCTCGTACGGGAGCGACCGGAGTCAGTCGTGTGCCGGATGGTGCGGCCGTGGAACCGTCCGGTGCCCGGCTCGGTGGACGTCGACGGGTGGGAGCAGTTCGAGGCCGTCGTACGCGGGCTGCGCGAGGGCGCCGACGATCGCTGACCGGCCTCACGCGGGTCGCCGGACGGCGATCGCTCAGGCTCTGCTCGTCACGTTCCTCTGGTCGACGTCGTGGATACTCATCAAGCTGGGGCTGGGATCGGCTCGAGCTGCCTCCACTCTCGTTCGCCGGTCTCCGGTACACGCTCGCGGCAATCGTGCTGCTGCCGCTCGCGTGGGGCCCCATCCGCCGTGCCCGTCCCTGGTCCCGCCCGCTCCCGGCGATACCGGCGGTCGTGGCTCTCGGGGTGCTGCTCTACGCCGTCACCCAGGGCGCCCAGTTCGTGGCACTCCAGCATCTCCCGGCGGCTTCGGTCGGGCTCGTGCTCAGCACGACGCCTGTCCTCGTCGCGCTCCTGGCCGCCGCGCTGCGCGAGGAGCCCGCGACGTGGCTCCAGCTCGCCGGCATCGCGACATTCTCCGTCGGAGCGGTCCTCTATTTCGGGGACACCGATCTCGGCGGTCTCGCCCCGGTCGGTCTCCTGATCGCATCGGGCGGCGTTATCGCGAATGCCGTCAGCGCTGTCCTCGGCCGTGTCGTCGTGCGCGACCTCGCCGACTCCCTGGGAGGCGTGCGCGGCACACGGCGACGAGCATGGGAGTGGGTGGCATCCTCCTCCTGGCATCCGGGCTCGCATCCGAGACGCGTCCGGACCTGGACATCCGCGCCTGGCTGATCGTCGCCTGGCTGGCGATCGTCAACACCGCCCTTGCGTTCGCGCTGTGGAACCACACGCTGCGCACGCTGACGGCCGTCGAGTCGAGCGTCCTCAACAACACGATGCTGGTTCAGATCGCGCTGCTCGCGTGGATCTTCCTCGGTGAGCAGCTCCGCCCCTGGCAGGTGGCGGGCATCGTTCTGGCCGTCGCCGGCACCCTCGCCGTCCAGCTCGGACCGCGCCGTCGCGCGGCCGGGGCCAGGAGCGGCGGTCCCGGCCGCGTCAGCTCCGCGGGGCTCGACGAGCCACGATCAAGAGCGACGTGAAGAGCAGAAGCGCGAAACCGAGCGCGACGGCCAGCACGACGAGGCCGGGCGACACGGTCGTGGCGGCGTCGGCGGCGCTCGTCGGCTCTCCGTCGGGGGTCGTGGTCGGACTCGTCACCGGCGTCCGGGGTGCATCCGGCCGGTGGCGCTCGAGCTGGGGACCGTAGGGCTGCGTGAGCGTGCACGAGTCGTCCGACAGGTATCCCGCGTCGGTCCGGACCACGAACAGGTAGCGCGTCCCCGGTTCGTACGTGCGGTCGACCGACGTCGCCGTTCCCGGTTCGACGCCCCCGCGGACCTGGACGATCGCCGGCAGGTCCCGGCCCTTCCAGATCTCCTCGACCCGTACGTCCGCCCAGCGGTCCGCGTTCGTGACGGTCATCACGGTCCCGACCATCACTACGCCGGCGTCCGCGAGCCCCTGCTCGATCGGCGGTGGCGGGGCGCAGCTGGCCGACGCCGGGCCGGGCACGGACGCGAAACCGACGCCGGCGACCGCCGCCGCGACGAGGATCCGAACGGACCTTCTTCTCATGTCTGCTCGACGCCGCTCCTGATCGTCCGGTTCCCGCCCCCGGACGGGAGATGCGGTCGTCCCGCGATCCACGGCTACTCCTTCGGCTACTCACGCGGCGGCAGCGGCGACCGTGGCACGGCGCCGTGGACGATCTCGAACCCCGTCGTGTTCTCCAGCACCTCGACTCGATCTCGCTCCATCCTCAAGACGGCCGCGCCGTCGCCGGCTCGGAGATTCCGGAGGGTCAGGTCGGGCAGCCAGGCCGGAAGGTCGGGGTTGACGTAGATCGTCCGTGCCGCGCCGACCGTGTGGATGCCGCACAGGATGGCGACGAAGCGGAACACCGACGCCGCCGCCCACGCCTGCGGGACGTTCGCGCCGAGGTACGGGACCGGATACGAGCGGGGCTCACGTGCCAGGCCGGCGAAGAGCTCGGGCAGACGGAACTGCTCGAAGCGTTCCGCCGCGGCGACCATCCCTTCCGCGACTTTCTGCGCCTCCGCGTGGCGCCCCGCGCGCCGGAACCCGCCCGCGATGGTCACGTTGTCGTGTGGCCAAACGGAGCCGCGGTGGTACGTGTATGGGTTGTAGCCGGGGTGATCTGACGACAACGTCCGGATCCCCCAGCCGCTCCACATGTCCGGCGCCATGAGCCTGTCGACGACGCGTCCGGCTCGCTCGGGCGGTACGATCCCGCTCGCGAGACAGTGCCCGGCGTTCGAGGCCACCGTCCGGATCGGCTTCTTGTCGCCGTCGAGCCCCAGGTAGTACGTTCCCTCGCTCTCCCACCAGAACGCCTCGTTGAAGCGGTCGTACAGCCGCCGCGCCTCGCGGCGCGCCGAGGCGGCGTGCTCGGGCTCGCCCCACAGCTCGTACATCTCGCCGATCCGCAGCAGCGCGTCGAAGGTGTAGCCCTGGAGCTCGCACAGCGCCAGTGGGACGCGCGCGATCGACCCGTCCTCGTGCTGGATGGCATCGCCGGAGTCCTTCCAGCCCTGGTTGTAGAGGCCCCGACTCGACCGCGACGCGTACTCCTGGAAGCCATCGCCGTCCCGGTCGCCGTACTCCCTGATCCATCGCAGCGCCGCTTCCGCGTTCGCGCGGAACCGGCCCAGCAGCCCGGTGTCCCCCGACCACTGGTACGCGTAGGACAGCACCACGATGAACAGGGACGTGGCGTCGTGCGTGCCGTAGTAGGGCGCGAACGGCAGCAGCCCTAGGGTGGCGAGCTCGCCGAACCGGAGCTCGTGCGGGATCTTGCCCGGCTCCTTGTCCTGCTCGGGATCGTCGTCGGTCGCCTGGAACTTCGCGAGGCGGTCCAGCGCGCCGAGCGCGAACTCCGGGAAGCCGCTGATGCTCTGCATCGAGACGATCAGCGAGTCGCGGCCGAACAGGGTCACGTACCAGGGGATCCCCGCGGCCGGCACGAAGATACTCCTGCCCTGCGCGAAGTCCGAGAGGCGCAGCGCCTCCATGTCCGCCACCGCCTGGCGCCAGATCTCGGGCAGCGTGGGGTGCGACGTCTCGATCCCGACCGGCGGGAGCTTTCCGGTCTCGACGTCCCCCTCCCGGCCGGTGATCGCGCTGCAATCGAGTGTCCGTCCCTCGTGGCCGTCGATCACCGGAAGCCACTTGAGACAGGTGTGCCAGCGTTCCTTCGGATCGAGCTCGACGAGGAACACGAGGTTCCCGTTCGCGAACTGGGGCGGCGAATCGGCGTTCTCCACGCGCACCACGAGCTCTCGCTCGAACTCCCGGTTCTGGTACCTCGTCCGGAGCTCCCCGCTCGCTGGGTGCCAGCTGCTCTGGAGCACCCCCCGACGCACGAGTCGATGCCAGCGCACGTCGAACATGTCCGCGAAGTCCGAGTCGATCTCCACCTCCAGGGCGAGCCTGATCGGCTCGCGGGCGTAGTTGACCAGGTCGAAGTCCTCGTGCACGCCCTCGAGGACCGTCCGATCCAGCTGGAGTCCCACGGTCCGAGCCGGGAGAGTGGCGCCCGGGCTCCCAAGGACCCCGCTGCTGGTGGGAAGCTCCGGGGTCGTGAAGTGGTACCGGGCTGAGAAGTTCTCGATCGTGCTGGCGCTGATGAGGAGGGGCTTGAGGCCGTTCATCGTGACCGTGTAGCCGCTGACGAAGCGGGTGTCCCTCGCGAAGAAGCCGACGTCGTCCGTGGGCGCCATCGTGGCGTCGCGTTGACTGATGACGATCTGGTGGTCCTGGTTGATCGTGAGGGTCGAGGGACCGATGGTGACGGGCATGCTGCCTCCGAGCCGCGATCGCCTGACGTGCTCTCGTCAACGGAGCACCCGTACTGCAGCGGCTATCCTGCCCGGTATGCCCGCGGCTGTTTTCCTTGCGGCCTCACGCCGTTCCCGCAGTGGGAGCCGCAGCCGAGCCCCTCGCCGTTGCCGCCGAAGCCGGCGATGTCGTGAGGTGCGACATCAGCGTCGGGAGGGGCTCGTTACGGCGTCTCCACGGGGTCCAGGATGCCCTCGCTGAGCGCCAACGGGATCAACATCGACTACACCGTCGAGGGCGCCGGGCCTCCCCTCGTGATGCTCCACGGTGCGACCTCCTCGTCGCTCGAGGACTGGTCGGCCCAGCGGCCGCTGTTCCGGAAAGCGTTCCTGCTCCACCTCCCGGACGCGCGGGGGCACGCGGGGACGAAGTGGGACGCCGCGAACGGGTTCGACCGTGACCTGCTGGTCGCCGACCTGCTCGGCTTCGTCGACGCCCTCGGCCTCGAGACCTTCCACCTCGTCGGCTTCAGCATGGGTGCCATGACCGCACTCACCTTCGCGACGCGGTACCCAGAGCGGCTGCGGACCCTGCTGATCTCCGGCATCGATGTCCAGCGAGAACCGCGGGCGAGGGTCGCGCGGCGACTGATGGACCCCGACCGGATCGATCGTGACGAGCCCGAATGGGCGGCGCAGCTGGAGAGCCGACACGGCCCGGTCCAAGGACGCGGCGCCTGGCGGCGACTGCTGCCCGCGATCGCCGCAGACGTCGCCAACCAACCGCTCCTTACGCCCGAGGAGCTGCGCGCGGTGCGCGTCCCGACGCTGATGGCGTACGGCGATCGGGACGTGTTCGTGCCGGTCGACCACGCGGTGGCGCTCTACCGGCAGCTCCCCGATGCGCGGCTGTTCGTCGCGCCGGGCTGCGGGCACCAGGTGATGGTGACCCGTCCGGGTCTGTTCAACGACGCGGCCGCCGGCTTCTACCGGGCTACTGAACGGTTCGCCCGGGACCGAGCGTCGGGCGGCGGAGATGACGGTAGGACGCCCGATGCGAGGACCAGCCTCGATGCGCCGCGAGCAGGAGCAGCGGATCGCGCCACTGCGGCCGCCTCCCTCACGGCGCGAACTCCACTTCGTGCCCCTGTCCCGGTCGCCCTCCCCGAGGACGACGACGCGACGGGAGACCTGAACCTCGATCCTGAACGGGCGGGTCGGCGCGACGCCGACCGTCCGGAACGCGAGAGCGACTGGTTCGACAACTGGTGAGGAGAAGGAGACCCCGATGCCGACGATCCTGATGGCGCTCTACCGCCGTCCCGAGGGAGGGGAGGAGGCGCTCGAGACCTTCCGGCGCCGTTACGCCGAGGAGCACCTCCCGCTCGTCCGCCAGACGCCGGGACTGCGCTCGCTCGAGGTCGAAAACGTGACGCAGGCGTTCGGGGAGACCGACGTCTTCCTCGTGGCGCGGATGGCGTTCGATGACCGCGCCTCGCTCGACACAGGCCTCGGGAGCGACCCGATGCGGCAGGCTGGCCGGAACCTGCGAGAGATCGCGCCCGGGCTATCGACGTTGGTCGTGCTCGAGCACGACGAGGAGCTGAGCGACGTCCCCGCGCGCAGATCGGCGGACGCGGCGAGTGCCGCGACGGACGGAGGCGCATCGAGTGAGGACGCGCGGACGGGCGCCGCCCCCTCGCTCGTCGGTACCGAACTGCCCGGGAACCTCGAGCCGGCGGAAGGCCGGCCAGACGCCGACCAGTGACCGCCCACTACCTCGTCGAAGGGCGGCGCGCGACCGTCCGCATCGACCGGCCGGAGGTCCACAACGCCCTCGACAGGGAAACGCTGGACGCGATCGCTGACGGGTTCCGACGGGCGTCGGCGGATCACCGTGTCGGTGTCGTCGTGCTTACGGGGACCGGCGAGCGCGCCTTCTGCACGGGAGCCGACCTCGACGAGCAGCAGGCGTTCCTGGCGCGACCGAACGACTACTGGGAGTGGATGGGTCATTTCATCGCGGCGATCGACGCCATCCACGGTTGTCCGAAGCCGGTCGTGGCCCGGCTCAACGGGATGACCGTGGGCGGCGGCAACGAGCTCCACATCGCATGCGACCTCTCGGTCGCGGCCGAGGACGTGATCCTGCGCCATGTCGGGCCGTCACGTGGGAGCGTCCCGGCCGGCGGCGCCACGCAATGGATGCCGCTCCTGGTCGGCGACCGACGCGCCCGGGAGGTCTTGCTGCTGAACCAGCCGGTGACCGCGCGGCAGGCGCTCGAGTGGGGTTGGGTCTCGCGGGTCGTGCCGCGAGCCGAGCTCGACGCCGCGGTCGACGAGCTGTGCCGGGAGCTGCTCGCGAAGATGCCGGAGATCGTCCGCGCCACCAAGGCGCAGCTGAACTTCTGGAAGGACCTCTCGTGGGCGTTGACGATCCGGCACGCGAGGGAGTGGCTGACGATCCACGCCGGCTCGCTCGAGGTCGCCGAGGGCCTCGAGAGCTTCCACGCCAAGCGGCCGCCCGACTACGAGCGCCTGCGGCTGGCGATCGAGCACGCGGGCGAGGACGGCGGCGCGCGACCGGGAGCGGATCGGCCCGGCGTGACGGACGCCGGCGGGCCCCGGGCTGGACGTGACGACGATGACCGCCAGAGTGCCGACCAGCCAGGGACGGGCGGAGGCGAGGGCCGGCCGGAGCGAGAGCGCCGGCTCCGCGAGACGACCCCGACGGGCGATCCGCTCCGCTCCGTCGCGGCGCCGGACGAGAGCGGCGACCCGCTCGACCAGGAGATCTACGATGAGTAGGCGGGGGCGCGCGGCCACGGAGGCGTCGGAAGCGGCGGCCGCTGAACGCCCGAGGGTCCGGCTGGAGCTGCCCGCGAGCCATCCCCACACCGGTCGACCGGTCGACGGCGTCGCGCTCCTCACGCTCGACCGCCCCGAGGTCCTGAACGCCCTCGATTCGGAGACGATGCGGCAGCTCGTGGAGACGCTCGAGCGGCTGGATGTCGACGACGCCACCCGCTGCACGGTGCTCACTGGCGCCGGCGACAAGGCGTTCGCGGCCGGCGCCGACATCCGTGAGATGGCGGACGCCACGCCCGTCTCGCTCACGATCGCGAACAGCTTCGCTCGCTGGGAACGGATCCGCCGCATCCGCAAGCCGATCGTTGCGGCGGTCCGGGGGTACGCGCTCGGCGGCGGCTGCGAGCTCGCGATGGCGTGCGACACGATCGTCGCGGCCGAGGACGCCGTGTTCGGCCAGCCGGAGATCAGGATCGGTGTCATCCCAGGCGCCGGCGGGACCCAGCGGCTGACGCGCGCGCTCGGCAAGGCCAAGGCGATGGAGCTCATCCTCACCGGCCGCAACCTCCCGGCGCGCGAGGCCGAGGCGCACGGCCTCGTCGCGAAGACGGTCGCGCGGGAGGAAACCCTGGCCGCGGCACTCGAGCTCGCCGGGACGATCGCGTCGATGCCTCCTCTCGCCGTCATGGCGGCGAAGGAGGCGGTCAACCGGGCGTACGACCTGCCGCTCGAGGCGGGCCTCGAGTTCGAACGCCGGAACTTCTTCCTGCTCTTCGCGAGCGAGGACCAGAAGGAGGGGATGGCGGCGTTCGTCGCGAAGCGCGCGCCGGAGTGGAAGGGCCGCTGAGGGAGGCGCCGGGGACCGGGATGCCCGACTTCGAGACGATCCGCTACGAGGCGGCGGGGGACGATGTCGTAACGCTCACGCTCGACCGCCCCGACGTCCTCAACAGCTTCGATCGGCGGATGAAGGAGGAGCTGCTCGCGGCGTTCAAAGCCGTGGAGCGCGACCGAGCGGTGCGAGCCGTCGTCCTCACGGGCGCCGGTCGAGCGTTCTCGGCGGGCCAGGACCTCAGGGAGCGGCAGCAGCCGGGGTCATCGGATCTTGGCACGGAGCTTCGCGAGCGCTATAACCCGCTCGTCCTCGCCATGCGTCGCCTGGAGAAGCCGATCGTCGGCGCCATCAACGGGGTCGCGGCGGGCGCCGGTTGCTCCATCGCGCTCGCGTGCGACCTCCGCATCGCGTCGGAGACGGCGTCGTTCATCGAGGTCTTCGGCCGCGTGGGTCTCGTACCGGACACCGGCTCGACCTGGTTCCTGCCGCGGCTCGTGGGGTACGCGCGCGCGGCCGAGATGGTGTTCACGACCGACCCGGTGAGCGCGTCGGACGCGGAACGCATCGGCCTCGTGAACCGGGTGGTGCCGGCCGACTCGCTGATGGACGAGGCGCGGGCGCTCGCGGGCCGGCTTGCCGCCGCCGCTCCGCTCGCCATCGGCCTCGCGAAGCGGGCCCTGAACCGTGCGCTCGAGTCGGACCTCGCCTCCTCGCTGGAGTACGAGGCGCAGCTCCAGGGGATCGCCGGCCGCTCCGGGGACCATGCCGAGGG
>JADDQH010000046.1:0-9857 GCA_016781485.1 Chloroflexota bacterium | reverse complement strand
GCGGCGGACATGGCCGGCGGACCGGGCCGAGCGGATGCGCGGCAGGGACTGCGTGATGTGCTCCGAGGGGCGCCCCGACGAGGGGCATGACGGACGCCGCGTGGGGTCGGGCGCGCTGACCGACGCGTACCTCGTCCGGCGCGATCTCGCGCGCGGCTACACCGTCGTCGTGTGGCGCGGCCGGCACGTCGCCGACCCGACTGAGCTCGAGGCCGACGAAGCATCGGGCTACTGGCAGGAGGTCCTCGCGGTCGCGCGGGCGCTCGGGATCCACTTCCAGCCTGCGAAGCTCAACTACCTGACGCTGGGGAATGCGGTCCCTCATCTCCACACCCACGTCGTACCCCGATACCTCGACGATCCAACGCCGGGTGCGCCGCCCTGGTTCATGTCCGGGACGGCGCCTCGCGTCGGAGCGCCGGACATCCCGCCGGACGTCTACGACCCCGATGTCGACGCGCTCCGCCGGCTCCTCGCGTCCACGCTCGCGGGCGCGTCGGCGTGATCGTCGGCGTCGTCGGCTGCGGCACGATGGGCGCCGGGATCGCCCAGGCGTCTCTCCAGGCCGGGCACGAGGTCGTGCTCTACGACGTCGACGAAGCGGCCGTGGCGCGCGGCCGGGAGCGGATCGAGGCGGGGCTCGCAAGGCTGGTCGAGAAGGGTCGCCTGGACGACTCGGGTCGAACGGACGCCCTTGCCCGGCTCCGCGTCGCAGTGACGCTCGCGGAGGTCGCCCAGGAGGCCGACCTCGTCGTGGAGGCCGCACTCGAGGACCTGGGCCTCAAGCAGCGGATCTTCGAGGCGCTCGACGAGGGGTCCCGACCGGACGCGCTGCTCGCCACGAACACGAGTGCGCTATCGGTGACCTCGATCGCCGAGGCGACGAAGCGACCGGCGCGTGTGCTCGGTCTTCACTTCTTCAACCCGGCGCCGGTGATGCCGCTCGTGGAGGTCGTGGCCGGTGAGGGGACGGACCGCCGTGCCATCGAGGCCGGGATGGCGTTCGCGGAGGGATTGGGCAAGACCGGCATCCCGTGTCGTGACTCCCCGGGGTTCATCGTCAACCGCGTCAACCGGCCCTTCACGCTCGAGGCGCTGCGGATGCTCGAAGCGGGCGAGGCGGCGGTTGCCGAGGTCGACGCGGCCATCGAGGGCGCGGGGTACCCCATGGGGCCCTTCCGGCTGATGGACCTCGTGGGCCTCGACGTGAACTTCGCGGTCGCGAGGGCGCTCCACGAGGCGTTCCGCGGCGCGGAGCGCTTCAGGCCGTCGCCGATCCAGCAGTCGCTCGTCGAGGAGGGATGGCTCGGTCGCAAGACCGGTCGCGGGTTCTACGTCTACGACGCGTCCGGGAAGGCGGGCGGATCCGCCGAGTTGCGGACCGTCCCCGAGGAGTCCGCGCGACGGCCGCTCCGACGAGAGGAGATCGTCGAGCGGATCGAGCTCGCGATCGTGAACGAGGCCTACCACGCCGCCGGACAACAGGTCGCGACGCCGCCCGACATCGACCGCGCGATGAAGCTCGGCGCGAACCACCCCCACGGCCCTTTCGAGCGGGCGGCGGCGGTCGGGCTGCGCGACGTCGTCGAGGGCCTGCAGCGGCTGCAGCGACGGCACGGCGACAGGTTCGCGGTCGCGCCGGCCCTGTGGCAGACGGCGACGATCTAGGAGGAACGGTGCCTCCCGTCCTGAGCCACCTGTTCGTGCTCGTGGGCGATCTCGCCCGCTCGCGGCGCTTCTACGTCGACCTGCTCGGGCTCGAGGCGCTGTTGGAGGAGGACGGCTACCTCCGGGTCGGCGGGCGCGAAGGCTTCCACATCGGGATGGAGGAGGGGACGCCGGAACGGATCGGGTCCCTCGGGATCGAGATCGTCATCCGCGTGGACGACGTCGACGCGGCGTACGACCGCCTCAGCGCGCTGGGAGTCTCGTTCGAGAGCCCGCCGGCCGACACGGAGTGGGGCGCGCGGCACGCCTGGCTCAGCGACCCCGACGGGTACCGGCTCTCGATCTACAGCTGAAGGGCCGATCACTAATACGACGCGTGCCGAGTCGCCTGAACCGTCGCCGCTGCGGGCCTAGAATCCCCGCATGACGCGTACCCTCGATCGACCCGTCCGCGAGGCTTGGATCGTCTCGGCCGTCCGGACGCCGGTCGGTCGCCACGCCGGGGCGCTCAAGGCCGTCCGCCCCGACGACCTCGCCGCCATCGCGATCAGGGCGGCGGTCGAGCGCGCCGGCATCGATCCGTTCCTGATCGAGGACGTGATCCTCGGCTGCGCGAACCAAGCGGGCGAGGACAACCGCGACGTCGCGAGGATGGCGGGACTCCTCGCGGGGCTGCCGGTCGAGTCGGGCGGGCTGACCGTGAATCGTCTGTGCGGCTCCGGGCTCCAGGCGATCAACACCGCGGCCCACGCGATCATGGTCGGCGACGGTGACGCGTTCGTGGCGGGCGGCGTCGAGAGCATGACGCGTGCGCCACTCGTCATGGCGAAGCCGGAGGTCGGCTTCGAGCGCGGCAACCGGGAGGTGTTCGACACCACACTCGGGTGGCGATTCGTCAACCCGCGGCTGGCCGAGATGCACCACCCCTACTCTATGGGCGAGACGGGCGAGAACGTCGCCGAGCAGTGCGGCGTGAGCCGGGAGGAGCAGGACGAGTTCGCGTTGCGGAGCCAGCGGAAGGTGGCGGCGGCGATCGAGCGCGGCTATTTCGACAGCCAGATCGTGCCCGTTTCCGTCCCGCAGCCGAAGGGCGAGCCGATCATCGTCGACCGTGACGAGCATCCGCGCCCGGACGCGTCGATCGAGGCCCTCCGGAAGCTCAAGCCGGCATTCCGGGATGACGGAAGCGTCACGGCCGGCAACAGCTCGGGGATCAACGACGGCGCGAGTGCGACGGTCGTCGTCGAGGCTGAGCTCGCGCGCTCCCGCGGCATGCGACCGCTCGCGCGGATCGTAAGCACGGCCGTGGCGGGCGTGGACCCGTCCGTGATGGGGCTCGGGCCGATCCCAGCGACCCGGAAGGCGCTGGAACGCGCTGGCCTCTCCGTCGAGGACCTCGACCTGGTCGAGTTGAACGAAGCCTTCGCGAGTCAGTCCATCGCGTGCATCCGCGAGTTGCGGCTCGATCCCGAGAAGGTGAACGTGAACGGCGGCGGGATCGCCATCGGTCATCCGCTGGGCATGACCGGGGCGCGGCTGGTGACGACGCTCGTGCACGAGCTGGCGCGGCGCGCCGGGCGCTACGGGCTCGCGACGATGTGCATCGGCGTGGGGCAGGGGATCGCGACGATCGTCGAGCGGATGGACGGCGACTCGACGGGCAGGGAGATCGCCGGAGCGGACTAGCGAGCCCTCGCTCGCGTTTGTCCTCGCGCTCGTGCCCACGCAGGCGCTGCGCGACCAGGGGCGGGACCATGGGCGGAAACGGATCGCACCGATGATCCTCTTGCCCCACGTGCCGTTCGGAGCAACGATCGGTTTCGTGAAGCGGTCCGTCCTGGGTCGGCTCCTCCGCGCGGTCCGCGCGCTGGCGCTCCCGGTCGCGTTCGTGGGGGCCTGGCTCGTCGTCGTGTTCCGCAGGAAGGTCGACGACGCGGATCGGGCCGAACCGGACGCGTCGCGCGAGGACGACCTGTCGGAGTCGGAGTCGAGCTGGGTCGAGTGGAGAGGGCGCCCGCTCGTTCTTGTGCAAAGCTGACCCTGCCGGTAGGATATGGGTCGGCCCGGTCGGAGCGGCCGGTTCCAGTTTGCGCTCCGCCTCCCAGGGAGGGATCTGATCACGATGTTGAACACTGAGCCGAAGCCTCAGCCGATCGGCGAGGTGCCGGCCCAGCCTCTGCTCCAGCTGTCCGACGCTGCCGCCACGAAGCTCCGCGAGCTCACCGCAGCGGAGGCGAATCCGGCCATCGGGCTGCGCGTCTATGTTTACAGCGGCGGTTGCTCCGGCTTCCGGTACGGGATGATGCTCGAGGACCAGCCGACCGGCGAGGATGTCACGGTCGAGGCCAACGGCATCCGCGTGTATATCGACGGCCAGAGCACGCAGTACCTCGCCGGCGCCGAGATCGACTACGTCGACACGCTCATGGGCGCCGGCTTCACCGTCAACAACCCGAACGCGGTCTCCGCGTGCGGCTGCGGCAGCAGCTTCCGGACGGCCGAGTCGGCCGGCAGCCCCGGAGCCTGCCACCACTGATCGCGGACTCGGCGGATCCGTCCGCCGCGCACCCGAAGAAGCGAGGCGCTCCTCGGACGAGGGGCGCCTTTCTCGTTCGCTCGAGCGTCTGCGAACCGTTGCGGCGCCCCCTCCGCGCGCACTCGCACTACCATCTCCGCCGTTGCCCGTGATCGAGATCCCCCTCTTCCCGCTCCACACCGTCCTGTGCCCCGGCGTAGCGCTGCCACTCCACATCTTCGAGGAGCGCTACAGGCGCATGATCGGGCGCTGCATCGACCGCGAGGAGTCGTTCGGCGTCGTTCTGATCCGGCACGGACGCGAGGTAGGGTCGTCAGCGCTGCGGATCGCGGATGTCGGCACCACTGCACTCATCCGGGAGGCGGGCCGGTACCCGGACGGGCGGATGGACATCGTGACCGTGGGCGGGACGCGCTTCCGCATCGAGGGGGTGGAGGAACACCACGACGGATACCTGGTCGGGTGGGTCACGCACCTGGACGAGCGGCTCGGTGACGAACGCCGGGCGAACGCGTACGCGGACAGGGTCCGCCAGAGGTTCCTGCGCTACCTCGAGATGCTGCAGCCCGCGCTCGAGGACGATGGGGGCCAGCCTGAGATCGAGGTCGAGATCGAGGTCGAGACCGAGGGCGGCGAGACGGACGTCGAGGGGTCGTCGTCGGGCCTGGTGGTCAGCCGGGGCGAGGAGATGGTCCGCGCAACGCCCGGGACGAACGAGGACCGGCGGGAGCTGCTGATGGCAGCGGCACGGCGGCTCAAGGCGCCCGGCGATCCGACCGCACTCTCGTACGTCGTCACCGGGCTCGTCCAGGTCGAGCTGCCGTCCCGCCAGCTCCTGCTCGAGGCGCCAGACACCGTCTCACGGCTCCGGCGTCTTGACGGGATCCTGGCCAGGGAGATCCAGCTCCTCGGCCGCGGCCTCAAGCCGCTGCTGGTGGACTCGAAGGTGGGAGCACTCCGCCGGAACTAGCCGCGGACAGCGGCGCTGCCGCGGACACGAGGCGAGCCTCACTCGTCCGAGTAGCGCTCTTCCTTCCAGGGATCGGCGTTGTTGTTGTATCCGTACCGCTCCCAGAAGCCGAGTCGGTCCTGCGGCAGGAACTCCAGTCCTCGGATCCACTTCGCGCTCTTCCAGAAGTAACGCTTGGGCACGACCAGCCGGAGCGGGTAGCCGTGCTCGGGTGTCAGCGGCTGACCGTCGGCGATGTCGGCGAGGAGCACGTCCTCGTCGTCGAGTACCTCCAACGGGAGGTTCGCGGTGTAGCCCTGCTCGGCATGCGTCAGCACGAAGTGCGCGGTCGGTTTCAGCTGCGCGAGCTCGAGGATGTGCTGGATCGGGACGCCCTCGAAGTCCATGTCCAGGCGCGACCACCGCGTCACGCAGTGGACGTCCGTATGGACCTTCTTGCGCGGCATCAGCTTGAACTCGTCCCAGATGAACCGGATCGGGCTCTCGACCTCGCCCCAGACTCTGAAGTCCCACTTCGCGACGTCCACCTTCGGGACCGAGCCGTAGTGGAGCACGGGCCACTTCTCGGTCACGTACTGGCCCGGCGGGACGCGCCTCTTCTCCTCGTCGCTGAGCTTCGGGCCGCCGAGCAGTCGTTCGAGCATGGATACGCCGTCCTTCGTGTCGTGCAGGTCTCTGTCGATCCGCTCGGATCGTCAGTGTACCCACCGCACGTGAGCGGACGCGTGCGCTGACTCCAGTGAGGGCGGTCCGAGGGCGAGTGAGGGCGGTCCGAGGGCGAGGTCCGCTGCTCGCGATCGGGTCGCTAGCCGGCGGCAGAGTCGACGAGGAGGTCCCACGGGTCCTTTCGACCGAGCCGCACGGCGACCTTTCGGAGCCCGTCTTGCTGCTCCTGGTACGCCTGCTGCGCCTCTTCGAGGGTGACGGACGCGAACCGGACGCGGTCGCCGGGCGCGAGCTGCCCGAGGAGCGGGCGGTCGGCTCGGATGACGACCGCGAGCACCGGATAGCCACCGACGGTCTGGTGATCGGCCATGAGGATGATCGGCTGGCCGTCGGTCGGGACCTGGACGGCGCCCCACACCATCCCCTCCGACAGCAGCTCGCCGCGCTCGAGCCGTACGCCAAGGGGTGAGGCAGCGCTCACGCGCACCCCCATCCGGTCGCTCTCCGGCCTCACTTCCCAGTCCTGGTCGCGCAGGGAGTCGAGAGCGTCGCGCGCAAAGCGGTCGTGATGCGGGCCGGCGACGACGCGAAGCGTCGGCGACGATGCGTACGCGGGCTGTAGCAGGCGGTCCGGCCAGCGAAGGCCTGCGCGGTCCGGGTCGACCGGAGAGAGCGGGACGAGTCGGTCCCCCGGGAGGAGCGCTCGGCCCTCGAGGCCGCCGAACCCGGCGGGGAGATAGGTCGAAGCCGACCCGAGCACCTGCGGCGCGTCGATGCCACCGGGCAGCGAGAGGTACGCACGGGCGCCAGAGCCGCCCCTGAAGCTCACGGTGCTGCCCGCCCAAAGGAGGTGCGTCGCTCCGGGAGCGAGCGCCCGGTCCTCGACGTGCGCACCGAGATCCGCGCCGGCGAGTCCGGCCACGCACGTCGTGAGCACGCGGAGCTCGGGCCCGGTGAGCGTCATCTCGAGCGCGGGAGAGCCGGCGTCATTGCCCAGGAGGAGGTTCGCCGCGGCGAGCGCCAAGGGGTCACACGCTCCCGCGGTCGGTACCCCCACGTCTGCGTAGTCGGGCCGGCCCGCGTCCTGGATCGTGGACAGGAGCCCGGGCGTGACCACCTCGAGCACGGCGTCGCTCGAACGCTAGCCGACTGCGACGAAACGAACGAGCGCGCCCGGCTGCAGCAGCGCCGGCGGCTGTCGGTGCACGTCCCAGAGAACCGCGTCTGTCCTGCCGAGGAGATGCCAGCCCCCGGGCGTTTCGAGCGGATAGACGCCCGTCTGTTCCCCTGCGATCGCGACGCTGCCGCGTGGGACGCGTTGGCGCGGTGTCGCGCGGCGCGGCAGCACGAGCTCCCGAGGGAGCGGCCCGAGGTAGGCGAACCCCGGCACGAACCCGAGCAGGAAGACCCGGTAGGCGTTCGCCGTGTGCAACTCGACGAGCTGGGCTGACGTCAGCGCCAGTCGCTCGGCGACCCCCTCGAGGTCCGGGCCGTCCGCGCCGCCATACCGGACAGGGATCTCGACGACGGGTGAGGGCGCGAACAGGCGTGTGGCGTCGCCGAGTGACCGGATGAGACCGAGGAGCCCGTCGTGCGCTTCGCCGTACGTCACCTGTTCCAGGTCGTAGGGCACGAGCAACGAGCAATACCCTGCGACGGGCGTCCCCCACCGCCGGTCGCCGTGCTGACGTACGCGACGGATCGAACCCGCGAGCTCGTGCACCCGGGCGTTCAGCTCGACGTCCATGCGGTCGCCCAGGACCGCAAGGAGCGCGCTGTCGCCGAACGGCCTGATCTCGGGCTCGCTCGAGGGGGGCGCACCGGACACGGGCTCGCTGGACGGGGGCGCGCCGGACGCGGGCTCGCTGGACCGGGGCGCGCCGGGCGCGGGCTCGCTGGACCGGGGACTCCTTCGCCGTCCGATCGTCGCCTCCTATCCGGTCAACGGATGCTGCGACGACGGAGGGGTCGGGGGGAGCTGGGATGAGCCCTCCGGGCAAGGTCAGGCGATGGGAGACCGGCAGTCACCGCGACACCGAGCGGATATCCACGCCCGCTGACTCGAGCGCGTCTCGGACGGCGCGCGCGTAGTCGACAGCGCTCGGTGTGTCTCCGTGGATACACAGCGTGTCCGCGTGGAGCGACACGAGTGTGCCGTCGTGCGCGCGGACACGACCCTCGCCGACGATGGCGACCGCCTGCTCTGCGGCTGTCGCCGGGTCCGGCAGCACCGCGTCCGGCAACCGCCGCGACCGGAGCGTCCCGTCCGATTCGTACGCTCGGTCAGCGAACGCCTCGGCCGCCGTACGCAGTCCTTCGCCCGCCGCGACGTCGAGCATCACGGACCCGGCGAGCCCTACGAAGACGAGCTCGCCCGAATACCGGCGGACCGCTCGGACGATCGACGCCGCGACATCCCGATCGACGGCCGCTCGGTTATACAGCGCGCCATGGGGCTTCACGTGGCGCAGCTCGGCGCCGTCAGCCCGCGCGAACGCTGCAAGCGCTCCGATCTGGTAGAGGACCCAGGCCTCGAGTTCGTCGCGGTCCATCACGATGTCTCGTCGGCCGAACCCGGCGAGGTCCGGATACCCCGGGTGCGCGCCGATTGCCGCGCCGTGCGTCCGGGCCAGCTGGACCGTCCGCGCCATCACGACGGGGTCGCCTGCGTGGGCTCCGCACGCGACGTTGACCGAGGTAACGAGCGGGATCAGGTCTTCGTCGGAGCCCATCGCCCAGGCGCCGAAACTCTCGCCGACATCGCTGTTGAGGTCGATCCGCAGGGCCGCCGCGCTAACGCGGCGCTCGCCGCTGGGGGTCACGGTCTCGCGTCCGCCGGCCGCGCGGCCTCGCTCACGTCCACCTATGCCTCGTCGAGCATCCGGGCGATCGCCCGCAGGATGAACCGTGATGCCTCGGCGCTCTTGCCGCCGAGCTTCTGGCCTTCCTCCTGGTCGAGGGCCACGTTCAGGTCGCCGAGTGCTCGGTCGATCTCCGGCCTCCTCTCGAGCGTTCCCTCGGCGAACGCGCGCTCGAGGCGGCTCACGGCCTGCCGTGCGTTGTCCACCGCGTGTCCCTTCTGGCCGATGATCGCGCGAAACTCGTCGCGGGCCGCCTGAGCCGCCTGTCCCTCGGTCGACATCGTCCGCTGCTGGCGCGTCGCCTCTATCCGGCCGACTGGACGGGCTGGCGGGCTCGCTCCTCCCGCCTGGCCTGCCACTCCCACTCCAGCACGCCCATCTGGATCTCGTCCCAGTAGCGTCCGTCGCGATGGATCGCCTCGCGCAACCGCCCCTCGATCCGGAAGCCCGCCTTTTCGTAGGCGCGGATCGCGCGCGTGTTGAACTCGAATACGCTGAGCCCCACCCGGTGGAGCGCCAGCCGCTCGAACGCGTGCTCGATCATCAGCTCGGTGACCTCCGTCCCGTAGCCTCGTCCCCACGCGTCCGGCTCGCCGATCGTGATGTGGTACAGCGTTGACGCGTTGTCGGCGTCGAGTGCGCTGAAGGTGGTGATGCCGACCAGGCGGTCGGTGGCGCGCTCGTGAACGGCGTATGCGAGCGCGTCCGGCGACATCAGCCGGGTCTGGAAGAAGCGCTCGATCTCCTCTCGGCTCATCGGGCGGGTCTGGTACCGCGTCAGGCGTGCGAGCTCCGGGTCGCGGTACCAGCGCGCGACCGTGGCGAGGTTCTCCTGGCGATGCCTCCGAAGGACGACCAGCTGTCCCTCGAGGATGGGAGGGTGCCAGCGGTTCCGGTCGAGCTCGGGGGGCATGCCGCCGCGATGCTATACCATCACCCGCCATGCGCCGGTGGAGCGAGATCGCCGAGGGCATCGCGACAACGAGCCGCACCACCGAGAAGGTCGGGCGCCTCGCGGCGTACCTCCGCTCGCTGACCCCCGCCGAGTTGCCGATCGCGGTCGTGTTCCTCTCCGGCCGGCCGTTCCCCGAGCGCGACGCCCGGACGGTCGGCGCGGGCTGGTCCACGATCGCCGCCGCAGCCGAGGACGTCGTCG
>JADDQH010000045.1 GCA_016781485.1 Chloroflexota bacterium | reverse complement strand
CGGGCGCCGGACCCGACTCCGCGGTCGCCGCGCTCGTCGCGACGACCCGGTCGGTCATCGCGAGCCCCTACCCCTCCGCGGTCCCGGTCCCGGAAGCCGCCCCCGCCGGCGCCGCGCTCGGGCCGATCCTGACGAGGCGGAGAGGGAAGAGGGACCGATGCAGCGGCCTCGCGCCGAGGCGTCCCGCCACCCAGCGCCGCTCTCGGTGCCGCGACGATCCTGGCCGGCTCGGCGCCCATGCCCAGGACGCCCCGGCTGCCTGGTGTCAGGATCTCGAAATCGATGTCCTCGAGACCGACGCCGAACGCCTCCCGGGCGTTCCGGATGGCCTCCTCTACGGTCTTGCCCGTGAACTCCTGATACTCACTCATCCTCGGTACTCACCTATCGACGTCTCCCTCGCCGGTTGTTCCGTCCCCCAGACCGCGCCGGTCGCACCGTCCCCGCGGCCCGCTCCGCTGCCGTCCGACGTGTCGGGGGAGGCCGGTCGTCGTTGCCGTTGGGCGGAGGTGGGACGCTCGTGACGGTGAAGCGCGGCTTGTGATCGCGGGCGAAGCCGGGGGTCCAGCCGAACAGCGGGAACAGCGACCCCCAGCCCGCGATCAGGTACTGCTGCACGATCGAGAAGATCGTGGTCACGATCCAGTAGAGGAACAGGCCAGCCGGCAGCAACGCGCCGTAGATCAGCGAGAACAGCGGCAGGATGAGGAAGATCCGCTGCTGCGCCCGCACCTGGGGATCGTTCGTGGCGGGCTGCATCATGCGCGTCTGGACGAGTTGGAGCAGCGCGGCGATGAGTGCCAGGACGCTTATCCCGAAGGCGATGCCGGGGACGTAGAAGAGGACCTCGGGACGACTCGCGTTCAGGAAGGGCCCGGTGACGGGATCGAGCTGCCAGGCGGGCAACCAGTGAACGGCGGGATCGATGCACGGCTCGACGCCGGTGGCGGCCCCCGACTGACACTGGACGTCGATGATGCGGAACCCGAAGACCTGGAGCATCGAGCTGATGTTCCGGGCAGAGAGACCGGAGCTGAAGACGGAGTAGATCGGTATCAGCAGGATGAGCTGGAGGAGCGCGGGCAGGCAGCCGGACGCGGGGTTCACGCCTCGCTCTTTGTACAGCCGCATCTGCTCCTGGCTGATCTTCGCGCGGTCGCCCTTGTACTTCGTCGCGAGCGCGCGCAGCTCCGGTTGAAGCAGCTGCATCCGGCGCTGTGACACGATCTGTGCCTTGAAGACCGGTACGAGCAGGAGCCGGATGACGATCGTGAGCGCGACGATCGCGAGCCCGATGTCGCCGAACAGGGTGTAGAACGCGACGAGGCCCAGGAACAGCGCCTGGAAGATCGGCGTGAACAGCCACGACAGGAGGCCGACGGGATCGGCACCACGGGGCTCGGCCGGACACAGGACGGGGTGGAGGGTCTGGCCCGGGGAGGGAGCCGCGGACGGCGTGGGCTCGTCGCAGCTGTCGTCCAGCGTCGTCGTCGCGCCGGTCGTCCCACCCGCTCCCGCCGGGCTGGGCGACGGGGCCGGTGTCGTCGCTGCCGGCGACGGGGCCGGGGACTCGGCGGATACCGGGGTCGCGGCAGAGAGGAGCAGCAGCAGCACCAGCGGGATGAGGAGGGGCACGCGCCGGACGGGTGTCATCCATCTCGCCGGTGCGGACGAAGGTGCGGAGACAGGGTCGATGGTCGTCATCGGACTGGGTCGTAGCCCCCAGCGGCCCAGGGGTGGCACCGGCCGATCCTGCGTGCGCCCATCCAGCTCCCACGGACCAGGCCGTACCGCTCGATGGCCTGCTCGGCGTAGCGAGAGCAGCTCGGCTCGTAGCGACACGACGATGGCAGCCAGGCGAACACCACTCGGTAGAGGCGGATGAGCGTCACTCCCAGCCGCTTCACTGACCGCCCCCGTGACCATCCAACAGCTTCCTGGAACCGAGCACGCGCTCGACGGCGGCGCGCAGTTCGGGGAACGTGGCCGTCTCCGCGCCGGGCCGGGCGATGACGAGGACATCCCAGCCGGGCGCGACCCGCGGCGCGAGCGCTCGCAGGATCTCGCGCAGTCTCCGCCGGACGCGGTTGCGGACGACGGCCGGGCCGAGCCGGCGTCCCGTGGACAGCCCGAACCGGGTACGGCCGAGGTCGTTGGACATGAAGCGTGCGACGAGGAGCGGATGCACCTTGCTATCGTTCGATCGCTGGAGGGCCTCGAAGTCCTTGCGGCCTCGCAGCATCTCGGGCGTCCTGCCCATGCTCGCCGCGCCGCCGGCGGGGCGAGGTCAGACGGTGAGCCGGCGGCGGCCCTTGGCGCGTCGGGCGGCGAGCACCTTTCGCCCGCCGTGACTCTTCATGCGGGCGCGGAAGCCATGCTCCTTGGCGCGATGCCGCTTCTTCGGCTGATAGGTCTGCTTCATGCCGCGCCGTCAGGCTCCTTCGGAGGGTGGCGGGTTCGGGCGCCGGACGGTCGGCCGCCGGCGGAGAAAACAGAAACGCGCCGGGCGCCGGCTGCGCGGGCTGAAACGCGCGTGGCGCCGTGGCGCGTCGAGTCGGGAGGATTATATGGAGCGGCCCGAACGGGTGTCAAACAGGACCGACCGAGCCGGCGCCGGCGAGGTCGAGCGGAGGACGGAGGCGACGAGTGACCGATGAGACCGCTGAGCCGCAACGAGCCCCCGGTCCTGCCGGTGCTGCTGCGCATCCCCCTCCCTTCCTCGATCCCGGCTCCGCCACCGTCGACGACTTCCAGAAGCTCGACCTGCGGGTGGGTCGGATCGTCGAGGCGCGGCCACTCCCCGCCGCGCGAGTGCCGGCCTACCGGCTCACGATCGACTTCGGCCCTGGCGGGACGAAGCAGTCGTCGGCGCGGCTGACGGCCACGTACCCGAACCCCGACGTCCTCCTCGGCCGTCTGATCGTGGCTGTGGTGAACTTCCCACCCCGGCGCGTGGCGGGCTTCTCGAGCGAGGTGCTCGTGCTCGGCGCCCTCCCCGTCAGCGGGCGGATCCCGCTCCTCTGCGTCGACGAGGGGGCGTCGCCGGGGGACCCGATCGGCTGATGGAGGGGGAGATCATACCCGCCGCGGCGGCCGGTAGATACTCGGCCGGAGTATGCCGCGAAAGCGTTGCGAGGCCGCAGAAACGGCGCTACAGTACGCCGGTCTCGGCGGCCAGACGCCGGGCACCAACCCGAGAGCCCAGCGACTGCCCGGTACCAGAGCGATGGGCTCCAGCCGCTGAAGCCGCGTCGGTCGCCGAGGGACGACGGACCGGTCCCGGTCGGCTGCGAGACAGCCTGGTGCCTGGTTCGACCCCGCCCGGCATACGGTCACCACCGCTGTAAGGGTCGTGCTATCGATGGATGCGAGGCAGGTCTGGCGCGCCACCCTGGGCGAGCTGCAGGTATCACTTTCGCCCGCCAACTTCGAGACGTGGCTCCGTGACACCGCGCTACTGGGCGTCGAGGACCGGCGCTTCCGGGTCGCGGTCCCCAACGGCTTCGCGAAGGATTGGCTCGAGACCAGGTACCGCTCGCTGATCAGTCAGACGCTCGCCCGGATCGTGGGCTACAGCGTCCAGGTCGACTTCGAGGTCCGCGACGGTCTCGCGACCCCCGACCGGCCGCCGGCTGGACCGGTCCGCGTCGAGCAACCGAAGATCGGTGGACCGGACGCCTCGACGGCGAGCCTGAACCCCCGGTACACGTTCCGGAACTTCATCGTCGGCTCCGCGAATCGCCTCGCTCACGCCGCCAGCCTCTCGGTCGCGGAGCGCCCGGGACACGCCTACAACCCGCTGTTCCTGTACGGGGGGGTGGGGCTGGGCAAGACCCACCTGATGCACGCGATCGGGAGTCAGGTGATCGCGCGCTTCCCGCGCAAGAAGGTCGTCTACGCGACGAGCGAGAAGTTCACCAACGAGTTCATCACGAGCATCCAGCAGGGGAAGATCGACGACTTCCGCTCTCGTTACCGGAAGATCGACCTGCTGCTCATCGATGACATCCAGTTCATCGCAGACAAGGAACGGACCCAGGAAGAGTTCTTTCATACGTTCAACGCGATCCACGAGGACGGGAAGCAGATCGTCCTTTCCAGCGATCGACCGCCGAAGGCGATCCTGACGCTCGAGGAGCGGCTGCGGAGCCGGTTCGAGTGGGGGCTCATCGCCGACCTCACCGCTCCTGACCTCGAAACGCGGATCGCCATCCTGCGGGCGAAGGCCGAGGAGCAGGCGATGCCCATCGCACCCGAGGTCCTCGAGTTCATCGCACGCAAGGTGGCCAGCAACATCCGCGAGCTCGAGGGCGCGCTCAATCGGATCGCCGCGTACGCGAGCATGGGCGCCGTCCCCATCAGCATCGAGCTTGCGCAGGCGGTCCTCTCGAATGTCCTGTACAACCCGAAGAAGAGGATGGCGACTCCAGAGCGGATCGCGCAGGCCGTCTCGGACTACTACGGCGTCGACCTGGAGACGCTCAGGGGTCAGAAGCGGGACCGGAACATCGTCACACCTCGTCAGATCGCGATGTTCCTCATGCGCGCGGAGACCGACGCCTCACTGCTCAGGATCGGTGCGGAGCTCGGCGGCCGCGATCACTCCACCGTCCTCCACGCGTGCGACAAGATCGACCGCGAGAGCCAGGAGAACGACGAGCTCCGCCGCGAGCTCGCTGCGGTCCGCGAGCTGATCTACAGCGACTGAGACCACGCTCACCCGAGCCGGCCGGTCCCGAGTGTCTGGGCTCCACCGGCAGCACCTGAACCGGGGCGCGGCGCCCCGGACGCGCCCTGCGTGTGGAGAACGCCCGCGTTTCGGTGGAAAAGAGGGCTCCATTGTGGACAAGCCAGGCTGGCGGTGGACCGGGCAGGCCGCGGACGATGCCCCCACGTCCACCCCGCTCGTCGACGTCTCGTCTCCGCGGCACCGCGATGACACCCGGTCCGTCCCCAGACGCGCCTCGCGTGTCCACCGTCCTGTCAGTCGAAGCGCTGCGTCTCGTGCGGGCGCCGACGTGTTTCCCCACGCTCCACGCACTGATGATGACGACGGGAGTGAGAAGATACTGATGGATAGAGAAGTGACACTCGCGTCGCGCGGTGGACGATCAGCGGCCGCCGCCGGCGCCAGCCCGAAGGGAGCGCTTCCGAGGTGAAGCTGTCCGTGATGCAGGAGAACCTCGCACGAGGCCTCCAGGTCGTCAGTCGTGCCGTCAGCTCTCGCAGCGCACTCCCGGTGCTCGCGAACGTCCTGCTCCGGACGGAGGATGCGGGACTCAAACTGACGGCGACGAACCTCGAGATCGGCATCAGCTACTGGGTGCCGGGCAAGATCGACGTCGACGGCGCCCTCACCGTCCCGGCCCGATTGATGGCCGACGTCGTCAACTCGCTCCCGTCGGGGGAACGGGTCGACCTGGACCTCGAGAACCCGACCACGCTCCGGATCCGCGGCGGACGCCATCAGGCGCACCTTCGCGGCATCGACGCGGAGGAGTTCCCTGTCATCCCCTCGGCGGGCGACCGCCCCACGACGCGCATCAGCCAGAAGGCGCTTCGACGCGCACTCTCGGAGGTCATCTTCGCGGCCGCGTCCGACGAGGCGCGTCCGATCCTTACCGGAGTCCTCACGCGCTTCTCTGGCGACCAGGTGACACTCGCTGCGGCGGACAACTACCGCATCGCGGTGAAGACGCTCTCATCGCTCGACCCCGTCGAGGAGACGTCCGTCGTCGTGCCCGCGCGCTCGTATGCCGAGCTCGTGAGAGTCCTTGCCGACAGCGACGACCCGGTGGACATCATGTTGGCGCAGTCTCGGAGCCAGATCGTGTTCCACCTGGAGGGCGTCGATCTCGTCAGCCGTCTGATCGACGGCCAGTTCCCGAACTACCAGCAGGTCCTGCCGACGTCGTTCTCGACTCGTGCGGTCGTGGAGCGAGAGGAGATGCTCAAGGCCGTCCGGCTCTCGGCGCTCATCGCGAGTTCCGCAGCGAACGTCGTCAAGCTCCGCCTCGAGGGCAACGGCACGGGCGCGGTCGGCATCAGCGCCGCCGCCGACATCGGTGAGACGCAGGGCGAGGTCGAGGCAGGACTGGAGGGCGAAGGCGTGACCGTCGCCTTCAATGCTCGATATCTGCAGGAAGCGCTCCAGAACGTGGACGCGGATCAGCTGGCGCTCGAGTTCACCGGTCCCCTCTCACCCGGTGTGGTGCGCCCCATCGGGGATGACGATTACGTCCACGTGATCATGCCCGTCCGGACCCCGTCGTAGTCGCGCGGTCACCCGGCGGGCCGGCCGCCGCCTCGTCGGTCCTTCCGAGCGAAGCCGCGTCAGGCTTGGACGCGCCGCGCGTGGCGCGCCTTCGACTGACCGGCTTCCGGAGCTACAGCGACTTCGAGGTGGAGCTCCCAGCGGGCCCGCAGGTCCTGTTCGGTCCCAACGCCGTCGGCAAGACGAACCTCCTCGAGGCACTCGCGGTGCTCGGACTGGGTCGGTCGCATCGAACGTCCAGCGACGCCGAGATCGTCACCTGGGCAGCGCCGTTCGCCCGTCTCGAAGCCGACGTCGCGCGCGAGCGGGCAGTCGACCGGCTCGAGATCGTCCTCGAACGGACGAGCGCGACGGGCACACGCAGACGGGTGAAGGTGAACGGGGTCGCTCGGCGGCCGACCGCGCTCGCCGGGGTGCTGCGCGTCGTGGTGTTCGCGCCCGAGGAGATGCTGCTGGTGTCGGGGTCGCCGTCGCTGAGGCGCTCAGCGCTTGATGCGCTCGTGATCCGCTATCTCCCCGGGTCGTCGCACACCTTCGGGACGTACTCCCGCGCGCTCCAGCAGCGCAACAACCTGCTGCGGGCGATCCGCGAGGGCATCGCGGGGCGCGGCGAGCTTGCGTACTGGGACGCGGTCATCGCGAACCAGGGCGGGGAGATCGTGTCGCAGCGCCTCCGCGTCCTGGAGGCATTGGGGCCGCCGCTCCAGGCTGCTCATACCGAGATCGCGCCGCAGGAGGGGACGTTGCTGCTGCGGTATCTCACCAATGCGCCGGCCGACGTGGGAGAGACGCCCGGCGATGCCCTCCGGCGGCGATTGGCCGAGACCGCGGACAAGGAGGTGTGGAACGGCGTCACTCTCGTAGGTCCGCACCGGGACGATCTCGCCTTCGAGCTCGATGGCCGTGACCTTTCCTCGTTCGCGTCGCGAGGCCAGCAGCGGACGGCGATCCTCGCCATGAAGCTCGCCGAGCTCGATCTCCTCCGGCGCGTCGACGGGCGTCCTCCGCTACTGCTCCTCGACGACGTCTTCAGCGAGCTCGACCCGACCCGCCGTGCCCATCTCGTGCGACGCATCAGCGAGCTCCCGCAGGCATTCATCACCACCACGACGCTGGCGGACCTCGACGCGGCGCTCCTGGACGAGTCGACGGCGTGGCAGGTACGGCCGGGGCGCCTCGAGCGCGTGGGACCGGGGCGGTGACCCCGCCGCGCCGGCCGATGCGGAGGTTGGCCGATCTGTTGCCCGAGACCGCCGCCGCCCTCGGCCTCCAGGAGGAGCTCAGGCTGTCGCGTGCGATGGCGAGCTGGGACCGACTCGTCGCGGAGCTCGTGCCGGCCGCCGTCGGGGCCACGCACCTGCTCGCGATCCAGCCGACGACCCTCGTCGTCAGTGCCGCCGCACCGATCGTCGCCCAGGAGCTGCGCCTCCAGGCTTCCGAGCTGCTGCGCGCGTTCGAACGCACGCCGGGAGGCTGTCGGCTGCTCGAATTGCGCGTGGTGGTGCGCCGTCCGGGGTCCGATCGACCCTCGGGAGCCCCCCGGCTTCCGCGGTAGACTCAGCCCGCCATGCCTGTCCGCCTCCAGCTCAAGACCGGCCTCGTGGGGGCCGACGAACGCCTTCCTTCGTCGGCCGACGCCGTCATCGTGACCGAGCCGTCGACCGGATCCCGCGCCCGGTCCAAGGGCAACCTGTACACCATCGTCACCGTCCGTGGCCGATCGACCGGCCGGCTCCGCGCGGTGACCGCGCTCGTCGCCGAGACGATCAGGCGCGAGTACTTCTACGACGAGTCGGCGGGGATCCCAGTCCTCCTTCAGAAGGCGGTTCGAGCGGCGAACCGACGCCTCCGCCAGGGACGTGAGGGTCACGGGCTCGAGCCGGGGTCGATCGGAGTAGCGCTCGCGGTCATCCGGGGGAACGAGCTGTACGTCGCCTCGATCGGCGACGCGGAGGTCTACCTCGTCCGCCACGCTCGCCTGCTCATGCCCGAGCACGAGCCGGGTCGAGGGATGCCTGACACCGAGGAGGTCCGTGTCGACGTCTGGCGGGGCGACTTCGCGGCCGGTGACGAGATCCTGCTGGTATCGCGGAACCTCACGGAGCACGTCGGCACCGAAGAGCTGAAGAACTCACTCGTGACGCTCCACCCACAGTCCGCGGTGGAGCACCTCCACCACCTGTTCCTCGCCGCCGGCGGCGACGGCTCGGATGCGATCCTGACGGTCGAGGCGGGTGAGGCCGGAGCCTCGAGAGCGGCTCGGCGTCTCGTGCCCGCGACCGAGGGTGAAGAGGAAGGGGACGGCGCTCGCGCGGCACCCCCCGTCGCCGCCCGACGGCAGGTACCCGCCGCGGCGTCCGTGCAGGACCGGACGCGGGAGGTGATCGGTGGCGCCGCCTACGGGCTACTCGACCGCCTCCGGGGCCTCGTACCCCGGCGTCGGAGGCTCGCCGTCGCACCGCTCGTCTCACAGCGCGAAGTCCAGCGGCGCGCCGCGATCGGGCTTCTCGTCTCGGTCCTGTTCGTGGGCGCGCTCGGCGTCTTCTCGTATGTCTATGCCGACCGACTGATGGGCAGGGATCGCGACATCCGGGCGGTCGACTCGGCGGAGCAGGCGTTCGCGCGGGCGCGCGAGAACATCCGGGAGGCGGTCGGTGCGGGCGGTGCCGCATCGGGGGACGAGGATCGCGCGAGGCAGCTCCTCCAGCAAGCATGGGGAGACCTGGAGGCGGCAAGGGTTGCCGGGGTCTCGTCGGCGCGGCTCGACCCGCTCCGAGCCCAGGCCGCACAGGCACTCGACGCGCTGTACGACGTGCGGGACGTCGAGTCGACCCTGGTCTTCGACTACACGCGGATCTCCGCGGACGCGGCCATCTCCGACCTGGTCCAAGGCCCCGATGGAGCCGCGTACGCGATCGACACGACCGGCGGCCGCGGGAGCGTCGTCCGAGTCGACGTCCGCCGGCGCACTGGCGCCGTCATCGTCAAGCCCGGGGACGGCCCGGGGGCGGGCGTCGGTAAGCCCGTGATGCTCGCGGTCGGGGGGCCCGACCTGCTTATCCTCGACAACCGAGGTGCGCTCTGGCGGTGGCGCCCGTCGGGCGGTGTGGGCACGCTCGGGCAGGTCCGCATCGCCGGCGCGCAGTGGGGCGGTGACATCAGGGACATCGAGACGTACCTCGTGCGGCCGGAGGACGGCCTCTACAACCTCTACGTCCTGGACCCGAGCCGGCGGCAGATCATGCGCTACCAGCCCAGGCTCGACGGGAGCGGCTTCTCCGGGGGCACGAACTACCTGATGGGCGCGGAGAACGTCGACGACTTCCTGCAACTGCACATCGACGGCGAGGTCTACGCCCTCACGCCACAGCAAGTCGTCCGTCACGAATCGGGGCGACGCCAGGACTTCTCCGTGGAGGACCCGCCGGACCAGGGCGATCTCCGCGCCGGGCGGCAGTTCGCCCTGTTCACCGGCTCCGGGGCACGCGGACAAGGCCGACTGTACGTCTGGGACGAGAAGCACGGACGGATCCTGGTCTACAGCAAGGCGAACGGCGGATACGAAGAGCAGTTCATCGCACGCGCGTCGGGCCAGGAGTTCGAGGGGCTCCAGGGGATGTACGTGATCGAGAGCGAGGACGAGGAGGAGCCGCCCGTCCTCGTGTGGTCGACGGAGGACCGCCTGTTCTCGACTGTCCTGCAGGCGACGGATGCCGGCGAGACGCCGCCGGAGGGCTCCCCCGCGTCGCGCTCGCCGAAGCCCCGACGCTCGCCCTCGGAAGCGAGCCCCAGCCCGTAGCGCTGCGACCCCCGGCACTCGCGAGCGCCGCGGGGGCCGGTCGGGGGGCGGGGTAGAATGGCCCGCATGCCGTCGGGCTTGAACGAGATGGTGGTCGAGAGCGTCCGCGTCCACATGCTGTCATCGCAGCACGTCGTCATCCTCAAGGACACCGAGCGCGAGCGGTACCTTCCGATCTGGATCGGGCCATGGGAAGCGAACGCGATCGCGATGAGGCTCCAGGGAGTCACCCCCGAGCGCCCGCTCACGCACGATCTCTTCTCGTCGACGCTCACCGAGCTCGGCGTCCTGGTCAAGCAGATCGTCGTCTCCGATCTCGCAGACGAGACGTTCCGCGCCCGCCTGATGCTCGAGCTCGACGGGCGCTCGGTGGAGATCGACGCGCGGCCGAGCGACGCGATCGCGCTCGCGGTGCGCGCGGGCGTCCCGATCTACGCGACCGACGCCGTCCTCGAGCGCGCGGCCGTCACGCCCGAGCCCGATGACGACGAGCGCCTCGAGGTGTTCCGCGAGTTCGTGAACTCGCTGGACGTCGACCTGCCCGACCAGCCACAGCAGGGCGAGGGACCGGAGGAGCGCCGCCGGCTCGACTGAGCGCCGGCCCGAGCGGGAGACGCTTCAGCCCGCGACCTCGCCGCCGAGCACCGACTCGCCCCGAACGAGTGCGGAGTCACGGGCGAACCAGAGCCGCAGGCGCAGCCGCCAGAAGTCCCTGACCGCTCTCAAGACCACCCTCGGGTCCGCGCCCGACGCCCGCCCCGCGGTCCTCGGGTAGTGAGGCACGCCGACCTCGACGACGCGCCGTCCCTGCTCCCGGAGCTTGATGAGCAGCTCCGCCGACAGGAACGCACCGCCCGACTCGAGGCGGACGTCGGCGAGCGCGTCCCGACGGACGAGCTTGCAGGCGCAGTCGGGGTCGTGTACCAGCAGGCCGTAGAACAGTCTCAGCGCGAGCCGGTACAGCCGCGCGTACACGAGCCGGACGGCGGGGTCGGCTCGCCTCAGGCGGTACCCGACGACGGCGTCGGGGCGGTCATGTCCCTCGAGCCGCACGAGCAGGCGTCGCAGGTCACGCAGCCGGAACTGCCGGTCGCCGTCGGTGAAGCACACGAGCGGATAGCGTGACGCGCGGAACCCGGATCGCAGAGCGGCGCCGTACCCACGATTCACAGGGTGGTGAACGACGCGCACGACGTCGGGGTACTCCGCTGCGAGGCGGTCCGCGACCTCACCCGTACCGTCGCGGCTCCCGTCGTCGACAGCGATGATCTCGAAGCGCTCGGCCAGCTCGGGGAGCACCTCGAGCGCCTCCGCGACGAGCGGCTCGATGTTCTCCGCCTCGTCGTGCACAGGAAAGAAATACGAGAGCGCCGGCACCCTACCAGCCATTCGTGACGCCCCAGTAGACCCCCCAGGCGTTGATGGCGATCGACGCGGCGATGAGCCCCACGGTCAAGCGCGTGAGCCCGGTCCGGGCGATGGCCAGCGTGACGAGCACAAGCGCGATTGGGGCGAAGTCGTTGCTGAAGCGGTAGCCGAACTGGACCCAACCCTGACTGAAGTGCATCACGTTGGCGAGCGCGATGGCGAGGACGGCGAGCGTGGCACCCAGGACGACCCGACGCCGCCACGCCGCGAGCACGAGCGGTACCGCGACGAGATAGGCAGGACTCGTGAGGAACAGGCTCATCCCGACCTCGTCCGGCTGGAGAAGCGGGCACGCGGGGTCGAACAGCGACAGCCCGCACTCGAGCCTCACTTCGGGCAGCCAGGCGAGCATGATCAGGGCGTTCTGGGGGATGTACCGCGGGTCCTCGATCCCCCACTCGCCGGCACGGTAATCGATATCACCCACGGGGGGCAGCAGTGACGCCAGGACGCCGCCCCCCTGCGGCTCGTGCCGCGACTCCATCTGGTAGAGGTACTCGTACGCGGGGTTGAACGGCTGTCCGGTCACAGCCAGGTTGTAGACGACCAGGGCAAGGACCGGGATCGCCGCCCCGAGCCCCGCGGAGACTGCCCTTCGTCGGACCGACCCGCCACTGCCCACGAGGACGAAGAACGGGGCGCCGAAGAGGGTCGTGAGGCGCGCGAGCGCGGCGAGCCCGAGCAGGAACCCGGCGAGGAACTGGCGGCGGTCGACGATCCCCCTGTGTGGCAGGTCTCCGCGTCGTCGCAGCTCGGCCTCGTGCCGCTCGCCGTCGAGCGTGACGGTGAGCGCCAGCAACAGGAACGTGCTCGCGACGACGTGCGCGAGGAACCACGTCGACCCGAGCATCGAGGCGTACCACGCCACGGTGCCCAGACCGTAGAACAGCGCCGCGGCGACGGCCACCGCCGGGTCCGACGTGAGGCGCGTCACGAGCCGCCATGCGAGCCCGACGTTGACCGCGCCGAGCACGGCCGCGAAGAGTGCCGCGTCGGCGTCGAGACCGGAAACCGCGACGAGCGGCACGAGCAGGATCGCGGGCAGCGGCGGGAACGGGAGGAGTCCCTCCCCGGGCCGTCCCGGGAGGGGGTAGACGTCCTGGAAGTACTCGTTGCCAGAAGGGCCTTCCACCGGATACGGGATCGTGAAGCGTCCGTGGAGGTAGGCGTCGGCCTGCCACACGAAGTGGTCGTAGAAGTGACCCATCGTGCGTTCGGTGTTGGACACGACGTAGACGACGAGCGCGAGCGTGACGAGACCGAGGCCGATCCAGGCGGGGTGCAGGCGGCGCAGGTCGGGCAACGCACGGACGGGCGCAGCCAGGGGCCGCTCTCCCCCCGTTGCTATACTCCCCTCCACTCGTCACTCCTCAGGAGGCCGGTCGACTTGTCAGCGCCCCGCGCCGATGAGACCGCGCGGGGCTACACAGCGACGGAACGGCCAGCGACGGAACGGCCCGGTCGAGCGCCCGCGGCCATCCCCGGCATCGCCACCCTGCTTCTGGCCGGGCTCGCACTCCGGCTCATCATCGCATACGTCCTGTTCCCGAACTCCGGCTTCGAGTCCGACCTGGGCAGCTTCACTGGCTGGGCCCTCCGGATGGCGGAGGACGGGCCGGGCGAGTTCTACCGATCGGGCGGGTTCGCCGATTACCCGCCCGGCTACCTGTACGTCCTGTGGCTCGTCGGCGCACTCGCGCACGTCTTGTCGCCCTCAGACCCCGCGTCCGTGGCCGGTGTGCTCATCAAGGTGCCGCCGATCCTCGCGGACCTCGGCGTCGCATATCTGATCCACCGACTCGCGCGACGCGGCTTCTCCGGGCGTGTCGCGTCGCCGCGAGCAGCCACCGCTGCCGCCGCGCTCTACCTGTTCAACCCCGTCACGCTCTACGACTCGGCGCTCTGGGGTCAGGTCGACGCCGTCGGCGCGCTCGTGATGCTCGCCGCCGTCGGGCTGCTCCTCGCCGGGTACTCCGAGGGTGCGCTCGCGACGACCGTCCTCGCCGGCGTCGTCAAGCCCCAATTCGGGGTCGTGCTCGCGCCCCTCGTCGTCGCGGTGCTCATCCGGAGGCACCTGCTCAAGCCCGGCAGCGGTCCTCGGCCTGTTCGCTTCGGGTCCGCGCTCGGAGGGTGGCTGACCGAGGAGCAGGGTTGGTGGCGGCTCGCGTCGTCGGCGGCGCTCGGGATGCTCACGTTCCTGCTGCTGGTGACGCCGTTCGGGCTCGGGCTGTTCGGCACGCCGGGCGATCCCATCGACGGGTTCCTCGAGGTGGTCGCCAAGGCTGCAGGCGAGTACCCCGGGCTGAGCATCAACGCCTACAACCCGTGGGCGTTCGCGTCATCGGGAGGGCGCCCGTCGCTCGCTCAGTGCTTCTGCGGCTGGCCCTCGGACGAGTCTCCCTTCCTGGGCCCACTCACCGCGGTGGGCGTGGGCACGCTCCTTCTCGCCGGTGGCTTCCTTCTCGGGCTCGCGCGGGTCCTGTGGCGCGACGACCCCCGCTCGGTCATCCTCGTTGCCGCCTACCTCAGCCTCGCATTCTTCATCCTCCCGACGCGGGTTCACGAGCGATACGGCTTCCCGGCCTTCGCCTTCCTCCCCCTCCTCTCGGTCGGCGGTCGTCGCTGGGCGGTCGCCACGCTCGTCCTCGCCGCCGCGTCGTTCATCAACCTCCACGCGGTGCTGACCGTCCCCCTGTACGGGACGCCCGGCCTCGAAGGGCTGGCTCTCGGCGAGTCGTTCCGAACCTTCCCGTGGATCGCCCTCGGCGTTCTGGGTCACACGGCCGTCTTCGGGTATCTGCTGTGGCGGCTCCGACCGGCCACGGCAACGGAGGCGAGCGATCAGCCACTCGAGGGCGCGAGCGCGCGAGACGAGGAGCTCCGGCGGAGTGGACCTCGCGTGGCGCCGTCCGGCCTCGCCGTGGAGAGGCGAGCGGACGCACGCAGGAGGAGTGCCCTGCCCTTCGGGCTGCCCGCGTGGGAGGAGGACGCGCCTCTGCCCCGATCCCTCATGAGGTCCGACGCCGAGAGCGCGCGAGACGTGATGACGCGCGCCGTGCTGCCTTCGATCGAGGGTCGCGATCCAAGCGATCGGGACTGGTGGGAAACCGACCGAGAGCGGGGGAGGCCCCTCCTCGCGTCGCTGCGATCGCGGCTCCAGGCCCGCAACGTCCGCGCCGACCGGAGCGGGGCGCTCCAGAGCGAGCGGTTCGGGCGACTCGAGCGTCTCGATCTGTTCCTGCTCGTGCTCGTCGTGCTGGGTGCGCTCACGCTCCGTACGTGGCGCGTCGACCAGCCCCACCGCTTCCACTTCGACGAGGTGTATCACGCACGGACCGGGACGGAGTTCCTTCAGCACTGGCGCTACGGGATGCCGCACGTCATCTACGAGTACACGCACCCGCACCTCGCGAAGTACGCGATGGCGGCAGGCATCGCGCTGCTCGGCAACGACCGGGTGACGGGCGAGAGCGATCTCGACGTCCCCGTCCGCTCCGTCGCGATCGAGAGGCGATGGAGCCCCGATGAGGCACCGGGGGTCCGGAACGGCGATCGACTCTACGTCGCCACGGGGCAGGAGGTCCGCGTCTACGACCTTCACGAGAGGACCGAGACGGCGATCCTGTCCGCACCCGCGGATGCCCTCGCACTCGACGAAGACGGGCACGTGCTCTTCCTCGCCGATTCGTCGGGGCGGCTGTCGACGCTGCCGACCGCCTCGCTCGACCGTTACCGGACTTCCGATCCGCCCGCCTCGCCCCCGGTGCCCACCGCACTCGGGTCGCTCGAGACCGCCCCGCTCCGGCTCGCGATCGTCGGCGACGAGCCCGTGCTCATCGGCGTCCTGGCCGGAGGCATCGTGGAGAGTATCGACCCCACGACCGGCGAACGGACGGGCAGGACCAGCGTCGCGGGCGCGGCGGCCGTGGCGGGCGCGGAGGGGGGAGAGCGCGTCGTGGTCGGCCGCGGGCACACCGATGACGCTCGCGCCCTCGGGACGCGGCTCGCCAAGGAGCTCGACGACGACGCGGGGCGGATCAAAGAGCTGATCGCGGGGGGTGGCGACGTGACGGTGGCGAGCTACATCACGGGCGACGAGGGAAAGGCGATCCGGGCGGCGATCGAGGCGGGGGAGCTGGAAGGGGTCCGGATCGAATCGGGGGACGCCGTGGCCGTCGCCGGCGAGGCCGGGCTCACCTTCCTCGACGCGAAGCTGCTCTCGCCGATCCACGAGGTGGAGCTGTCGGGTCCCGCGACCGGAGTCGCGAGCGTGGGCGGCATCGACAAGCCCACGCTCTACGTCGCCACGGGCTCCAGGCTCGAGGCCGTCGAGGCGGACAGGGAGGCGCTACCCGAGAAGAAGGCCACGGTCGAGATGCCCAACGAGATCCGTGACGTCACGTGGGACGAGCCCACGAACCTGGTCCACGCGCTCGGGCGGACACAGGACGGCGAGGCCGACACGGTGTACGTCGTCGAGCCTCATGCGAACGCGGTGTTCGCCGATGCACGTCTTCCGTTCGCTGCCCAGGCGTGGGCACTCGACGCACAGCCGAGCCGACCCGCCGCTGACCGCCAGGAGATCCTCGTGTTCGCCGGCGACGGGCGACTCGCGGCGATCGACGCCGGCAGCCACACCTTCGCGTGGCGCTTTCCGGGCGTCCTCCTGGGCGCGTTCACGGCGGGCTGCCTCTACCTCCTGGCGCGGATCCTGTTCCGCCGCCGCGCCGTCGCGCTGATCGCCGCGGCGCTCGTCCTGCTCGACGGGATGTTCTTCGCGCAGTCGCGGATCGCCATGAACGACGTGTACGTCGCGTTCTTCATCCTCGCCGCGTACACGCTGTTCGCGCCGCTCTACCTTCGGATGTGGCGCGGACCGCTGGCTGTCGGTCTCGGGCTGCCCGCCGTGGGGCTTCTGCTGGGGCTTGCGCTCGCCTCGAAGTGGGTCGGCGCGTATGCGATCGGCGGGATCCTCCTGCTCGTGCTTCTTCGGTCGGCGCTCGGGCGGCTCATCGCGCTCGCTGGGATGGTCGGGCTCACCGCCCTGCTCGGGCTCCTTGGCATCGGCGCCCAGGACCCCGCCGCCCACCGGAACTTCGTGTTCCTCATCCTCATGGTCGCGCTGACTGCGCTGCTCGCGGTCGCGATGGTGCTGCGGCCGTTCCGACTCGCCCGTGACGAGCACCGGTTCGCGACGATCGTGCCGCTGCTGCTTGGCGTGCCGCTGCTGCTGTTCGGCCTGTGGCGGACCGCGACGAGCGCCGAAGCATCGTCGGTCCCGAGGCTCGCGTCGACGGGCGGCGGGGCGCTCATCGTCGTTGCGGTGGTCGTCTACCTGCTGCCAAGGATCGCCGCAGCGTTCGGGTCCACGGTCGTTGCGTACGGCGACGCGGGCGCCGGCGAAGGCGAGGACGGCGACGACGGCGACGACGGCGACGACGTGACGCCCCCCGGTTGGCTCCGGCCGGGCTGGCGGCTCGGCGTCCCGTGGCTCCTTGCTCTGCTCGCCCTCACGGTCGTTCCGATCGCCGTCTACATCGTGAGCTACGTGCCCTGGGTCTCGCTCGGCAACAACTGGGGGCCGCTCGCGGCACTGCCACTCTTCCCGGACGGCACCGCGGGTCAGTCGTTCGTCGACCTCCAGCGATCGATGTACGAGTACCACAACGAGCTCCGCGCGGGTCATGCTGCATCGTCGCCGTGGTGGGCGTGGCCGCTCGACCTCAAGCCCGTCTGGTTCTATCAGGACTCGTCACTCGCCAACGACACCGGCGCGCTGATCTACGACACCGGTAACCACGTCCTGTTCTGGCTCGCGATCCCGGCGGCGGCGTGGGCGGCCTGGCAGGCGTGGCGGCGGCGGAGCCTCGCCCTGACGCTCGTCGTCATCGGGCTCGCGGCGCAGTGGCTCCCGTGGGCCCGGATCGACCGCGCGACGTTCCAGTACCACGTCTACACGAGCCTGCCCTTCAGCTTCATGGCGCTCGCGTACTTCCTCGCCGAGCTGTGGCATGGCCCGTCGCATCGGACGTGGATGCTTGCCAGGGTCGCCGCTGCCGTCGCGATCCTCGGCGCGCCCCTCCTGTGGTTGGCGCGCCCGGTGCTGTGCTTCGTCGGCGACGTGCGGCATGGGAACGAGAACAGCGGCGGGTTCGAGACCGCTTGCGGCGCAGTGCGTAGCGAGTTCGTCCTGACCGAACGGGCCGGGTTGACGCTCCTCGTCACCGCGCTCGGCGTCGTTGCACTGATCGTCCAGCTCCGCGCCCTCCGACAGCATGGGGAGAACGAGGGTGCGGGTACGCGGGGAAGTGTGGGCATCGCGGCTCTACGGTCCTCACCGCTCGGCCCGCTCGTCGTGACGGTCGTCGGCACGCTCGCCGCGCTCCTGTTCACCCAGGTCGCGGTGCGCAGCGAGCGGCCCCTGCTGGCCTTCCCGCTCGGCGATGTCGGACCGTACGCGCTCGCGCTCCTCGTGCTGCTCGCGCTCGCGGTCCCCGCCCTGGCGGCGCTCGGGGCGCGGGACAGCCGTCGGTACGTCGTGGCGGTGCTGGGGGCTGCCGCGCTATGGCTCGCCGTCTGGTATCCGAACCTCGCCGCGCTGCCGCTTCCCAACGCCATCGTGGGGATGTATCAGGCGTTCCTGCCGACGTACCCCTACGACTTCCAGTTCGCCGTGAACAAGGACGAACCGGTGGAGGTGGCCCTGTTCGGGTTCGAGGGCGCTGCACTCGCCGCCGGGGTCGTGCTCGTGGTGGCGGCGGCGATGTACGCCGCCTACTCCTGGCGGTCGGTGGTGGACCCGTCGCGGGCCGGGGCACCGTCGGGAGCGAGAGCGCGGCTGAGGTAGCGTCGATCCACCCCGACCGGTATCGCTACTGCTTCGGATCCTGACGGCCTCGGGCTGGCCGGGATCGCGGCGTGATAGCCGGCCGGAAGTGCGCGCTGCGAGGCGAGTCGTCGAATGACGAACGCGTAGTAGTCATCGACCTTCGCCGTGATGTTCTCCCAGCTGAACTGACGCGCGCGCTGGCGTCCCGCTTCGCCCATCCGCGCTCGCAGCAACGGGTCGTCGAGCAGCGCCGAGATGGCGTCCACGAGCGCGCGATGGTCACGTGGCGGCACGAGGAGGGCCTGCTGGCCCCGATGTACCACTCCCTTGTAGCCGTGGATGTCGCTGCACACGATCGGTGCGCCCGCCGCCATCGCCTCGAGCAGCACGATCCCGAACGATTCCTGCCCCGTCGCCGGCGAGACGTAGACGTCCGCCGTGGCGAAGTACCGCGCCTTGTCCTCGTCGCTCACCCGCCCAAGGAGCTCCACGCCGCGCAATCGTCGCGTCGCGATGTAGCGCCGCGCCTCACGCTCCTGCGGACCGGCTCCCACCACGAGGAGTCGGCACCGGCGACCCTGCTGTTGGAGGACGCGGTATGCCTTGAGAAGGTGGAGGAGTCCCTTGCGCTCCTCCAAACGACCGACGAACAGGATGTTCGGCGTCCCGTCCTGCCAGCGCGGCATCGGCCGGACAGCCTGGAAGCGCTGGAGGTCGACGCCGTTCGGGATGACCTTGTAGTCGCCCGGGAAGTAGCGGTTGATGAAGTGGCGGGCCGCCGCGCTCACGGCGATCCTCCCATGCAGGCGCCCCGCGAACCCGCCCAGCATCCGCTTCCCGAACTCGTACGAGGGGCTCCAGCCGGAGTAGGCATGGAACGTGGCCACGTTGACGCAGCGCGACTCGAGCAGGAGCATCAGCGACAGGAACGGCACGAACGGCTCGTGGAAGTGCAGCAGGTCGAAGCGCTCGCGCTCGAGGACGTCCCGGACGAGCGAGCGGTAGCGGTGCGAGATCGTCAGCGTCCCGACCGAGCCGTTCGTCGGGACGCTGAAGCCCCAGCCCAGCCGGATCACATCCCCCTCGCTGCTCTTCTGAGGGCCGTGCGTGCTGCTGATGATCCTGACCTCGTGACCACGCGCCCAAAGGTTCTCGTAGAGATACCTCACGTGTGCGTTGACACCGCCGGGGAGCGGGTAGATGTACGGAGTGACGAGTCCGATCTTCACCCGCCTACCTCCCGCCCGGTGAGCTCCCGTCGGCTTGCGTCAGCGTCGTCGAAGACGGGCGGACGACGGCGACCGCCGGGATAGCCGAGGTCGCGCCCCGTCCCGTCCCGCAGAAGCCGACCCCTCACCTCGTCCCGAACGTCGCGCGCGTACTTCCGCACCTGGCGCCGGAACATCGAGAACTGACTGCCGAATGGGTAGAAACTCCCCTCCCAGCCCGTCTCCCGGGCGAGGATCGCGGCGCGAAGGTCGGCCGGTGTCCGCCCGGGGAACGTCGTGAACGCCTGCCCCACGTTCTCCGCACGGTGCGCGTCGCTGTTGCCGACCCCTGCCAGGCCCGTTTCCGCGATGAAGCCTGGCACTCGTCGGTGCCAGGGCATCCCGGCCGTCGTCGGGTTGAACCCCTCCAGGGCGTCGGGGTGGAAGATCGCGTCCGGCTCGGCTAGTAGGCGGCGGATCGATCGTGCGCTTGCGCACAACGGATACGGGACGAGCGGGTGCGCAAGGACGGCGACGCCGCCCTGTTCGTGCACCTGCTGCACGGAGGCTCGGAGTGACTGGAAGGGTCGGATGCGCCGCTCGATGAACAGTCCGAGGAGGTGACCGCCACGCGTCGTGATCTCCTCCCCCACGATGACCTGGATCCGGAGTCCACGGGCGCCGGCCATCGCGCGCGCCGCGTGAGCGGCATCCACCCGCTCGTGGTCCGTGATGGCGATGACGTCGAGGTCGGTGCGGTGCTCCGCGTAGTCAAGGATCTCCGCGACCGTCGATGTCCCGTCCGACGCGAGGGAATGGATGTGGAGGTCGGCTTTCCCACGCCTACGCTCACCGCGATCGCCGGCCGCTGTCTGCCCGCCGATCGTGTCCACCGGCTCGGTCATCGCGCGACCACCTCCATTGCGCCTGCCGCGTCCTCCGAAGGACCGGGCGCGGCGTCGGCGGTCGCCGCAGCCGGGGCGGTGTCGTGAGGGCCGTCCTCGCGCGCGCTCCCGGGGCCCCCGTCCCAGATCGGGAAGAAGACCGTCCACCACTGCTCCGGCGCGTCGGCGATGATCGACTCGAACAGACGCGCCTGCCGAGCCATGAACACGCCGACTCGCTCGCGTCGCGGCCCGTCCACCGGCAGTTCGAGCTTGAGGATGCGTGCCGCGTAGCTCCCGTAGCCGGTCCGCCTGAAAGCCCCGACGTATGTCGCGGCACCGGACTCGAGTGCGAGCAGCGCGGGTCCGGTCGGCAGGCGGGCGGGCGCGCCGAACAACAGGACGCGTCGGCCCGCGGACGTGATGGGACGGTCCGAGACGACCGCGACCACCCCGCCCAGCTCCAGCGCCTGGGCGAGGAGTCGCCCGGACCCGCGCGCGGGGACGATCCGGATCCCACTCGCCGAACGGCTCCGTTCGAGATATGCCTGAAGTGGCCTGTTCTCGAGCGTCTCCATCGGCGCTGTGACGGGTCGTCCCGCCCGTGTCACCGCGTACAGCGCCGGCAGTTCGAGGGATCCCATGTGGAGCGCGACGAACAACAGCCCACGGCCGCTCTGCGCGTGGCTCACCGCCTCCTCGGCCGACGCCGTCGTCTCCATGCGGAGCCGATCGGCAAGATGACCGGGCGTGAACCCCGAAGCGAGGGCGACTTCCAGATAGGAACGGAGGTAATGCCCGAACGCCCTGCGGACGAGGCGATCCAGGGCGCGCGGATCGCCCGCAGCTCGTGCGACGCCCGGGCTCGCCATCCCCTCCGCCACGAGCCAGGTGCAGACGCGGCGCAGGTTCGAACGGACGAGCGCGCGACGGCGCGGCCAGGCGAGGTAGAGACCGGCACCCGCGATGTCGGCCGCGCGGTGGAGCTTCCGGTCCGGAAGCCGAAGGAGGAGTGACGTCAGGAGCGAGAAGACGGACGTCACAAGGCGGTCGGGAAGCGGTCCTCGAGGAACGTCGCGTCGACGCGGCCGCAAGGCATGCACGACGGCCGTCATCCGGCGCTCCCAGCGGCGGCCGCAAGTCCTCCAGTCCCTTCCGCGCCGCGTTCTGAGGCTGCGCCCCGCCTTGGCCGCCCCTCCACCATCGCCGCCTGGCGCGCGGCAAGCTCGGCCTTCTCCTCCTGCGACCGGGGCCAGATGGGCTTGAAGATGTACCACTGCTCGGGCGCCGCTCTCACCATCGCCTCGATCGCGTCGGCGATCCGCTGCGTCGCGATCGCCACGGACGCCGGTGAGACGTCGGGTACCTCGAACGGCTCCTCGTGGCTCGCCTCGAACCGACCGTCCGAGCGCCGCCGGCTGACGACGGGAACGATGATCGCGCGTGTCCGTGCCGCGAGGACGGCCGGGCCCGCCGGGAGCGTCGTCCATTCGCCGAACAGCCGCACCGGGACGTCGTCCGCGCGGTATCCCCAATCGACCACGAGCCCCAGGATCGCTCCACGGCGCAGCACGCGATACATCTCTCGGAGCCGCCGCCACGCGATGATCTCCACTCCCCATCGCCGCCGCTGCTCCGCGAGCAACGCGAAAAGACCGGGATATGTGGTGTCGTCGGCGACGGCATAGCACGGCCAGCCGCGAGCGGCATACGCTGCGGCCATCGTCTCGATGCTGCCGATGTGGGCGGTCACGATGACGATCCCCCGTCCCTGGGCTCGAGCGCGCTCGTACAGCGCGTCGAAGGAGTCCGCTCCGCGCTCGACCTCACCCGTGTAGAGACGGGCTGGTTCCTCCGGTGGCAGCGAGGGAAGTCGCATCAGTTCCACGACATACCGGGCGTACGTCGCGTAGATCTGGCGCGCGAGTCGTCGGACCGCGGGGTCGTGGACCGGACGACCCAGGATGTGAGCCGCGTTCGCCTCGATGATGCGCCGCTTGTGGGGCCACGCGCGGTAGGCCACCCGGAACACCGACCTTGCGATCGGCACCGATAGGCGGGGAGG
>JADDQH010000044.1 GCA_016781485.1 Chloroflexota bacterium | reverse complement strand
CGAGCTCACGAGAGGCCTCGAGCACGTCCGGCCCCCATCGGCGCCAGCCGGCGTCGTCCTCACGCCACTCCGACATGTGTCCCCCCGGTCTCGGGCGTCCTAGTCCTCGAGGACGAAGGTGATGATCATCGTCACCTGGTAGGAGGCGATGCGGCCGTCCTCGACGGTCACTTCCTGCTCCTTGATCCAGGCGCCCGTGACGTTCCGCAACGTCTTCGTGGCGCGACCGATCCCCTGCTCGATCGCGTCCTGGAAGCTCGTCGTCGACTTCACGCTGATCTCGGTATTGCGGGCGACGGACATGCGGCCTCTCCTCCTGCTCGGTACCTGCAGCTCCGTCGGGGGCGGAGCAAGGGTAAGAATCTAGCGCGGTGGCGCCGCCCGCGACACGGTGTCAGACGACACGGAGATCGAGCACCTTGCGGCCGATGACGAGTCGCTGGATCTGGCTCGTCCCCTCCCCCAGCTCGGTCAGCTTCGCGTCCCGGAGGTAACGCTCGACCTTGTACTCCTCGATGTAGCCGTAGCCGCCGTGGACCTGGATCGCGTCGTTCGTCGCACGCTTCGAGACCTCCGAGGCGAACAGCTTCGCCTGGGCAGCCGCGAGTCCGTAGTCGCGGCCCTGGTCCTTGAGCCACGCGGCCCGGTAGACCATCTGCCGGGCCGCCTCGACGTCGGTCGCCATGTCCGCGACCATGAACGCCACGCCCTGGAAGCTCCCGATCGGCCTCCCGAACTGCCTGCGCTCGCGCGCGTAGATCGTCGACGCGTCGAGCGCCGCCTGCGCGAGCCCGAGCGCCATGGCACCGATGGAGATCCGCCCGCCGTCGAGGATCTGCAGGAAGGTGCGCCAGCCACCGCCGCGTGGGCCGAGCATCTGGTTCGCCGGAACGCAGCAGTCCTCGAAGAACAGCTCGCCCGTCGCCGACGCATGGAGCCCCATCTTCTCCTCGAGCCGACCGACCTTGAACCCGGGCGTGTCAGCGTCGAGGATGAACGCGCTGATCTCAGCCGACCCGTCCTCCCTGGTGCCCGTCCGAGCCGTGACGACGTAGGTCCCCGCCTGCCCCGCGTTCGTGATGAACCGCTTGCCACCGTTGAGGATCCAGACGCCGCCGTCAGGCCCGCCCTGGTGCGTCGCGGTCGTGCGCGTCCCGCCCGAATCCGAGCCCGCCTCCGGCTCGGTCAGCCCGTACGCGCCGATGACCTTGCCCTGGGCCATCGGCACCAGGTAGCGCTCCTTCTGCTCGGGAGTCCCGGCGACGTGGAGCGGCCCGCAGCCGAGTGACGTGTGAGCGGCGACGATGATGCCGAGTGACCCCCAGACCCGCGAGATCTCCTCGACGGCGATCGCGTAGGCCAGCGTGTCCAACCCGGCTCCCCCTTCCTCCTCCGGATACGGGATCCCGAGCAGCCCCATCGGTCCGAGCTTGGAGACGACCTCGGTCGGGAAGCGACGCGCCCTCTCGTGCTCGTCGATGACCGGCGCGACCTCGTTCGCAAGGAAGTCGCGGAGGGTGTCCCGGAGAAGCGAGTGCTCGGGCGAGAGGTCGAGGTCCATCACGCCGAGCCTAGCACGGAGGCGGTCGAGGACGGCTCGGCGGCGGTGACCCGACCTCTGGCGCGGACTCTCCCCGAAACCGCTCTACGGAGCCGTCCGGTTCGAGTCCGCGCACGTCGACCGCGCTCCTCCCCTAGATCAGGGTGAGCCGGTCCAGCGGGAACGGTGGCTGTGCAAGCGGCTTCACCGCGAGCCGGACGAGCAGGAGCGGGTTGTCGTCGCCCGCCGTCCGGTTGCTGTGAAGCTCGCCGCAGCCATTGCATCGATGGATGAGTACCCACTCCCCGTCCTTGCGGACGGTGATGGCGATAGGCTCCATCGAGGCGAGGCAGTCCGACGCCCGATCGCCGGGCTCGTCGTCGACGTGCCGACTCCAGAGGCAGTTCGGGCAGTGATTGCGATGTGCGGTGCCGGGAGCGTCGACCGGCACGTCCAGCCCACAGTGCACGCATCGGAACGAAGTAGGCGGTTTCAAGGGAGGAGTCTCCAGGGAAAGCGTGAAGAGGGACGCGCCCCTTCGCGTCACGCTCGCGGCTCCCGGGTACACAAAAGCCGTCCCCGGCGGGGACGGCTTGGGCAGGCGAGATCGTCTCGCTCAGCTCGCTAGTCGTCGCTCCTCCGGAGGCGTGACGCAGTCGTCGCGTTCCCGACGGTATCTGCCATGGTCGTGCCTCCTTTCCGGACCCCGCGCTCCGCGCTCCCTCAGGTCCTGCGCGAGTATGCCAGAGGCGGGGCGCCCGTCAACGGGCCGAACGCGTTGACGCCTCACGCCTCCTCGCGCTCGACGGCGGCGCGGGGAGCCGGAGGACGCACCGGGAGTGGGAGGTCGCTGACGCCTGCGACGAACGACGCCTGGCGCGCCCACTCCACCGACTGGGCCTGCTCCTCGACCGAGAGGATGCCGAGCCGTCCGAGCGTCGCCAGCTCGTCGCGGATGTAGGTGCGGAGCATCTCAGGGCCGTCGGTATTGATCGAGAAGCGGACGCCGTTCCTGCGGAAGGAGTCGAAGATCCAGCGGAACTCATCCCAGCCCGAGACCACCTTCGTGGTGAGGTTGCTGGTGGGGCAGACCTCCAGCGTGATCTCCCGCTCGCGGATCATCTCCATCGTCCGTGGGTCGTACGCCGCCTTGACGCCGTGCCCGATCCGCGCCGGTTCGAGCTCCTCGATGACCTCCTTGATCTCGTCGACCGGACCCGCTTCGCCGCTATGAACGGTCACGCCGAGTCCGAGTCGCCGCGCGCGGTAGAACAGGCGGCGGTAGTCGCGCGGTCGGAAGCCCGACGACTCCGGCCCGGCGATGTCGATCCCGACCACGCCGCGGCCACGGTACGCGATCGCCTTCTCCGCGATGATCTCATTGAGGGCGTACGGGAACGCCCGGTCGAGGCACAGGATGAGTCCGGGGAGGACGGGGTACTCGAGCTTCGCCCGATCCATGCCTCGGATCGCCGCGCTGATGATGTGGTCGAGGTCCTGCTCGCCGCCCCGGTTGCGCTTCATCGGATTGAAGCGGAGCTCGATGGTCGTGACGTTGTTCTTGCGGTACGCGCCGCCCACGACCTCGTAGACGGACCGCTCGACCGCGATCGGCGACGACTGGATCAGCTCCGTCCAGTGGAACAGCTCGAGGTACCCCTCGAACGATCGGCCGCGCCGCTTTCCCACCGTAATGAGTTCCCGGAACTCCCAGTAGTCCTTCGTCGGTAGCCGGATCCCCTGAGCGTGTGCGATCCCCCACATGATCGCCGGCGCGACGGCGCCGCCCAGATGGCAGTGGAGTTCGGTCAGGGGTGTCTTTCGAGGAAGGGTCGCGGGCATGACGGAATCCTAGCCAGCCGGCGGCCGGGCGGTGACGCGGACGAAGCGCGCCACCCGGTCGAGCGCGTCGTCGATGACGGGCTGGAGCCCATGGCCGAGCGTCGGGTATGTGACGAGCTCGGCGTCCGGGAGCCGCTCGACCGCTTGATGCAGCAGGTCGATCCGGGCGAACGGATCGGACGCACCTGAGAGGAGCAGGACGGGGCACTCTATCCGAGGCCAGTGAGAGGTCCTCGAGTCCCACGCCCGGTGCTTCCCGGGCGCGTGGAGCGGGTAGCTCAGCAGCACCAGGCCGACGTAGGAGCGGCGGGCGGCCAGGAGGCTCGCGACCCTTCCGCCGTAGGAATGTCCCCCGACGACATCGCGGCCGGCTATCGCATGCGACTCGAACGCAGGTACCGCCGCCTCGGCCTTGACCGGGGACCGCCCGCGCTTGGGCAGGTCGATGGCGATCGCCGGGACGCCCCGGACGAGCAGCCCTTCGACGTGCGGTCGCATCGTCTCCGCGCTCCCCGCGGCGCCGTGGCCCAGGACGACTCGCGGCGGCGTCCTGTCCCTTCCCTCGGTCGCCGACCTCACGCCGTGAGCGGAAGCTGCTCCGGCTGGTCCTCGTCGAGCGGTGGTCGTGGCTCGACCGGCTTCACCCGGCGGTCGGCGATGCCGTACCGCACCCCCAGTTCCTTCACCTCGCGTCGGACCTTATCCACTTCCGTGCGGTCCAGGTAGGCACCCTTCGCATACAGGTCGTCGTAGGACTCCGTCAGTTCCGGCCAGTCCCGCGCGAGGTTCTCCAGGAAGTGCTCTCGGGTGCCCGGCCTGAGGTAGAGCAGGTTCGCCCAGACGAAGGTCGCGCCCGCGTCGCGTGCGGCGCGAACGACAGCGGCGAGCTGCTCTGGGTCGTCGGACAGGCCGGGAAGGATGGGCGCCATGCCCACCCCCGCCTTGATGCCCGCATCGACGAGCGTCCGGAGGGCTCGCAGGCGTTGCTCGGGCGGGGCCGTGTCGGGTTCGGTCTTCCGCCAGACCTCGGTGTCGAGCGTGGGGATCGAGAAGCTCACCTGGACCTCGGCCCGTCGCGCCGCCTCCTGGAACGCGTCGACGTCGCGGACAATCAGCGGGCCGCGCGTGAGCAGGCTCAACGGGTTGGCAACGTCCGCGAGGGCTTCCAGGCAGCCGCGCGTGAGTCGGTAGCGTCCCTCGGCCGGCTGGTACGGGTCGGTCGCAGTGCCGAACGCGACGAGCTCGCGCTGCCACGACTTGCGCGCGAGCTCTTTGCGAAGGACGTCGACGATGTTCACCTTGACCCTGATGCTCCGTCCGTACCGGTCGTCGGAGGGGCGGTCGGCGCGGCGCTCGAAGGCGCGCACGAAGCAGAAGGTGCAGCGGTGGACGCAGCCGGTGTATGGGTTTAGTGACCAGCGGAAGCTCATCCCGGTGACCCTGTTCAGGGCCGTCTTGCAGGGTTCCTCGCGGTACTCGGGACGCATGGGAAGAATCTAGAACGACCGTTCGTCGTGCGCGTCCGGCTCCTCCGCCCCGTCCGGCGCCGGCTCTTCGGACGGTCGCTCGGCGTGCGGATAGCTCCCCATGACCCGCACGACGGAAGCTTTCTCCCGGAGCCGATCCAGGGCGACGGCAACGACCGGATCGGCGGCATCGGCGTCCACGTCCAGCCAGAAGACGTATTCCCACGGACGCTCGCGGCTCGGTCGTGATTCCAGCTTGCTCATGTTCAGGCCCACGTCGGCGAAGACACCGAGGCAGCGGTGGAGAGCGCCCGACTCGTTGCGTGTCCCGATGACGAGCGTCGTTCGCATCGATGACGACTCCCTCTGCGGCCGCAGCCACGCCGCCGGGATCCGCGACGGCGCAGACACAGGGCGCACCACCAGGAACCGAGTGCGGTTGTCGGATACGGTCTGGATCTCGTCGGCCAGGATCTCGAGTCCGAACAGCCGGGCGGCGCGGGGTGAGAGGACCGCGGCACTGCGCCGTTCACGCCGCTCCGCGATCATCCTGCCGGAGCCTGCCGTGTTGTACGTCGTAAGCAGCGTCCACGGGCGGGATCGGAGGAAGGCTTCCGCCTGCCCGAGTGCCTGTCCGTGCGAGTAGACGCGCTCGATCGACTCGATCCGTTCGCCCGGGAGCGCGGCCAGGCACAGCCGGACCGGCACGACGACCTCGCCCACGATCACGAGCGGGTGGGACAGCAGCAGGTCCTGGACCTCGACGACGGTCCCGCCCACGAGGTTCTCGATGGGCAGCACTCCGGCGTCGACGCGGACGAATGGGGCGCGCTCGCTCGGCTCCCCCGTTTCGCCCTCGTCGATCCACCCGTCGCCGACCCGCTCCACGACCTCTCGAAAGCCGGCGAGCGGTACCGCGACCGGCGATCGGAAGTGCGCGTGGACGGCATCTTCAGCGAACGACCCTCGCTCGCCTGCGAATGCGACGCGCGGAACGAACGGGCCGCGGCTGTCGGCGAGGCTGGTGTCGCTCCCGCTGCGGTGCTTGTTCGGCGCCGGGCTACTCCGATCGCTCGCGACGCTCCCGCCCCGAGCCCAGGACGAGGGTCATCAGTCGCTGAAGGGACTGCCGAAGCGCCGCGAGCGGACCGGGCTCGTCGGACTGCGCCCGCCGTGCTCGCTGTGCTCCCGCGAACGGGACGGGAACCCGGCGCCCATCCGCCGTGACGACGATGGAAACGAGTTCGGGGCGTCTGTTGGAGTGGGGCACGCCTACCTCCTGCCTTCAGAGGGAAGGGCCGGCAGTCTACCCGACACCTCGCGAGACGTCCCATCGGCTGGGTCTCGGTTGCGCTCGGTGACCGCTTCGGGTGCGCCCGCGTGTGGTTCAATAGGCTTACTTCTTCGCCAGAGGAGGTCTTCGCTGGAATACCGAGAGGCCGCGACCGAGCCCGAAAGCCCGCGCAGCGCGGAGCAGACGAAGCAGGTGCTGTCGCCACGGCATCGACTCGGTCGGCCGGTCCCGCAGCGCGTCCTGGTGCTGCGGGCCCTCCAACTCGGTGACCTCCTGTGCGCCGTCCCCGCCCTCCGAGCCCTTCGGGCGGCCCTCCCCGAAGCCGAGGTCACGCTCCTCGGGCTACCCTGGGCGCGCTCGTTCGTCCAGCGGTTCGATCGCTATCTCGACGGCTTCATCGAGTTTCCCGGCTACCCGGGGCTACCCGAGCGACCTGTCGAGCTCGCGAGCATCCCGAGCTTCCTCGCCTCGGTGCAGCGGCTGCGGTTCGATCTTGTACTCCAGATGCATGGAAACGGCAGCTTGATCAACCCACTCGCCGTTCTGCTCGCCGGCAGGGTCACGGCTGGGTACCACGTTCCGGGCGCCTATTGCCCCGACCCCGATCGGTTCCTCCCCTACCCCCAGGGGTTGCACGAGATCCATCGTCACCTTTCCCTCATGACGTTCCTCGGTGTCCCTGACCGCGGTGACGGACTCGAGTTCCCGCTCGACGCATCTGACCGGATGCGGCTGGCGGAGATCCCGGGCGCGGCACGCCTGCGGCGCGGCTCGTACGTATGCATCCACCCAGGGGCACGTGCCGCTGAGCGACGCTGGTCGCCGGAGCGGTTCGGCGAACTCGGTGACCGGCTCGCGGCGCGCGGGTTGACCGTCGTCCTCACCGGCTCACCTGCCGAACGCGACCTCGCGTCGGGGGTCGCGCGCTCGATGAAGTCGCGACCCGTCAACCTCACTGGTCGTACCGACCTCGGCGCGCTCGCCGCGCTCCTCGCCGACGCTCGCCTGCTGATCTGCAATGACACGGGGGTCTCGCACGTCGCCGCGGCGCTCCGGGTCCCGAGCGTCGTCGTCTTCACGGCCTCGGAGACCCGCCGGTGGGCCCCGCTCGACCGGACCCTTCACCGGGTCGTGCCGCCCACAGCCGCACGCGACGTCGAGAGGGCGTGGTCCGAGGTGACTCGCCTGCTGGCGTCGCGGACGGCCGATGTCGCCTGAGCGTCCCCTGATCGCCGGCCGGCGACCGTGATGGAAGGCTCCTGAGCATGTCACGACTCCGTGTCCTCACGTGGCACGTCCACGGCAACTACCTCTACTACCTCTCGCACGCCCACCAGGAGTTCTACCTCCCTGTGGGGCGAGACGGGATAGAGGGCTACGGGGGACGGGCGAGCGGCTTCCCGTGGCCCGAGAACGTGCACGAGATCAGGGCGGACGAGGTGGCGAAGCAGGACTTCGACTGCGTCCTTTTCCAGTCGCGTCGGAATTACCTCCAGGATCAGTACGAGATCCTCTCCGCGGAGCAGCGGCGGCTCCCGCGGATCTATCTCGAGCACGACCCGCCCAGGGAGCATCCGACCGACACCCGGCACCCCGTGGACGACCCGGACGTTCTCGTGGTGCACGTCACGCCGTTCAATCAGCTGATGTGGGACAACGGGCGCACGCCGACGAGGGTCATCGAGCACGGCGTCGTCGTGCCCGAGGGCGTGCACTACGACGGCAGCCTGGAGCGCGGGATCGTCGTCATCAACAACCTGCCGCTTCGCGGCCGGCGACTCGGCGCCGACGTCTTCGAGCGGGCGCGACGTGAGGTGCCGCTCGACCTTGTCGGGATGGGCTCGGAGACGGTGGGAGGACTCGGTACCCTCTCGATGACAGAGCTGCCCGCTTTCGAGGTCCGCTATCGGTTCTTCTTCAACCCGATCCGCTACACGAGCCTGGGGCTCGCCGTGTGTGAGGCCATGATGCTCGGTCTGCCGATCGTGGCCCTTGCGACGACGGAGGTGGCGACCGTGATCGAGAACGGAGTCTCGGGCTACATCGACACCGACGTCGGTCGGCTGATCGATGCGATGCGCCACCTGCTGGGCGACCACGCCGGTGCGAGACGGCTGGGGGAGGGCGCCCGACGGACCGCACTCGAGCGGTTCGGGATCGAGCGGTTCGGCCGCGAATGGGACGAGGCCTTCGATCTCGTCGCTGGCGGCAGGCGTGCCGCCACTTCGATGAGCGGGAAGGACGCGGTCGAGCGCGTAGGGGCGCCAGCATGACGCGGCGCATCGCGATGATCAGCGAACACGCGTCGCCGCTCGCCGTGCTCGGCGGCGCGGACAGCGGTGGACAGAACCTGTACGTCGGGAAGCTCGCGCAGAACCTCGCCGCGATGGGCTACTCCGTCGACGTCTTCACTCGGCGGGACAACGACCGGCTGCCCGACACCGTCGAGTGGGGACGGGGGGTCCGTGTCATCCACGTCCCGGCCGGGCCGGCCACCTTCGTGCGCAAGGAAGACCTGCTCCCGCACATGGAGGAGTTCACCAACTACGTCCTCCGCTTCTGCCGCAGGCAGCGCTCCGCCTACGACATCTGTCACGCGAACTTCTGGATGTCCGGGCTCGTGGCGGCCGAGCTCAAGCACACGCTCGGATTGCCGTTCGTGATGACGTTCCACGCCCTCGGGCGGGTCCGGCGGCTCCACCAGCGGAAGGCGGACGAGTTCCCGGACGAGCGGATGGAGATCGAGGATCGGATCGTCGCCGAGGCGGATCACCTCATCGCCGAGTGCCCGGAGGACGAGGAGGACCTGATCCGGCTGTACAACGCCGATCCAGCCAAGATCACGATCATCCCGTGCGGGTTCGATCGCACGGAGTTCTGGCCGATGAGCAAGGCGCTGGTGCGCGTCCCGCTCGGCCTGGGGCCCGACGAACGTGTCCTCCTCCAGGTCAGCCGTATCGTGCCCCGGAAGGGGATCGACAACACGATCCGTGGCTTCGCTCGGCTGCAGCGTGATCACGGCATCAAGGCGAGGCTGCTGGTGGTCGGCGGTGAGTCGGAGCAACCCGACCCCGTCGCGAACCCGGAGCTGGCGAGGCTCCAGAAGGTCGCGGCGCAGGAGGGAGTGGCGGAGTCGGTCAACTTCGTCGGCCGCAGGGGACGCGACTCGCTGAAGTACTACTACAGCGCCGCAGACGTGTTCATCACCACCCCGACCTACGAGCCGTTCGGGATCACCCCGCTCGAGGCGATGGCGTGCGGCACGCCTGTGGTGGGGTCGAACGTGGGAGGGATCAAGTTCACCGTCCGTGATGGTGAGACCGGCTACCTCGTGCCGCCGAACGATCCCGACGCGCTCGCCGAGCGCCTCGCCCACCTGTTCAAACACCCGAAGCTCCTCGCGGTCTTCCGACGCCAGGCGATCAGGCGGGCGAACGACCTGTTCACGTGGGAGAAGGTCGGTGCCGCGGTGGCGGCGCTCTACGAGGGAGTACTCGCCGAGAACCAGCCGACGCTGATCGAGGAGACGCGGCAGATCGCGATCGTCGAGCGCAACTTCGCGGGCGTGATCGGCGTGCTCGAGGACACGCGACGGCGGCTGCGGGGCGCGATCCTCGAGGCCGCCGAGAACGTAGCCGAATGCTTCAACTCCGGCGGCAAGCTCCTCATCTGCGGGGACGGCCCCAGTGGAGGCGAGGCGCAGCGGTTCGCGGCCGAGTTCGTCGGTCGGTTCAAGCGCGGCGAGCGGCCCGCTCTCCCCGCCATCGCCCTGATGCCGGACTCCGCGTCGCGATCCCGGTGGTCCAGCGACTCGGGGCACGAGAACGTCTTTTCGCGCCAGGTCGAGGCATTCGGCCAACGCGGCGACGTCTTCGTCGGGATCAGCACCAGCGGAAGGTCGCGCGACATGGTGGAGGCGTTCGAGACCGCGCGCCGCAGGGGGCTGACGACCGTCGCCCTGCTCGGGACGAATGGAGGTGACCTCCGCGAGCTCGTCGATATCCCGCTCGTGGTTCCGACGGACGACGCGCAGCATATCCAGCAGGTCCAGCTGGTTCTCATCCATCTCCTGTGCGAGCTCGTCGAGGAGCGGGTGATCTCGGCCCGCCAGCTCGTGTCCGCGATCCCCATCCGCGACATCTGGCAGCTGAGGGAGCAGGAGGTCGAGACGCGCCCGAGGCGGTCGGTGGTCGGACGGTCGAGGGGGATCGAATGACGGCGACAGACGAAACGCGGCCGCGCAGCGACGGCCTGCGGGATGTCGCGCCGGACCGCCAGGGCGGAGAGGACCGGCCGCTGGTCGGCCGGATCGCGCTGGTCACAGGAGCGGCACAGGGTCTGGGCGCCGCGATCGCGCGCGAACTCGCCGAGGCGGGTGCGACGGTCGTCGTGGGAGACATCAACGAGGATCGGGCGCGGCAGACGGGGAACGAGATCGCTGCGGCTGGCCTCAGCGCGGAGCCCCGGCGACTCGACGTCTCGGACGCCGACGACGCCGAGCGCGCTGTCGACGAGCTCGTGGCACGACACGGCCGCCTCGATGTCCTCGTCAACAACGCAGGGACGGACGTCACCCTCTCCGTCGAGGAGATGTCCGTGAAGGACTGGGACCGCGTGCTCCGCGTGAACCTCCACGGCCCGTTCCTGATGGCGAAGTTCGCCCTGCCCGCGATGAAGCGGCAGGGGCGGGGCCACATCGTCAACATCGTCTCGACGGCCGCCAAGCGCGCGTGGGCGAACGCGTCCGCCTACCACGCGAGCAAATGGGGGCTTCTCGGCCTGAGCCATGCCCTCCACGTCGAGGCTCGACCCCATGGAGTCAAGGTGACGGCACTCGTCAGCGGCGGGATGCGCACCCCATTCCTGCTCGAGCGCTTCCCGGACATCGATCCGCAGGTCCTCCAGGACCCCCGAAACGTCGCCCAGGCCGTCCGGTTCGTCCTGCTCCAGCCCGACGAGACCGTCATCCCCGAGCTGATGGTCCTGCCGATGCGCGAGACCTCCTGGCCCTGATGGACCCGGCGGTGTTCCTGGACAAGGATGGGACGCTGATCGAGGACGTTCCCTACAACGTAGACCCCGCACTCGTCCGCCTCATGCCCGGCGCACGCGACGCGCTACGGCTCCTGCACGACGCAGGTTTCCGCCTGTTCGTGATCACCAACCAGTCTGGTGTCGCGCGCGGGTACTTCGGGGAGGATGACATCGCCGCGCTCGGCGTCCACCTGACGCGGATGCTCACCGACTGGGGAACGCCCCTCGACGGCTTCTACTTCTGCCCCCACCTCCCGGGGGGATCGGTCGAGGCCTTCGCGGTCGAGTGTGGCTGCCGGAAGCCCGAGCCGGGGTTGATCCTCGAGGCCGCCCGGCTCCACCACCTCGACCTCGCACGCTCGTGGTTCCTGGGAGACATCGCGAGCGACATCGAGGCGGGGCGCCGATCGGGCTGCCGGACGATCCTCGTCGGCCCACCGGCCCAGGTCGAGCCAGAGCTTCTTCAGGGGGCCGCTCCCGATCACATCGCCTCCGACCTCCGTGAAGCGGCTCGCATCGTCGTCAACGGTCCGCGCCCGGTGACAGCGGCGGCGGAACGGGCCACGGTGCTGGAGGGGGTCGCGGGATGAACAGCATGCTGCCCGAACTCATCGACCGCTTCCGCGGGCTGCGCGTGCTGGTGCTGGGCGAGTCGATGCTCGACACGTACCTTCGCGGCTCGGCCCACCGTCTCTGTCGCGAGGCCCCCGTGCCCATCGTCGCGCTCGAGCAGCGCGACCATGCCCCCGGCGGAGCGGCGAACACCGCGCGGAACCTCCGCAGCCTCGCGGCCGAGGTGACGCTCCTGTCGGTCGTCGGCGACGACGATGAGGGGCGGCTGCTTCGCGCTGACCTCGAAGCGCGCGGTATCGACGTGGAGCACGTGCTCGTCCGCAGCTCGCGGCGGACGCCGAGCAAGAATCGGATCGTCGCCGACGGGCAGATCCTCGTCCGCTTCGACGACGGCACGACGGGACCGCTCGAGCCCGAGGACGACGAAGACCTGGTCGATCGCCTCGAGGCACTCCATCACCGGTTCGATGCCCTCCTCGTCTCGGACTACGGGTACGGGATCGTCACGTCGCGGATCCTCGAAGCGCTCGCCCGCCTCCAGCGACGGCAGCCCCGGCTCGTCGTCGCGGATGCGAAGGATCTGCGCCGCTACCGCGATGTCGGGGTGACCGCGGTCAAGCCGAACTACGGGGAGGCGCTCGCCCTTCTCGGCGAGCGTGAGCTCGATGAGCAGCGTGTCCGCCTGCAGCAGATCGCGTCGAACGCCCCGCGGCTCCTCGAGCTGACCGGCGCGCGGATCGCGGCGGTCACGCTCGACACCGACGGCGCACTCGTGTTCGAGTCCGGCAACCCGCCGTACCGGACCTATGCCCGCCCCGTCGGGCACTCCCGGGCGGCGGGCGCTGGAGACACGTTCGCAGCAGCGTTCACGCTCGGGCTCGCCGCGGGCGCGGGCACGACGACGGCCGCCGAGCTCGCATCCGCCGCGGCGGCGGTCGTCGTGGGCAAGGAGGGGACTGCTGCGTGCTCGCTGGACGAGCTGCGGGCGTGCTTCCTGCACGATGACAAGTCGATCGACGATCGGGAGCGACTCGCCCGACGGATGGCGTCCTATCGCGAGCAGGGACGGAGGATCGTCTTCACCAACGGCTGCTTCGACATCCTCCATCGCGGGCACATCACCTACCTCAACCGCGCGAAGGCCCTGGGCGACGTGCTGGTCGTCGGGGTGAACACCGATGAGAGCGTGCGCCGGCTGAAGGGGAACGCACGACCGATCAACAGCCTGGAGGATCGAGCGCAGGTCCTTGCCGCCCTCAGCTGCATCGATCACCTTGTCACGTTCGACGAGGACACCCCGATCGAACTGATCAAGGTCGTCCGCCCACACGTGTTCGTGAAGGGCGGCGACTACACGCGGGAGCGGCTCCCCGAGGCACCCATCGTCGAGGCCCTCGGTGGAGTGGTCCAGATCCTCCCCTACATCGAGGACCGGTCGACGACGAACGTGATCGAACGGATCCGAGGGGCCGCGGCGGGCGTGAGCTCCGCGGCGGATGGATCGAGCGAGAACGATGGGACCCGCCCGCCGGGATCGCCCGCGCCCGCAAGGAAAGTGATCGCGCACTCGGGCAGATCGCCGACCAGCGCCGCCTGAGGACACTCCTCATGACCAGCGACTGGCAGAACGCCTCAGACCTGTTGTGCGTCCGGCTCGACGCGATGGGCGACGTCCTCATGACCACTCCGGCCATCCGCGCGCTGAAGGAGTCCGTTCCCGGACGCCGCCTGACGCTCCTCACGTCGCCCGCCGGCGCCGAGGTCGCGTCGCTCGTGCCGGAGATCGACGACGTGCTCGTGTTCGACGCGCCCTGGATGAAGGCGACGCCCGAGCGGCCGGATCCGGAACGGGACCTCGAGATGGCGCAGCGGCTGCGCGAGCGTGGCTACGACGCCGCCGTCATCTTCACTGTCTTCAGCCAGAGCCCGCTGCCCGCCGCCTACCTCTGCCACCTGGCCGCGATCCCCCGCCGCCTCGCTCACTGCCGCGAGAACCCGTACCACCTGCTGACGGACTGGGTCAGAGAGACCGACACGGTCGACTCGTTGCGCCACGAGGTCCGCCGCCAGCTCGACCTCGTCGAGAGCATCGGATGCAAGACCGATGACGAACGACTCTCGCTGCACGTGCCTGCGCAGGCGCGCGACATGGCGATGGAGCTGCTGCGGGCGCGCGGCGTCGACCTGGAGCGGCGATGGGTCGTCGTGCACCCCGGCGCGAGCGCGCCGTCGAGGAGATACGAACCCGACGGGTTCGCGGCGGCCACCGGCATCCTGGCACTCGAGGGCTGGCAGATCGTGTTCACGGGGTCGGGCGACGAGTCTCCTCTCGTCGAACGCATCCGCACCGCGATGGGTGCGCCGTCGACCTCGCTCGCGGGGGAGCTCCACCTCGCGGAGCTGGCGGCGGTGATCGAGGCGACGCCGCTCCTCATCTCCAACAACACCGGACCCGTCCATCTCGCGGCCGCGCTCGGCACGCCCGTCGTGGACCTGTACGCGCTGACGAACCCGCAGCACACGCCGTGGAGCGTGGAGAACCGCGTCCTTTTCCACGACGTCCCGTGTCGCAACTGCTTCAAGAGCGTCTGCCCCGAGGGTCACCATGATTGCCTTCGGCTCGTTCCTCCCGACGCGATCGTCGTCGCCGCGCGCGAGCTGACCGGGGCGCGCCGCCCTCATGGCCGTTGACGGTCGTGTCGTGACGTCCGCGCTCGACGTCCTCGTCCCGACCTACAACCGGCCCGCGTCCCTCGCGCTGGTGCTGTCGGGGCTCGCGGCGCAGGACATGCAGGACTTCCGTGTCGTGGTGTCCGACCAGGGCGACGAGCCCGCCGCGTCGTTCCGCGAGGTGGCGGCGATCGTCCGCGTGCTCGAGGCGCACGGCCACCAGGTCGAGTGGCACAGGCACCTGCCCCGGCAGGGTCTCGCCGAGCAGCGCCAGTTCCTCCTCGACCAGGCCCGGGCCGACTACGCGTTGTTCCTCGACGACGACGTCTATCTCGAGCGCGATGTCCTCGGGCGACTGCTTGGGGTCATCCGCCGCGAGCGATGCGGGTTCGTGGGTGCGCCGCTCATCGGGCTGAGCTTCCGCGGCGACGTGCGGCCGCATGAGCAAGCGATCGAGTTCTGGGATGGGCGGGTCGAACCGGAGGTGGTCCGGCCAGGCTCGCAGGAGTGGGAGCGCCACAAGCTCCACAACGCCGCGAACGTTCTCCACGTGCAGCAACGCCTCGCGCTTTCGGCCCAGGAACCCCGGACGTACCGGGTCGCGTGGCTCGGCGGCTGCGTGCTGTACGACGTCGCGGCGCTGAGGGCTTCCGGAGCGTTCGACTTCTGGCGCGACCTGCCCCCGGATCACTGCGGCGAGGACGTCCTCGCCCAGCTCCGCGTGATGTCGCGTCATGGCGGCTGCGGCGTCCTCCCTTCGGGTGCGTACCACCTCGAGCTGCCGACCACGGTGCCGAACCGGACGAACGATGCCCCGAAGGTCCTCCTGTGACCGTTCCCTTCAAGTCGTCTCGGGAGGCACGGGTGGAGGCGCCGGTCCACGGACGTCCGCTCGTCTCGGTCCTCATGCCGACATACGACCAGCGCTCGTTCATCCTTCGCGCGCTCGAGAGCCTGCGCGCACAGACGATCACGGACTGGGAGCTGCTGCTCATCGACGACGGGTCCACCGACGGCACGTTCGAGCTTCTCGGTCCCTTCCTCGCCGACCCTCGCGTCCGGTACCGACGACTCGCGGAGAACCTGGGGATGGGCGCGGCTCTCAACGTGGGGCTCGCCGAGGCGCGCGGTCCGCTCGTCGCCTACCTGCCGTCCGACGACGTCTACCACGCCGAACACCTCGCCTCGCTCGTGGACTGCCTTCACCGCCAGCCTGGCTCGGTCCTCGCGTTCTCGGGCGTCCGCCACAGCTACAACCGCCTGTCCCGGGGGCAGATCACGGGCTATCCGCTCCAGCTCGTCCAGGTGATGCACCACCGCACAGGCGATCGCTGGATGGAGCGCGAGGAACTCGTCACCGACGACCTGGAGCGGATGTTCTGGGCGAAGCTGCGTGGGCGCGGCGTGTTCGTCGCGACGAACACGGTGTCGTGCGAGTGGGTGGATCACCCGGGGCAGAGGCACAAGGCGATCCGGGAGCTGACGGGCGGGCTCAACACCTACCGCTCCCGCTACCGCGTCCGGCATCCGCTGCGCTTCCAATCGTCGCTCGGCCCGCCGCATGACGAGGTGGAGCGATACCGGCGGTTCCGGGAGCGCCCCGACACCCCACCGGCCGCGGACGGGCTGAAGATCCTCCTGGTCGGTGAGCTCGCCTATAACGCGGAACGTGTCCTTGCCCTGGAGGAGCGGGGCCACCGCCTCTTCGGGCTGTGGACCGACACGCCCTTGTGGTTCAACGCCGTCGGACCGCAGCCCTTCGGACACGTCACCGACCTTTCCCGGGAGGGGTGGCGGGAAGCGGTCCGGAGGATCAAGCCCGACGTCATCTACGCCCTTCTCAACTGGCAGGCCGTCCCGTTCGCACACCGGATCCTGACCGAGAACCCGGGGATCCCCTTCGTCTGGCACTTCAAGGAAGGACCCTTCATCTGCATCGAGAAGGGGACCTGGCAGGAGCTGGCGGAGCTGACGACACGTTCCGACGGGCAGATCCATTCGAGTGCCGAGATGCGTGACTGGTTCGAGACGGCCCTACCCGGAAGCACACAGCACCAGGGGGTGATGGTGCTCGACGGCGATCTTCCGAAGCGCGACTGGTTCGAGTCGCGACGCTCGGTCAGGGCGTTCGGCGACGACGACATCCACACCGTGGTGCCGGGGCGCCCCATCGGGCTCCATCCACCCGACGTCCAGCAACTCGCGCGCCATCGCATCCACCTCCACTTCTACGGCGACTACACGCAGTGGCAGTGGCGGCGGTGGATCGAGAGGACGAACACGCTGGCGCGCGGATACCTCCACCTCCACGCCAACGTCGACCAGGAGCGGTGGGTCCAGGAGTTCTCCCGATACGACGCGGGGTGGCTCCACGTCTTCCGGAGCACGAACGGCGGGGACATCAGGCGAGCGGACTTCGACGACCTCAATATCCCCGCGCGCCTGTCGACGCTCGCCGTCGCCGGGCTCCCACTCCTCCAGTACGACAACTCGGAGAGCATCGTGGCGACGCAGTCGATCGCGCGCGACCTGGAGATCGGCTACTCCTTCCGGAGCATCGGAGACCTCGCGGCACAGCTGGGAGACGGCCAGCGACTCGCGCGGATGCGCGAGAACGTCTGGCGGCGGCGCGAGGACTTCGTGTTCGATCAGCACGCCGACCGACTGGTAGCGTTCTTCCGGCAGGTCATCGACTCTGCCTCGACCTCCCGCCGACGGGCCTCCGCGTGACCGACGGCACCGTCGCCCCGTTGAACGCGACATTCCCAGGTCACGCCCATGCGGCGGCGGCGCTCGTTCCGGACGTGCGGAAGATCGCCGTCCTGCGCGCGAACGCGCTCGGCGACTTCATCTTCGTCCTCCCCGCCCTCGAGGCGCTGCGGGCGGCGTATCCGGGAGCAGAGATCGTGCTTGTGGCGCGCGACTGGCATCAGGCGTTCCTCGACGGCCGACCGGGGCCGATCGACCGCGTGTTCCCCCTCCCACACGGCGCGCTCGGCGACGAGACCGACGCGGTCCGCGACTTCGACCCCGACGCCCGCGAGGCGCTCTTCCGGTCGCTCGAGGCCGAATGCTTCGACCTCGCGCTCCAGATGCACGGCGGCGGCAGGAACTCGAACCCCTTCCTGCTCCGGTTCCGGGCGAGGGTGACGGCGGGCTGTCGGACCCCTGACGCGCCCCACCTCGACCGCTCGATCCCCTACATCTACCTCCAGTCCGAGGTCGCCCGGCTCCGTGAGGTCGCCGCACTCGTGGGCGCGACGGATGGGCCGATCGAACCGCGGCTCGAGGTGATGGAGCGAGACCTCGCCGAGGCGGAAGAGGTCGCACCGTCCACCGGGCGCCCACTTGCCGTCCTCCACCCCGGCGCGAGCGATCCCCGACGCCGGTGGGCGGCCGAGCGGTTCGCGGCGGCAGGCGACGCGCTGTACGAGGCCGGCGCGGACGTGTTCGTGACGGGGACGGATCCTGAGGAAGCTCTCGTGGAGTCCGTCATCACGACCATGAAGACGCCTGCCCGTGCGCTCGTCGGCCGGCTTTCGATCGCCGGACTGGCCGGCCTCCTGTCACGGTCCGCCATCGTCGTTTCGAACGACACCGGGCCGCTCCATGTCGCGGGTGCGGTCGGAACGCCGACGGTCGGGATCTACTGGATCGGCAACATGATCAATTCGGGGCCGGTGACGCGGGCGCGACGGCGCGCCCTGACCTCCTGGCGTGTCGATTGCCCCGTCTGCGGCGCGGACTGCATCCGGCAGGGCTGCGACCACAGGGAGTCGTTCGTCACCGACGTCCCTACCGAGGCCGTCGTCCAGTCTGCGGTGGAGCTGTTGGCAGGAGGAAGCGTGACGACCGCAGAGCGACGCGGCGATCCCACGGACTACAGGATCCATCACGTCTTCTGACGGAGTTCGCGACGCTCGCGAAGGAGCGTCCGCGGATCAGCGGATGCCGTTAGCGGCGAGCGCAGCCTGACGCGACGTCCTCGCCCGCTTCGCGGACTCGGGGACCTGGTCGCGCGCGTGGTAGCTCGATCGCACGAGCGGCCCTGACTCCACGTGCCTGAAGCCGAGTGACACCGCTTCGTCCTTGAGTTCGGCGAACTCGTCCGGGTGGTAGTAGCGCACGAGCGGGATGTGCTTCTCGGTGGGTCGCAGGTACTGACCGATCGTGAGGATGTCGCAGTCGACCGCGCGCAGATCGCGGAACGCCTGTGACAGCTCGTGCCGTTCCTCGCCCAGCCCGACCATCAGGCTCGACTTCGTGTGGACGGCGTCATCGCGGCCGGTCGCGTCGCGCGCGTACTCCTTGGCGCGCTCCAACACCTCGAGCGATCGCTGGTACCGCGCCCGCTTGCGAACGGGCTTCTGGAGCCGCTCCACGGTCTCGAGGTTGTGATTGAGGATGTCCGGCCCTGCCTCCATCACGGTCCGGAGCGGCTCGTCCCGGCCGTTGAAGTCGGGGATCAGGACCTCCACCCCAGTACCCGGGCACTCCCGCCGGAGTGCCCGGATCGTCTCCGCGAAGATGTGTGCTCCCCCGTCGTGTAGGTCGTCGCGTGCCACGCTCGTCACGACGACGTGTTCGAGATCCATCTGCCTGATCGCCTCGGCGACGCGGCGCGGCTCGTCGTCGTCGTTCCATGTCGGCCGACCGGTCTTCACCGCGCAGAAGCCGCACGCGCGCGTGCACACGTCGCCGAGGATCATGATCGTGGCCGTCCGCTGCTCCCAGCATTCACCGATGTTCGGGCAGCGTGCCTCCTCGCAGACCGTGTTGAGCGTGAGCCCGCGGACGATCCCCTTCAGGTCGAAGTAGTTGTCCCCGGTCGGCAGCCGTGACTTGATCCAGTCGGGGTGCCGGCGTGGACTTCTGGACCCGTCAGCTGCGGGCTCCGTGAAGCTCCCACCGCCCATCGCGATCGTCGGCGCCTCGAACCGACCGTCGCCGTGGCCATTCCCTCCTGGCTCGAACATCGGCAGGCGGCGGCCCGACGCGGGTGGCTGGAACGACGGAGCTTCTCTACCCACGTCGGGAGTCTAGGGCGCTCGACCGACGCGCGCTCTCGAGGGAGCGCCGCTCTCGTCTCGACCCGCGCCGAGCCACCGGGGCAGCTCGCGGGCGAGGGTCGCGAGCGGGAGCGAGCCGTGGCCGATCAGCTCGTCGTGGAAACGTCGGAGGTCGAAGCGCGGGCCGAGCCGCTCCGTCGCTTCGCCGCGCAGCCGCTCGATCTCGCGCTGACCGACCTTGTAGGCGAGCGCCTGGCCCGGCAGCACGATGTACCGGTCGACCTCGATCGCCCCGTCAGCCTCCTGGAAGCCCGTCGCCTCCATGAGCGTCCTGATCGCCTGCTCCCGCGTCCAGCGAAAGGCGTGGAGCCCGGTGTCGATCACCAGCCTTGCGGCGCGCCATGCCTGGGCGTCGAGCATGCCGAACCGCTCCTGTGGACCCCGGAACAGGCCGAGTTCGTCGGCGAGGCGCTCCGAGTAGAGACCCCATCCTTCGATGTAGGCGCCGCTGACGAGATGACCGGGACCGTGGACCCGGAGCGGGTGCAAGCCCTCGAGCTCGGCGGCGATCGCCAGCTGGAGGTGGTGTCCCGGGACCATCTCGTGGTAGGTGATCGTCGCGTAGCGGCTGAACGTCCGCTTGGCGAGCTCGGTCGTGTTCATGTACCAGGCACCGGGCCGTCCGATGGCGGGCGCGGGCGCGAGATAGTAGCCCAGCGAGTCCGCCGCCTGGAACGGGTCGAGCGGACGGACCTCGCACGGCGACTCCGGGAGTCGCCCGAAGAAGCGAGGCGCGGCGGCCATCGCCCGCCTCAGATCCTCGCGCATACGGCCCAGGATCTCTTCCGGCGTCCGCGGCACGTTGGAGGGATCCCGCTCCAGCGCGGCTCGATAGCTCGCGGTGTCGTCGCCGAAGCCCGCCTTCCGGGCGATCCCTCTCCGCTCGGATTCGATCGACTCCAGCTCCTCGAGTCCGGATCGGTGGAGCTCCCCCGCGTCCAGATCGAGCGTCGTCCACAGCCTGATGCGCGCCGCGTAACGGCGTTCGCCATCAGGCAGCCCCCAGAGACCCGGCTCGTCTCGGGCGAAAGGGAGGTAGTCGGTACGGATCGCGTCGAGCAGTGCGCGGTAGGCGGGGAGGACGTGGTCGCGTGCTGCCTCCGCAAGGCGCTCGCGGTCAGCTTCGTTCGCAACGCGCGCCAGGCTCACGACCGGCGACGCGGCGGGGGCAGTGAGCAATCGTTCGAGCTGACCGACCGTCCGTTCCGCGACGATGCGCGGCTGGATCAGCCCGAGCCGTAGCCCCTCCCTGAGGTTCGCGACGTGCGCCTCGATGAAGCGCGGGTAGGCCTGCAGGCGCGCAACAAGTCGATCCAAACGCTCAGGGGTATCGGCGGGCTGCAGCTGGACCAGCATCGTCAGGAGGGCCTGTGGCCCCTCCATCTGGTCGACCGCGCCGAGCACGTGCTCCTGTCGTTCCTGCTGCTCGAGCGCTAGCTGGCAGAAGAGCCGTACGACGTCGAGAGTGATCCTGTCCTCGTCGGACAGCTTCGCCGCCGTGACTCGTTCGGTCTCCGCGATGGTCTCGCCATAGAGCTCCCGCAGCTCAGCGCGTCCACGGGGGCTTGGGTCCGGCAACCGGTCGTCGTAGCGCTCGTCGCCTGCCACCGTGGCGACCGTCGGTTCGAGTCGGAGCAGGCGCTCCCAGAACCGATCCGCAAGCGCGGACACGGGCTCGGCGTAGCCAGTCACCACTGCTTCAGCTGCAGTCGGGATCCGGCATATAGATGGTCGCTGCGTAGGAGCCGGGCGTGATCAGGAGGAGCTCCGGTGGCGGGATGTGAGGTGGCACATCCTCGAGCAGCAGGATCCTCACGATCCCGAGCGAATAGCCCGACTCGGGGTAGCCCGTCTGTCCCGGCTGTCCAGCGCCGCCGGCGGGGCGCCTGCGGTCCGTCATCACGTAGACCGTACCTCTGTAGCGGACCCATGTGGGCAGCAGGTCGTCGTGCTGCGCGTTCGCGTCCGAGCACCCGGCCAGACGCTGGCCCGACTGCACCGCGTCGTCCGGACCCGTCCACGTGTCGACGCTGGCCTCGCGCCACATGGTGTTGAGGTTGATCACCACGACGTACGCGATCAGCAGCAGCACACTGACGCGCACGAGCAACCAGGCGACGGGGTGCCACTCCAGTCGCTCGCGTGCGCCCTGGCGCGCCGACGTCTCGCGGCCTTCGCGGAGCGTCTCCAGCAACGCGGCGTATCGGTCGCGGTCGCCGGCGTTGATGCGCTCCCTTCGGAGCGCTCGCTCCTCGATCGAGAGACGTCTCGGTTTCGAAGACTCTTCGTTCATGGCCGCGCGAATCATCCCCCCACGGTCCATCCACCAGACGCCAGACAAGGTCGCCGAGGGTCTAGCCCGGCGAGGCTATCGTGACCCGACACCAGTGTTGTGCGCGAACGGCGGCGTTGACGAGACGAGCTGCGCGGACCCGACGCGTCCGCGAACGGAGACTCCGGCGCGGACGCTACCAGACGGGAGTGTTCGAGTCGACGGACTCGAGCCAGCGCCGGACGTCCTGCACGAACCTTCCGACCTGGGCCCCGTCCGTGCCTCGGTGATCGAAGCTCACGCAGACGTTCATCACGGGACGGATCCCGATCATGTCTCCCTGGGGAGTCTCGATCACGACCGGCCGCTTGACGATGGCCTCCATCGAGAGGATGGCGACTTCGGGGACGTTGATGATCGGCTGACTCGCCACGGAGCCGAACCAGCCGGTGTTGTTGAGGGTGAACGTGCCGCCCTGGATGTCGTCGAGACGGAGGCGGTTCGCCCGCGCGCGTGTCGCGAAGTCCTGGACCCACAGGTTCAGCCCGTGGATGCTGAACTGGTCGGCGTTCTTGATGACCGGAACGACGAGCCCGTCGTCGACCGCGACCGCGACCCCCAGGTTGATGAGGCCCTTGCGGACGAGCCCTTCGTCCGTCCAGTGCGCGTTCAGGTCCCGGTGCTTCCGCAACCCTTCGACGACCGCCTTGGCCACGATGGCGACGTACGAGAGCGCGACGCCCTCGCGCGCCTGGTACTGGCCCTTCACCGACTCGCGAAGCGCCACGACGCCTGACATGTCGACCTCGACGGTCGTGTACGCATGCGGCGCCGTCTGCTTGGACCGCGTCATGTGAGCCGCGATCGCCTTCCGCATCGGCGTCGTCGGCTTCAGCTCGTCCTGGCCCGTCGGCGCTCCGGCCGCGGGGACCGGCGTGGGTGCAGCCGAGGCGGTCGGTGCCGGAGCGGGAGCCGCCGGGGCGGGCGCGGGAGCAGAGTGCGTCGGCGCACCTGCCGCGGCCGCTGTCGTTTGCCCTGCGGGAGCCCCTGTCTGCACGGGGACGGCGGCGCCGACCTGTCCGGCCTGTAGCGCG
>JADDQH010000001.1 GCA_016781485.1 Chloroflexota bacterium | reverse complement strand
CGGGCAGGGCGCGCTCCAGCGCGCGATCCCGTGGTGGCACGACCAGCTCGTCTGCTCCTGGACGCCGACCTCCTGGAGGGTCGCGATGTCGACCGGGGCGAGCAGCTCGCCCGCGGTCGTCAGCTCGAATGGTCGTTGGGCCGTCGTCAGGCGCCTGAGGAACAGGTCCCGGAACTTCTGGTGGTGCCCGTACAGCTCGCCGTCGGTCGCGATCAGGACGAATGGTCGGTCGCCGGTCGGCATCGGGGCGGACAGCCTCGGCGCGACGCGATCGATCGCGAACCGGTCCGCATCCGCGGTCGCCGCGGCCTCGAAACTGGCGGCGGCCGAAAGCAGCCCGTCGTACAGGACGACGCCCATCCGCCGGCCTCCGCCGAGCTCTACCCGATACGGCTGGCGTGTCTCGATCTCGCCGCGCCGCGGGGGGACCACCTGCCACGGCGCGAGGATCGTGTAGCGAACCCCCTCGGCGGCGCAGACCCGGAGCGTGAGCAGGTCGACGGCCGTCTCCGGCAGCCACAGCCCGACCGGCCGATGACCGAAGCGGAGCTCGAAGTCGCGCAGCCCCCATCGAACCTCCGTCCGCCGGTCACGAGTGGACGCGAGCGGGAGGATCGCATGGTGGTACGCCTGCGCCATCCCGTTGCGGCCGTTCTCCTGTCGTTCGATCGCCGCGTAGACCTCGGGGCACTCGCGCCGCAGCCGGCGCGCCAACGTCGGCCCGATATCCCAGCCGATCCGGGCGAAGTTCCCGCGGTGCGCGTTGGGTGCGTAGCACTCCGCCGCGATCCTGCTCGTCCAGTCGTGAAAGGGTGCCGCCCCTGGTTCCGACGGGACATCGCCGCTGAACGGGTCGTGCCGCGCGGGCTGGTAGAAGTGCCCGTGGACCGCGAAACGTCCGGATGTCACTCCCCCGCTCGTCCTTCCGCGGCGCCCTCGGCCGCGGCGCCCTCGGCCGTCAGCTTCGGCAGGCCGAGCCTCGCCAGCTCGATCAGCCGCCCGACCTGGTAGGCGGACTCGACGCCGGCGTCTGCCAGCGCCTGGACGAGTGCGTCCGCTCGGAGCGCAGCCGGCGTCCGCGCCTCGCCGTCCGACTCGGAGCGGACACGTGTTCGCGCAACCACGACGAACCAGTCGAGCAGCTGCTCGTAGCGTTCCTTGTTGAACCAGGCGATCCCTTCGTAGCGGTTCACACCCAGGAACTCCGAGACCTCCTCGTCCTGGAACCACGCGTACACGAGCCGTGAGGGAGCTTGATCGGCGGGCGCCTCGACCGCGCTGATCCCCGGAAGCGCCACGAGGATCCGGATCGTCTCGACCGCGTGCGCGACCCGGTCGTCCTCGAGTGCGAGACCGCGGAGGACGTCCGCGAGGACGTGCTCGAGCCGAAGGGCCTCGAGCGGGGTACGGTCGCGACCGTGACGCTTGGCGCTGATGACCTCGGAGATGGCCTCGGCGACGAGCCAACCGAGCAGGACGCCCCATGCCTCCTGATCACCGGCGGCGAGCAGCGACCGGACGCGCCGCGATACTGCGGAAGCCGGACGCCCGACCTCGTCTCCCTGCTCGTCGTCGAGGAGTCGAGCGACGGCAAGCAGGCGGGCGACAAGGTCGTCCGCGGCCGTCGCCGCGTCGTCGCGCTCACCCGTCGCCGCGTCGTCGCGCTCGCCCGTCACCCCGTCGTCGTGGCCGCTCGTCGCCTCGCCGAGTGCCTCGAGCATCTCGCGCGTCTGTCGGCGCACGTCGTCCGTGAACGCCTGCATCTCTTCGCCGCCGCGCCGGTGCCCTGCGTCGGCCACCGTGTCCGCGACCCAGCGGAAAAACCCCGCGTTGACGACTCGACGCAGGGCAGCGTGAAGGGGCTCCAGCCGGAGCTCCTCGAGCGCGGCGGCGATGCTCGGCACGCCGCGTCCCTCCAGCCTCTCGCCGAGCCTGCCGTGCGCGGCGCGCTCGGACTCCTGGACCTCATGCCACTCGGAAAGGACCAGGCACCGGTAGGCATCGAGCTCGACCGGGAGTCCCCGCGAGACGATCGACTCGTTCCCGTAGACGTACTCCAGCCCCGAGACGAAGTCCCTCGCGGTCGACATCGCTCCCGGCTCCGCCGACAGCCCGAGCCCATCCGCTACCGACCGGCGCCTGAGTCGCCGACCCCCATCCGCGGCACGCTCCGAGAACGGCACGGAATCGCGGATCCGGCCACGGGCCGTGGCGAACCGGTTGTGGTAGACGACGAGGACCCGATCGTCGCCGTCGCGGTTGGAATAGGCGAACACGTCTTCGAGGACGTTGCCATCCGCGTCGACCGCGTCGTACAGGAGGAAGTCGCGGACCTCGGCGAACAGCCGGCGGCGGTGCAGCAGTGGGAAGATCCGACGTTCGTGCTCCGCAACGAGCGCCGGGTCCGGCCGTTCGTCGCGACGCGCGCGCCGGAATTCGTGGCCGTACTTCTCGCGGAAGCCCTCGATCTGGCCGTGCCCCAACATCGGAAGCCCGGGCAGCGTCGCGAGGAGGGTGCAGACGCCGAAATACTTGTCGCCCGTCCCGAACTGGTCGATCGCGGTCCGCTCGTCCGGGTTGCTCATGAAGCTCACGTAGCGCTTCAGGACCTCCGGGTCGAACTCCAGGGTGTTGCGCATCACGCGGCGGTACCCGGCGTTGTCCTCGTCGCGCAGCATGTGCATGAACGCGCTGTTGTAGACACGATGCATGCCGAGCGTCCGGACGAAGTAGCCCTCCATCAGCCAGAAGGCCTCGGCGAGCAGAAGCGTGTCGGGGACCTCCGCCGCGACGCGGTCGACCACCTCGCGCCAGAACTCGTGCGGCATCGCCCGGTCGAACTCCGCGCCGCTCATCGCGTGCTCGGCGCGGGAGGGGATCGCGCCGGCACTGCCGGGCTCGGGGTACCAGAGCCTCTGGACATGCCGCTTGGCGAGGGTCATGGCGGCGTCGAAGCGGATCACAGGGAAGCGGCGCGCGACGTCGAGGATCGTCCGGATGACCGCCTCGCGCGTCTCGCCGTGCAGGTAGTCCAGTTGCGCCGTGTCGTTCCAGGGCATGCTCGTACCGTCGTTGCCGTGGTAGACGTACCGTTCGCCGCCCGTGGCCGTGTCGACGCGCTTGAACACGACCGCCGCGTCCGAGGTGTCCCAGTAGTGGTCCTCGAGGATCACCGAGACCCGGTCGTCGTCCGAAAGGTCCGGCCCATCGAACGAGTAGGCGGGGAAGGGGCTCCGGTCGAGCGAGAGGAAGCGGTCCGGATGCTCGACCAGCCACCGGGAGTCGATCCCCATGTGGTTCGGTACCATGTCGGCCGCCAGCCGGATCCCTCGCCGTGACGCCCGTTCGCGAAGGTCTTCGTACGCCCTCTCACCGCCGAGGTCATCCGCGATCCGGTAGTCCATCACGGAGTACGCGGACGCCGCAGCGTCCGGGTTCCCGCGCAGCTGCTTGATCCGCAGTGACGCCCGGCTCCGCTCCCACAGTCCGATCAGCCACAGCCCCGTGATCCCACGCCGCGCCAGCGTGTCGAGCTCTTCGTCCGGGATCGCGTCGAGCGCCCGGATCTCCCGTGCATAGGTACGGCTGAGCTGGTCGAGCCAGACGTACGTGCTCTTCGCGATCAGCACGAGCCGCGGCATCCAGTCCCGGTCCTCGCTGAAGTGCTCTGGCTCCGCCTCCAGCCCGGTGAAGTCGTAGACCGGCACACGACCGTCAGCCGCACCGCCCACGTCTCCGCGGAAGCGCAACGCGACGGCACGCTCCTCCTCGAGAAGGAGGTCGAGGCCCGCGACGAGCCGGTCAAGGTGGCCGGTGACGAGGTCGCCCCAGCGCTCGTGGATGTACCGCAGCTGCTCCGAGACCGACTCCGGATGTGCGATGGCAGGGCTTCGAAGCAGCGTCACCAGGTCCTGTCCGTCAGGCCCGAACGGGGCGCGCGCCTCGAACGAGCGCTTCAGCCCGGCGATGACCCGAAGGTACGCGGAGCGGTCCCGAAGCTCCCGGTCGTCGAACAGCTCACGCATGTCCGCGAACGCGTGGTTCTCGTTGGAGAGCCACAGTGCGAGCAATCCCAGCAGCAGTGGCTCGCGGTCCCCGATCTCCTCCTCGGGCTCGAGCCGCGCCGTCCCGAACTGCTCTGCGAACGCCCGCAGCGTGCGTTCGACGTCGTCGGGACCCACCTCGTCGTCGAGCTTGTCCAGCGCGTGCAGCGTGGCGTGCGGGTCGACGCGGTCCGTGTAGAAGTCGACGACGCCACGGAGGATGTCGTCGATGAGCGACATGGCGTGGACCTGTCCGGCGTGGACCACCCCTTGCTCGTCGGCGACCATGACCCGAGACGGTGAGCGAGTGGACGCGAGGCCACCTCCGCCCTTCCGCGCCTCGTTGACCCGATGTGCGAAGACGCGCGCCCACTCCACGTCGCCGAGGACCAGCTGGCCCTCGGGGGAAAGGAGCGCGCCTGTCAGGCCATAGCGGTCGCGGACGTCGCGCCGAACGTGGAGTGCCACCAAGCGACCTTAGCGGGATTGCGTGACCGCGGCGGGCTGAAGCGCTCGTGCGGGTCGGACCGCCGCAATATCAGTGGTCGCGGGCCGGAGTGATGCGGTCGGGCTCGGCCCTCGCGAGCGAGAGATCCCGGTCCTGCCTTGTCCTGAACCGGACCGTGAACGTCTGCGCGTCCGCGCGCAGGACCTCCACTCGCCAACGGAACCACAGCGCGCTTCCCTGGTAGGCCCGCTCGAAGCCGTCCTCGGAGTTCGAGACCGTCTCGACAGGGAACCAGGTGCAGCGTGCGGAGGGCTCCAGCTCCACCTCGATGCGGACCCCTGCGTCCGTATTCCCGAAGGCTACGTGTCCGGTCTCCGCAAGTTCACCACTCGCGTCGTGGCGGGTCCGCAGCGGAACGTCGCCGTCGCCCGACGTCCGCTCGTAGTACGCGGCGGGGTTCCCGCCACCGCCCATCATGTTGAAGCTCCACTCCAGGCCGAGCTCGAAGCCGGCGAGGTCCTCGCCGCTCCTGTTCTCGACTGTGGCCTCGAAGGAGAGCGATGGATCGAGCCGGTGGCCGCCGAGTGCGATCCGCTTGGTGACCGACACCGCGCGTTCACCGTGCGGTCCCTCCAGGCCCCCGTGCCGCCGCAGGACGACCGGGCCGCGCCCGAGGCGGACGGCGGCGGGCCCGAGCCCGACCGCGTGGTCGACTGGGTCCAGAGCTTCATCGCTGACCCCGCCGCGGCTGATCGGCTCGACGAGTTCGAACGGCGAGTCGACGAAGTCACCGAGCTCTCGGTAGCGGCCGGCGGCCAGATCGCTGGCATCGGGACCGGGCATCGCCTCTTCGGGCGCGAGGAGGTGCACGAGCCCCCCGCGGCGCTCGTGCCGGTCGTACTGAAGGCGATCCGCCAGTCCCGGTTCCTTCACCTTCACGATCTCGTGGATCGTCCTGGGTGCGTCCCCGCCGCCGTCGTCTTCGCCGCCCTCCCGCTCGTGCCGAACCAGCTTCTCGTGGTATGCCTCGCGTCGACGCCGCATCACGGACGCGAGAGCGACCCGGCTCGCCCTCAGGTCCCAGGACGAGATGCCTCCACCCTCGTCGAGGTCGATCAGCACGGTCTGGTCCGGTGCCTCGAGGAGCAGATCGGGCAGCCCGTCGAGATCGAAGTCCTCGACCCGCACGACGACGCAGTCGTCGCCCCCGCCGCCGTCCCGTGCGTGGCGCTCTGTGTCGGCGATGTCCTCGGCCGCGATCAGGTGGCCGAGTGTCGCCATCCGCATGTGGACGATATAGATGCCGCCGAAGAGGCCGTGCCAGTAACAGTCGTTCGACTGGCCCTGGTACAGGTGATCGAGTGCCCGCTGCTTCGCCTCGCCATCGGGCATCGCGGCGACCTTGGCCGAGACCCGGAGCATCTGCTTGTGGAGGTCGTTGACCTCCCGGTACCTGGCCTGGAAATCCCTCCACATCCCGCCACGCAGGAACCGCGCCTCGGGTCGTCGCTCTTCCCGCGCTCGAGCGAGGAGCTCGTGGAACAGGTTCGACTCGTCGGCGGGGAGTGCCCACTCGGTCATCTCCACGTACGAGCTGGTCGGGACGTAGATCCGGCGGATCGGCTGGTCCCGGTCGAGCCATTCGCTCGGGGTGACGGTCCGGAGCCAGTCGCCGTTCGCGTCCAGCGCCTCGAAGCAGCGGTCGACCCATCGCCCCTCGCCCCAGCAATGCTCGAACGTCCCCGGCCACGACCCGAACTTCTCTCCATCGTCGCCCATCATCCCGACCCGCTCCCCGCGCTCCGTTGCGTGCTCCCGCAGGTACCCGATGAGGTCCTCGACGCCGCCGAACGGGATCCTGTACCGGAGCCCCTGCTCGGTCCCGAAGATCGTGAGCCGCCGCCCCTGATCGTCCGTGGTGTAGGCGCCCCACATCGCGTCCTCTTTGACCGATGCCGCGCGCAGATGGTTGTCGTCGAGGACCGTCCACTCGTAGCCCGCGCCCGCCAGGTCGTACGGCACAGACGGCTCCCAGACGCGCTCGGCGAGCCACGCGCCGCGCGGCCGTCGCCCGAACAGCGCCTCCATCTCCGCCGCCATCCGGACGAGTTGGCCGTGCCGATCTGCTTCGGGGAGCGACGCGAGGATCGGCTCGTAGTAGCCGCCGCCCAGGAGCTCGACCTGGCGCCGATCGACCAGCGCGCGGATCCTGTCGATCAGCTCGGCGTGCTCGGCGCGAAACCAGGTCAGGAGGGGGCCCGTGTAGTGAAGCCCGACGCGGACCGCGGGGTGCCGCTCCAGTGCGCCGACCATCGGCTCGTATGCCCTGCGGTACACCTCTTCGAACACCCAGCCGAAGTTCCCGACCGGCTGGTGGTTGTGCAGCACGAGCGCGAGTGCGATCCGGGGAGGCATCTAGCTACGGTCAGCGGCCGGGCTGGGACGGGTGCACCGGCCCATCCCTTCCCGGCACCATCGGAAGTATCCGGCTCGCGCGGCTCGTCTTGGACGGACCCCGGGTGTTCTCGCTTGCCGACGCGGGGAAGGAGCGGCGGTCACCCGGGCTCGCGTGCCCGCTCGAACGCGGACGACGAGGTGATCGCGTCGAGGACCTGCAGTGCGGCGTCGTCGGATCCGCTGCCATCGGAGCCCGCCTCGGTGGTGGCACCGTCGCTGGTCCGACCGCCTTCTCTACCGCCATCCTCGGCACGACCCACGCCAGCGGGCAGGTAGAGCTGCTCGGTGTACTCCTGCAGCATCCGGGTCGTCGAGAACTTCCAGATCGTGCTGGAGATGGACTCGCGCATCAGTGACAGCCAGCCCGTCGGAAGGTCGTCTCGATCGCGTTCGTAGTAGCGCGGGACGATCTCCTCCTCGAGCAGTCGGTACAGGTCCTGAGCGTCGGCCCAATCCTGCGCCCCCTCGTCCGGGTTCGTCTCGCGCCCACCGATCGCCCAACCGTTCGTACCGGTCCAACCCTCGTCCCACCACCCGTCGAGCACCGAGCAGTTGATGACGCCGTTCGCCGCGGCCTTCATCCCGCTGGTTCCGGACGCCTCGAGCGGACGTCGGGGGGTGTTGAGCCAGACGTCTACGCCCTGCACCATGTAGCGCCCGATCCGGATGTCGTAGTCCTCGAGCACGAACATGCGTCCCGCGAACCGGGGCGCGCGCGTCCACCCGAAGATCTCCGCGATCACCTTCTGGCCCGGCCGGTCGGCTGGGTGCGCTTTGCCGGCGAACAGGATCTGAACGGGCCGCTCGGGGTCGGAGATGAGCCGGGCGAGACGGTCCTGATCGGCGAACAGGAGCGCTGCGCGCTTATAGGTGGCGAAGCGGCGGGCGAACCCGATCGTCAGGACGTTCGGGTCGAGGGCGGCGGACAGTCCCTCCAGCATCTCGGGCGCTTCCCCGTGCCGCGCGAACTGGTCACGCAGCCGACCCCGGGCGAAGAACGCCAGCTCGAGCTTCTGCCTCTGGTGGCTCTCCCACAGCTGGCGATCCGGGATCGAGTCGAGCCGCTCCCAGAACGGAGTCTCGTGCACCTCGTCGAGGTCCTCGAGGTCCGCCCCGATGTTCTGGAGGATGTCGCGCATCGGCAGGCCGAGCCAGGTCGGGGTGTGGATGCCGTTCGTGATGCCGAGGATCGGGGACGTCGTCACGTCCTCCCAAGTCGCGTTCGCGGTCCGCGCATGGAGCTGGCTGACGGCGTTCGCCCCGTTCGTGAGGCGCAGGCTGAATGCCGTCATGTCGAACTGGCCGGGGTCCCCATCGACTCCCCGGCCGAGCTCGATCACACGCTCCAGGTCGACCCCCGAGCCGTCTACGAGCGGCGCCCCGAGCGTGCGCACGAGATCGGATGCGAAGCGCTCGTTCCCCGCAGCCACCGGGGTGTGGATCGTGAACACCGAATCCCGCCGCACCTCCGCCAGCGCCTCTTCGAGCGGCACGCCTCGGGCCGTCAGCTCCCTCGTTCGCTCGACGAGCAGGAACGCGGAGTGGCCCTCGTTGAGGTGCCATGCGGCCGGTTCTACGCCGAGCGCCCGGAGTGCCCGCACGCCGCCGACCCCCAGCACGATCTCCTGGTGAAGACGCATCTCGCGCCCGCGGACGTAGAGCGTGTGGGTGATCGGCCGATCGGAGACGGCGTTCTCCGGGATGTCGGTGTCCAGCAGGAGCAGCGGGACGCGGCCGACCTGCGCGAGCCAGACGGCCGCCTGAACGATGCGGTCGGGGAGTTCGACCGGGACCCGGAGCGGCCCTCCGTTCTCGTCTGCAACGGGGAGGAGCGGCAAGAGGGATAGGTCGTAGTCGGGGTAGGCGTGCTCCTGGTGCCCGTCCGCGTCGATCGACTGGCGGAAGTAGCCGTGACGGTAGAGGAGCCCCACTCCGATGAACGGCAAGGCCATGTCCGAGGCCGTCTTGCAGTGGTCGCCGGCGAGGACGCCGAGGCCGCCGGAGTAGATGCCGAGCGACTCGTGCAGGCCGTACTCGGCGCAGAAGTAGGCGATCGGCCCGCCGATCTTGTCGCCGTGGTTCCGCTGGAACCAGTGGTTGCCGCCGTTCGCGAGGTACCGGTCGAATTCCTCGACGAGCGTCTGGTACTCCGCCATGAACGCGGGATCGTCAAGGAGCGACGACCACGTCTGCTGGCCCTGGAGGACCGGGATCGGGTTCCGGTAACGCGCCCACGCGTCGCCGTCGATCTGGCTGAACAGCACGCGGACCCGTGGATGCCACGTCCAGTAGAGGTTGTAGGCGAGGCGGCGGAGGCCCTGGAGGGGAGCCGGAAGCCGCAGTGCAGCAGGCGGCAGCGTGGGGATCTCGAGGGGAGTCACGAGGCGGGATGCTACACGAGCGCCGTCGGCACCACGGCTCGTGGAGGGAGCCACGCATCTCGCGCGTGCTACAGGTTCCCCATGTGGCGCTAGCATCCCGAGTCGTGCGGATCGCGATGGTCGCCTCGGAATGCGAGCCGTTCGCCAAGACCGGCGGGCTCGCAGATGTCGTTGATGCACTCGCCCGCGCCCTGGGCGAGCTCGGGCACGACGTCGACGTCTATCTGCCGCTCTACCGGGACGTCGTGCCACCGCCGGATCCCGACCCCCGGACTCTCTCCGTTCCCGTCGCTACGGGGACGCCACGGTCGTCCGCGATGGGTACCGACCCCCTCGAGCCGACGACGGTCCGGTTGCTCAGTGCGCCGGCGGACGGTTACCGGATCCGCCTCGTCGACCATCCGCCGAGCTTCGACCGTCCCAGCTACTACGGCGGTCCCGACGGCGATTACCCCGACAACCCCGCGCGCTTCACGCTCCTCGGCGGGACGATGATCGAGGCCATCCGCTCCGAGGGCGGGGTCGACGCGATCCACGGCCACGACTGGCAGTCGGGACCGTCGCTGCTCCTGCTTGCGCACGCGTACCGTGATGACCCGCTCGTGGCACGGACCGCCACCGTCCTGACGATCCACAACCTCGCGTATCACGGGTGGACGCCGCGGGGCAGCGCCTGGCAGCTCGGGCTGGGCGAGGCCGCACGTTCCGTGGGGAAGCCGGAGGGGATCGACCTGCTGCGGGAGGCGATCCTCGCGGCGGACGTCGTGAACACGGTCAGCCCGACGTACGCCGAAGAGTCGCGCGGACCCGAATACGGCGCCGGACTCGACGACGTGCTGCGCGCGAAGGGTGACCGGTACCTCGGCATCCTCAACGGCATCGACGCGCGGCTCTGGGATCCCGCGACCGACGCCGCACTTCCGGCGCGGTTCTCGCTACAGGATCTGGCCGGCAAGGTCACGTGCAAGCGGGAGCTCATGGCGAGGCTCGGCCTCGACCTCGGCACGGGGGAGCCCGGATGGCGCAAGAGCGAGCAGGACGCGGACGACGGATGGGGCGAGCGCGGTGCGCCGTTGTCGGGGATCGTGGGCCGACTCGATCCTCAGAAGGGCTTCGACCTGCTGGCGTCGGCCGCGCCCGCTCTGCTCCGGGCGGGCAGCCGACTGGTGGTGCTGGGGACCGGGGACGAGCGGCTCGTGACCGCCCTCAAGGAGCTGGCGGCCGAGCGGCCGGATCGACTCGCGGTGATCGCCCGCTTCGACCGGGACGAGGCGCGCAGGATCTATGCGGCATCCGACCTGTTCCTGATGCCGTCGCGCTTCGAGCCGTGCGGGCAGGGGCAGATGATCGCGCTCCGGTACGGGAGCATCCCGATCGTCCGGCGGACGGGGGGACTCGCAGACACGATCGTCGACGCGGATGCCGATCCTGATCGCGGCAACGGCTTCGTATTCGGTCCCCCCGACCCCGGTGCGCTCCTCGAGGCGGCTGGGCGTGCGATCGCGGCCTACCGTGACGAGCAACGATGGACGCGCCTCGTCCAGCGAGGGATGCGCCAGGACTTCTCGTGGGCTGGACGGGCCAGGGACTACGTGGCGTTGTACGAGCGTGCTCGCTCGATGCTCACTCGCACCTTGCTCGGGAACGCGCGGACTCCGACTAGCGACGCGTCACCCTGACGTCGTCGATCGCCGCCTCGACGAGGCTGTTGCCGGCTCCATCGGCTGTCTGGACAAGCAGGCGGACCGTCTGCCCGGCATAGGCGGACAGGTCCACCGAGGCGGTCGCCCACGACGCATCGTCGTCGATGCCGGAGCCGAGCTCCTGGAACACCGTCGTCGTGCCTCCGGCGCTCAGCACCTTCACGCGGAGGTAGTCCGCGCGTGACGAGGAAGCCGAGTGCGCGAAGTAATAGCGGAAGCTGAGCCTGAAGCTCGTACCACCGCTGAGCCTGATCTCCGGCGAGCGGACGGATGTGACCCCGCCATCGAGGTCGTACGCTGACGCGGTCGAGCCTGCGAGTCTGCCGGTGACGAGGACGGCTGAGCCGCTCGTCGCCGTCCCGAGCTGCTTGGCGCCGGACGAGCTGGTCGCCTGCGGATCGCCCCGCTCGAACCGACCGACGGTCGCCGTGTCCGTACCGAACGCGTTCACCTGCCAGCCGCGCGCGATCTCGAAGTCGTCGAACAGCGGGCCACAGTTGCTCGCCGCGGCGCCGATCGAGCGATAGGGGCAGTCGGCCTGCTCGAGGATGTAGAGGAGGGTGCTGCGGTTCTTCGTCGTCTCGGTCGAGATGGCCGTGTCGGGGTCCGGGTAGAACGCGGTCCCGAGCTCGAACGTCCAGGCGAAGATCCGGTGGCGACCGTAGAGCCAGTCGCGGAACACGCCGGACATCAGGTACAGGTCGCTGCCCTGCTTGATGCTGTAGCCGTTGCGGCTGCTCATCCCACGCGACATCGCGACGAGGACGTCGTGATCCTGCCGCGTCATGTCCGGGGGAACGTCCGCGTACGTGTGGCTATAGGGGTAGAGGATGATCCGGCCGTACACGTGGAAGGACAGCGCGGTCGTGATCTGCTGGCGACCGCCGACGACGCGGCTGTTGACGAAATCGCGCACGGCGCGCGTCTCGGGCGCCGAGAACGCGTAGGGACCCCGGTAGAGCAGGCTGTCCGGGTTGCTGCTCGAGCCGGTGCAGCAGCCCCAGTGGTAGTCGTAGTTCCGGTTCAGGTCGGTCCCGATCGAGGTCGTACCCGAGGTCGGCTGGCGGTTCTTGCGCCACAGGTGGAACTTGCCGCCCGAGATGTCGTACTCGTAGCCGTCCGGGTTGATCATGAACAGGATCCAGACCTCGCGGGTGTCGACGATGCGCTTGATCCGGGTGTCGCTGCTGTATCCGGTCGCGAGCTGATGGAGCAGGTAGAGGCCCATCTCGACGCCGAGCGGTTCCCTCGAGTGTTGACCGCCGTCGAACAGCACCTCGGGTTCGCGCTCGTCGACGAGCACGTTGTCGCTGATCTTGGCCGCCCACAGTTCGCGGCCCTGGTACGACCGTCCTATGCTGAACTTCCGCACGATGGCGGGGTGCGCGGCAGCGACCCGTCCCACCTCGCCGCCGACCTCGGCGTACGTGTGGTACCGCTCGTACCCGGCGGGGTACTCCGACGTCGCGGTTTCCGCGGCGCGGACGGAGGGCGATACGGCGACGCCCAGTGCGAGGACGAGCGCGACGACGCCCGAGAGCCCGCGGCGCGCGGGGCGGGCGGACAGGTGAGACGCGACGAGCGCGCGCCGGACGCGTGCCGCGGCAGCCACGTCGATCTCGACCGTCATGGCCCGCTCTCGGTCAGCGAAGGACGATGAAGGCGTCGATGTCGACGCGCGGCCGTCCTGACGGTGTCCCCAGGACGCGGATCTCGAGCGTGTGCGTCCCCGACTGCGCCCAGGCCCGGCTGAACACCACCCGGCGCGGAGCGTAGCTCGACCGGTACAGGTCGACGGTGGCAACGCGGAGCCCGTCCACGTACACGTCTGCCTTTCCACGCGTGTAGTTCTGTGGCGCGATCCAGGCGACCTGCCGCCCCGTGAACGTGAAGGTGGCCCGATGGCCGGAGCTGCTGGCGTACTTCGTACCGCCGCCATATGCGCTGGTGACGTACGCGTTCTTCCAGCCCGCCCCCGAGTACCGGATCGCGCTGCTGCTCGACTGACGGGCGACCGGCGCCAGCGTGCTGCCGATCGCCGAGTCGCCGGTATTCCCCGCCACGTCCGTCGCGCGGATCTGGTAGCGGTAGCGGTGGCCCGGAGTGAGCCACCGGACGGAGCTGGTCGTGGCGGGCGCGAAGGTGTCGACGGTCCTCCACTCGCCGCCGTCCTTGCTCAACCTGAGCTCGAGCTTGCTCAGCCCCGTCCCCTCATCCCTGGCGGACCAACGGACATTCACGGGGACCGCGGTCTCGCGCAGCGTCGAGCCGGTGGTGATCCGGCCGACGGGCGCGGTGACGACGGGCGCCGTCCCGTCCACCGTGAGGCTTCCTTCGGCCGCGTTCTCGCCCTCCTGGCCGCTGCCTGCTCCCTTGATCGTGAGGGGATAGACACCGGAAGTCGTCCCGGCGGGGACGGTGACTCCGAGGGTCGTGTTGATCGCCGCGAGCCCCGACAGGACGGGGTTCGCGAACGCGGCCGTCGCCCCTGCGGGCAACCCGCTGACCGAAAGCGCGATGTCCTCCCCGTTGCCATCGCCGCGCGCGACCTGAACGGTGTAGGTCGCCGTGCCGCCGCTGGCCCCCACCGCTCCGTCCTGCCGATCGAGCCACAGCGTGAAGCCGGCGCCGCCACCGAAGGTCTCGACGTTCATCAGCCGGGTCCGGTACGAGTCGCGCTCCGTTGCCGTGTCCCAGTCGTGGTTGCCCCCCGCGACGAGCGCGGCCTGTACCTCGGCTGGAGAGGCCTCGGGGTGGGTGGCTTTGTACAGCGCCGCGCCTCCGGCGACGGTGGGCGTCGCCATGGACGTCCCGGACAGGAACTTGTACGTGCTGCCCGGATAGGTCGACCAGACGCACTTGCCCGGCGCCATGAGGTCGACGTCTTTGCCGTAGTTGCTGAAATCGGCGTAGGTATCGTCGGTGTCGTAGCCGCCCCACGAGTAGCACGGCGACTTGCCGAGGCCACCCGGGAGCCCGTCGAAGTCGGCGATCGCGCCGACGGTCATCACCTCGTCGTACGCGGCAGGGACGCGCGTGGAGGCCCACGTGCTCTGGTTCCCCGCCGCGACGACGTACGTCGTGCCTGCGGCTACCGCGCGGCAGATGGCCTGATGCTCCAGATCGTCATTGGTGGTGCCGCACGCGTTGTCGTCACTGCCCGGCGTGCTCAGGCTCATGTTCGCCACTTCGATCAGCGGCTTGGACGGGTCGGCCGGATCGCGCTGCGCGGTGACCCAGTCGACGCCACAGATGATCCAGGAGAGGTACCCCTTCGCCGTCCAGTCGAAGACACGGACCGACCAGATCCGTGCACCCGGGGCGACCCCGACGACTCCCTGCGTATCGTCCAGGGCACCGATGGTGCCTGCGACGTGCGTCCCGTGGCCGTCCACGTCGCCCCACTTCGTGGGATCAACGATGCCTTCGGAGTTCGGCGCGCAGTTGACGCCGCCGACGACGTTGAGGTCGGGGTGGTCGCCCTGGACACCGGTATCGATCACCGCGACGTCCGCGTCGACCCGATCCGGGTGCTTGTCGACGCCGTCGATCTTTGCCGCCGGCGACTGCGGCGCCTTGACCCGCCGGATGCCCGCAGGCGTCTGCTGGTCCTCGAGCGTGACCTCGAGGTCCGGCGCCACGAGCGCGACCGACGGATCCGCCTCGAGCGCACGGACCTGGTCGGCGTCCAACGCCGCAGCGAAGCCGCGGAGAGCGTGCGCGTAGGTGTGCGTCGGTCGGATGGCCAGCCGTTGCTGGAGCCCCGGGCGTCCACCGTCACCCTGGATGGCGCTCCGGACGTCAGTGCCCTCCTTGAGTACCACGATGTAGCGGCCGGGCGCGGCCTCGGCCCCGCGAACGGGCTCGGCGGGGACAGCGATCCCCGTCAGGGCGACGCCAAGGGCGAGAAGGGTGGGCAGGGCGTGGCGAGGCACGAGCGGCGAACGGGCCATCGGGTCGTCCTTCGTCTGTGGGGCGCCGGGTGGGGGCGTAGAGGACGAGGACCGCCCTTTGCGCGTCTTCCCTGTCGACGAGGAAGACCTCGTCGCTCTCCCCAGTGCGATGTGGATGGATCCGCCGCTGGGGCGGGCACGTTGCCGCCCCGCGACCTGCACTCATCCTGTCGGAAGGGACGGGCGTTCAGGAAACCCTCGAAAGGACCAGGAGGGACGCCACTTTGGTACCCCTCCCTCCCGGACTGCACGTATCCCGGCCGCTCCGCTCGCCGGCGACGTCCGTTGCCTCAGCTGAGCTCGATCTCCTCCCGCCAGGACGGCCGATGCGGCTCGAGCCCGAGTCGCCGGACCTTTCCCTCGAGCGCCACTGCCGCATCGGGATCGCCGTGGACGAGGAACACCCGGCGCGGACGGCGAGGGGAGGCGGCGAAGTGGCGGAGCCAGTCGAGGATCTCGCTCTCGTCCGCATGCGCGCTGAAGCCGCTGATCGACCGGACGTCACAGCGGACCTCGTGCCACGCGCCGTCGATCCGGACACGGTCGGCCCCGGCCTGAAGGTGGGACCCGAGCGTCCCCTGGCCCTGGTAGCCGACGAACAGGATCATCGCCGCGGGATCAGCGACCAGGTCGCGAAGGTGGTGGACGACTCTGCCGCCGGTGAGCATCCCGTTCGCGGAGACGATCATCATCGGCCGCGGTGCTCGCTCGATCGCCTTCGACTCATCTGCTGTCCGCGTGATCCGCTGGCCCGGGTAGTCGAGCGGCGTTTCCCCCTGTTGCAGCAGCCGATACGTCTCCTCGTCGTAATAGCCGGAGTACCGGCGGTAGATGTCACTCGCGCGGGCGGCCATCGGCGAGTCGAGGTAGAGGGGCACGTGCGGGATCGCCCCCGCGTCAAGGAGCCGGTCCAGCTGCCAGACGAGCTCCTGGGTCCGGCCGATCGAGAACGCCGGGATGAGAAGGACGCCCTGATGACCGGCGATCGCCTGCACCGCCTCGCCAAGCAGCCGGGTCGCCTCCTCGCCGGGCTCGTGCTCCCGTCCTCCGTACGTCGACTCGACCAGCACGTAATCGGCCCCGTCGAGGATAGCCGTGGGGTCGCGGATGATCGGGGTGTTGGGACGGCCGAGGTCGCCGGAGAAGACGAGACGCCGCTCCCTGCCGTCGCTGTCACTGGCGTCCACCTGGACGATGGCGGAGCCCAGGATGTGACCGGCGTCGCGGAAGACAGCGCGCACTCCCGCCGCGACCTCCACCGGCTCGTCGTAGTCGACACCACGGAACAGCTCGAGGCTCGCTTCCGCGTCCTCGACGTCGTACAGCGGCTCGAGGATCGACGTCTCGACGTGCGGTGGCTGGAGCCGTAGTCGAGTCTCCGGGTCGAGGCCCGACTCGAGCTCGTCGTCCGGCGCTCCGGGCCGTCCCCGACCGCGCCGGTCGTCGCCGTCCTGCTGCTCCTTCCGGGCCTTCCGCTCCGCGCGTCGCCGCCGGTCCTTGGCCTGTTCGGCCTGGACCTTCCCGCTGTCGAGAAGCACGAGTCGCGCCAGCTCCACGGTGGCCCTCGTGCACACGATCGTTCCCCGGAAGCCTTCCCTCACGAGCAGCGGGATGAGCCCGCAGTGGTCGAGGTGGGCGTGGGTCAGGAGGAGCGAGTCGAGTTCCCGCGGGTCGAACGCGAAATCGAGACGGTTACGGGCGACGTCGGATGGCGATCCCTGGAACATGCCGCAGTCGACGAGGACACGGGATCGATCGGTGGACAGGAGGAACTGCGACCCGGTCACGGTGGACGCAGCGCCGAGGAACGCGAGTCTCACGCGACGGCCTCAGCGGGTACGCACCCGGGCCCGCTCGGGTCGCGCCGACGGAGGACGCGGCCGTGCGGGTCGAAGACGCGGAGCGAGAGCTCGATGAGCGGGCCGATCCCGAAGGCGAACAGGACGGTCCCCACGCCGATGGTCCCGCCGAGGGCGAAGCCGGTGACCATCACCACGACTTCGATGAGCGTCCTCGCTCGCGTGATGCTCCAACCCAGACGGTGATGCAGCCCGGTCATCAGCCCGTCGCGGGGTCCGGGTCCGAGATCCGCGCCGAGGTAGAGCCCCGATCCGACGGCGAACATCGCGAGTCCGACCAGCAGCAGCGCGGCTTGCAGAGGCAGGTCGGATGCGACGGGGACGAGCGCGAGCCCGCCGTTCGTCGTGGTCCCGACGAGCGCGACATTGAGCAGCGTCCCGATGCCGGGGATCTGGCGGAGCGGTAACCAGGCGAGCAGAACGGGGATCCCGACGAGGATGCTGACAGTGCCCAGCGGTAGCCCCAGCTGCCGGCCGACGCCCTGGTGGAACGCCTCCCACGGCCCCAGCCCCAGACCGGACCGTGCCATCAGGGAGATGCCGAACCCCACGAGCACCAGCCCCAGGAGGAGTCCGGCCACGCGGCGGAGAGCGGTACGGCTCGACCGGTGGTGACGCATTCCGGCATGCTAGCCGCCGATGATGCTCGGCGCTGCTGCACCGCCTGACGGACAGCACCGCAGGACGGCGGGAAGCTGGGCTCTCACGGGCAGGAGGCGCACGGATGACCCTGCTGGATGGCAAGAAGGCACTCATCTTCGGTGTCGCGAACGACCACTCGATCGCGTGGGGGATCGCGCAGGCGCTCCACGCCGAAGGCGCCACGGTCGGCTTCAGTTCGGTGGAGAGCCTGATCGACAAGCGCGTACGCCCGCTCGCCGCGCGGCTCGGTTCGACGTTCGTCGAGCCGTGTGATGTCCAGGACGACGGGCAGATCCACGCGGTGTTCGACAAGTGGCGGGACTCAGAGGGGGAGCTGGACGTCCTCGTGCACGCGCTCGCGTTCGCGAGGCGCGAGGAGCTCGACGGCGCGTTCGTCGACACGTCGCGCGATGGGTTCGCGCTCGCGCTCGACGTCAGCTGCTACTCGCTTCTGGCTCTGACGCGCGGCGCGTTACCGCTGCTCCGGCCGGGTGCGAGCATCCTCACGCTCACCTACTACGGAGCGGAGAAGGTCGTCGCGCACTACAACGTGATGGGCGTGGCGAAGGCCGCGCTCGAGGCGAGCGTGCGCTACCTGGCCGCGGACCTCGGACCACGAGCCGTCCGCGTCAATGCGATCAGCGCCGGTCCGATCCGAACGCTGGCGGCGTCGGGGATCGCGGGGTTCAAGTCGATGTACGGGAGCTTCAGGGACGTGGCTCCGCTCCGCAAGAACATCACCATCGACGACGTCGGCCGGGCGGCGCTGTTCCTCGCCAGCGATCTCTCGTCGGCTGTCACCGGCGAGGTGCTGTACGTCGACGGCGGCTTCAACATCCTCGGCGTACCGACGCGCGACGAGTAGCGACCGCGAGTCCTACGAGAGCGAGGGTCCCACCTAGCCCCTGAACTCGTTGGGGCGGCGCCCGCGGACGCCCGGTCGCAACCGAAAGACACCGCCGGCGTGCGGCTGTTCGCGCAGGTCTTCGGCAGAGAGGCCGATGGACGCACTCGTGACGTACAGATCGTCGAGACGCGGTCCTCCGAACGCGCAGCTCGTCACCTGCGCGACGGGCAGCGCAGGCGCCGCGTCGAGCCGTCCATCTGGCGAATACCTCCGCACCACCCAACCACCCCACATCGCGACCCAGACGAAACCCTCCGAGTCGACGGTGAGGCCGTCCGGCGAACCCGCCGCGTCCGCGAGATCGACGAAGACACGTCGTCCACTGATCGTCCCCGTCGTGGGGTCGAAGTCGAACGCGTCTACGCGCTTCGTCGGCGTGTCCACGTAGTACATCGTCCGACCGTCCGGGCTCCAGTCGATGCCGTTCGAGATCGTCACGCCGGAGAGAACGCGCTCGACTCGGCCGTCGGGCTCGAGCCGATACAGGGAGCCGGCGTGAGGCCGAGCGTCGACTCCCATCGTGCCGGCCCAGAAGCGGCCCACGGTGTCGCATCTCCCGTCGTTCATCCGGTTCTCGGCGACGTTCGCCTCGACAGGCGCGAACTGATGGAGCGTCGACAGGTCCGGCTCGAGGAGCCAGAAGCCGCCCTGGACTGCGAGCACGAGTCCGCCCCGCTCGCGGATCGCGACGGCGCCGACGGGTCGTTCGAGGGGGAGCGTGCTCGTCTCGCCTGTGCTCGGTGAGTACCGATGCACGGCGGGGGCTTCGATGTCGACCCACACGAGCGTCCCGCTGGAAGCGTCCCAGAGCGGGCCTTCGCCGAGGATGGCGTGCGCGTCGATGACAAGCTCAGCGTCGGTCGAAACGGGGCGGTTCATGCGTCCATTCTCACTGCGGCTCCGTCGGTGGCTCCCTCCCGTCATCCTCGTCGGGATTTCGGCATCATCGACTGATGACAGGTGACGCGTGAACCTTGCAACGGCCCCAGCACGGGTCCCGATCCCGGAGGCGGTCCTCGAGTCGCGGCTCATCGCCATCGGGCGTGGGCTCGATCCCGCGCGGATCGTCGAGATCGGTGAGGCACTCCACGCGGGAGGCGCCCGGGCGTTCGAGGTGACGCTGAACAGCCGCGACGCCCTGGCCGCGATCCGCGCGCTGGCGGACCGCTTCGTCGAAGGTGAGCTGCTCGTGGGAGCGGGCACCGTGCTCGACCTGGACGCAGCGGAGGCCGTCGTCTCGGCCGGCGCTCGCTTCATCGTCATGCCCCACATCGACGCCGCGCTCGTCTCCTGGGCCGCGGTGCGGGGGATCCCGGCCTTCCCTGGCGGCTTCACGCCGACCGAGATCCTGGCGGGGTGGCGCGCCGGCGCGGCCGCGGTCAAGCTCTTCCCGGCGTCCGCGGTCGGGCCGGCCTTCGTGCGGGAGTTCCTCGGCCCGTTCCCCGAGATCCCACTCGTGGCGACGGGCGGCGTGTCCGTCGAGACCGGCCGTGCCTTTCTCGATGCAGGAGCAGCGGCCGTCGCACTCGGAAGCTGGCTGACCGGCAGTGGCGACCCCGAGACGATCAGATCGAGAGCTACCGAGGCGATCACGACGTTCGCGGCGCCGGTGACGAGCAGGCCATGAAGATCACCGACGTCCAGACGTATCTCGTCGGCAACCCGTGGAAGAACTGGCTGTTCGTCCGGGTCGACACCGACGAGGGCGTCTACGGCGTCGGGGAAGGGACGTTGAATGCCTTCTCCCACACCGTCCAGTCAGCCGTCCTCGAGCTTCGCGACGAGTACGTCGGCCACGATCCGACACAGGTCGAACTGCTGCTTCAGCGGATGGTCCGCGACGTCTACACCGACGGTGGCCAGATACAGATGTCCGCGGTCTCCGCGATCGAGGTCGCGTGTTGGGACATCGTGGGCAAGGTCCAGGGACGACCCGTGCACGAGTTCCTGGGTGGGAAGATCCGTGAGCGCGTGCGCGTCTACGCCAACGGCTGGTACCGATCGGAGCGGCGGCCGGAGATCATCGCCGACCGCGCTCGCGCGGTCGTGGCGAGCGGATACACGGCGCTGAAGATGGACCCGTTCGGGGCGGCGTATCGTGTCCAGGATCGCCGCGAGGAGGACCTGTCGATGGCGATCGTGGCCGCTGTCCGTGAGGCGGTCGGGCCCGATGTGGACCTGATGATCGAGGGCCACAACCGGTTCAGCGTCGCGACGGCGCTGCGGGTCGCCGACCGGCTCGCGGACTACCGCCCGGCGTGGTTCGAGGAGCCCGTCCCCCACCAGAACGTGGGCTCGATGGTCGCCGTGGCCGCCCGCTCGCCTGTCCCGGTCGCGACCGGCGAGAGCTTCACCTCACTCCAGCAGTTCGCCGACCTCATGCGCCACGACGCGGTCCACATCTTCCAGCCCGAGCCGCTCTTCCTTGGTGGGCTCTGGCGGACGCGGATCGTCGCCGGCATGGCCGACGCTCACTACGGCGTCGTGGCCCCGCACAACGCGCAGGGACCCGTGTGCAGCGCGATCTCGCTCCAGCTCGGTGCCTGCATCCCGAACTTCTACGTGCAGGAGTCGTTCGATGAGTCCAACGAGAGCTGGACGCGTGAGATCGTCGATCGCCCGGTGCTCCAGCAGGGCGGCTACCTGGACGTGCGCTCGGAGCCCGGACTCGGGATCGACCTCGACTGGGACCGACTCGAGAGCCATCCCTACGAGCGTGCACACCTGCTTCGCCTCTTCTCTCCCGGGTGGGAGCTGCGCGGCTCGAGGATCCCCGCGGCCGAAGTGGAGACCGAGGTGCTGACAGCGACCGTGGACCCGCGCGACAGGCGAGCGGAGTCGACGGAGGCCACGGCCGAGGGGTCCGAGACGCCCACCGGAGACACCCACGGGCCCGGAGAGCCCGCGAGCAGCAGGGTGGAGGCCGGCGACGGCTGACGGTCAGCCGGGCGGAGCTACGCCGGACCTCGTCACGCTCGGGGAGTGCCTCGTCGCCCTCGTCGCCGCCGACGTCGGCCCGCTCGCCGAGGTCACCGCGTTCCAGCGCCACGTTGCGGGGGCGGAAGCGAACGTCGCCGTGGGGGTCTCGAGGCTCGGACACCGGAGCGCGTTCATCGGGCGAGTCGGCGGTGATGGCTTCGGCGCCGCGATCGTCCGCCGGCTGGGCGGCGAAGGCGTCGACGTCTCTGCCCTGGTGGTCGACTCGACCCGACCGACCGGCCTGCTCGTCCGCGAGCGTCGGACGCTCGGCCCATCGGACGTCCTCTACCACAGAGCGGGATCCGCCGGTTCGCAGCTCTCGCCCGACGACGTCGGCGCCGGTGCGCGTCTGTTCGAGCGCGCGCGCTGGCTCCATGTCACGGGCATCACGCCTGCGCTCTCGCTGACCTGCCGCGAGGCGGTATCCGCGGCGTTCGAACTCGCCGCGGCGCACGGCCTGATCGTCAGCCTGGACCTCAACATCCGCCGGAAGCTGTGGTCCGAGGAACAGGCGGCGAGCGTCCTGCGCGAACTCGTCCCGCGGTCCGATGTCGTGTTCGCCGCACCGGACGAGGCGGCCGTCGTGACCGGCGACGCCGCCTCCGACTCCCCGGAAGTCCTCGGCGCTTCGCTCGTGTCGCTGGGTACTCGGGTCGCCGTCATGAAGTTGGCGGAGGAGGGGGCGCTCGAGGTTCGACGCGGCGAGCCGACGATCCACCGCGAGGCGCTCCGTGTGCCACAGGTCGTCGATGCCGTGGGGGCCGGCGATGCCTTCGCGGCGGGCTACATCGCCGCCACGCTCGAGGGAGTCGATGCCGTGGCTGTTCTCGATCTGGCGAACGCGTGCGGCGCGTCCGCGATCGCGTCCATCGGCGACCTCACCGGGCTCCCGACGCGAGCAGAGGCGGAACGTGTGCTCGCCTCGTCCATGCCGGGCGAGTCCGTTCGGTAGTTCCCGGCGAGAGGCCGGCGAACCACGGTTTCGCCGCCGTCACTCGATCCTCGGTGAGCGCGCGTGCGGCGCGGGCTGGGGAGTCGTGGTGGGGCCGTTGGTCCGCGGTCCGTCGGGCGTCCACTCGAGCCGGTCGACGCACATCCGCCGCGCGGTCTTCGCGGGGTCCCACGCGTGGTAGACCAGGTAGTCGTTGCCGTCCGGGCCCTCCACGACCGAGGCATGGCCGGGGCCGATCACCGCGCCGGGGATGGTCTGCAGTAGGGCGGGTCGGTCACCTCGAGCGTCCTCGAACGGGCCGAACGGAGAATCCCCGACCGCATACGAAACGCCGTAGTTCTCCGTCTCCCACGCTCCGCCCGCGTAGAACAGGTAATACCGCGAGCCGCGCTTGCGCACGAAGGGTCCCTCGAGGGTGTACCAGTCGTAGACGGCCCCATACATCTCCCGCTGTTTCTTGAACAGCTGCCAGTCGGCGGTCGCGCGGAGGACGGTCTGCCGGTTGCCTTCGAGCGTCACCATGTCGACCAGGCGGTCGACGACGAGCGCGGTCCCCACTCGGTCGCCCTCGAGGAAGTCGCGCGCGTAGTAGAGGTACCACTGCCCGTCGTCGTCGCGGAACGGGTGCGGGTCTATCGTGAACGGGTCGTCGGGGGTGAGGACCCGCCCGGTGTCTCGGAAGGGGCCCTCCGGCCGCTCCGCGGTCGCCGCCCGGATCTGGTGGTGCTTGTCCCCGATCCCCGCCGAGTAGTACATGACGAAGGACCCCTCGCGGAACGCGACCTCCGGCGCCCAGTAGTCGCGCGCCGTCGCCAAGTCCAGTCGCTCGAGCGGGCCAGGCAGCGGCGCCCAGTGGACGAGGTCGTGGGAGCGCATGAGCCTCAGCGCGCGCGGCCGCCGCGTGTGCAACTCGGTCGCGTAGCCGTAGTACGCCTCGCCGACGCGCATCACGAACGGGTCCGGGAAGTCCGCGGGCGAGACCGGGTTCGTGTAGGTGGACGCCGAGCGCACGGCTGGACAGGATAGGGCCAACGCGCGATTCTTCCCGGTGTCGCGCGCTCCGATCGAGTCGCCGTCGAGTGTTGGAGGAGGCAGGACGAGATGCGGTCCCGGCGCTTGCGTTCGCTGTTCTCCTCGAGCACCGCGCGCGCCTCGCTGCTCGTGGTTCCGGCGCTCACCGCGGCATGCGGCGGCAGCGCGCCGTCGTCGTCGCCAGAGACGCGAGGGGCGACTACGGCGCCTCCCTCGCCGCCGGTCCCGTCGACCGTGCTCCCCTCGGAGTCTGCAACGACGACGCCTCCCTCGCCGCCGGTCCCGTCGGTCGTGCTCCCCTCGGAGTCCGCACCGACGGCCAGCTGGCCCGCCTGCGCGACCGAACCCGACCCGGCCCTGTGTGTCCGTGCCGTGGACGAGGCGTTCGCCGCTGGCGGCGCCGGCATGCACGCAGCGTCCGACGTCGTGATGGATTCGGAGTGCACCGTAGGTGGCTGCCGCGGCACGCTCGTCCTCATCGCACCGGACGGCTTCTCGCTCACGGCGACGCTCGAGAGCGGCGGCCCGAACGAGCCCTGGAGGATCGTCGCCCTGACCCGCGACCCGGGCGGTCCGCTCCCGGTCCCTTCGTCGCCTTAGCACGGTCCCGAGAATCCGAGACCCCCGGCGGATGCCGGGGGTCTCGTGGTGTTGCGCCTCGATCAGCGCGCGTGGTCAGCCATCACGGGCTGGTGCTGTTGTTGCCCTGTCCCCAGCCTGTGCTCTCGTGCACCTCCTGGGTCTGTGGGTTCACCTCGCCGGGCTGCTTGCGCGCCCGGAACTGGTGTTCGAAGACGTCCGTCGGCTCCGTCGGATCCCCAAGGCTCTTGCCCTGCGGCAGGAGGATCTTGAAGACGTCGAAGCCGCGCTGGCGCTGCGGGTCATCGGCCCTACCCCGGACGAGGCCGCCGTTCACCCAGATGTAGTCGTTCCACCAGTACGACGACCAGGTGTCGTCCTTGCCTCTGCCGTCGACGCTCTGCAGGTCCGCGTACGCGACCTCCCGGCCGACGAGCGGCGGGGCTGTCGCCGGTCGTGCCTGTCCGAACTCGAACGGTGGCAGCTCGGGGAAGTCCTGGACGTTGCTGAAGTCGAAGACGGTCGTTCCGCCCTCGTACGAGGAGGAGACGCCGAAGTAGCCCTCGTTGGTCGGGATGACGTTCCCGTTGTGCAGCGTGCAGATCTCGGCCGCTGGCTGCGCCCGCGGCATCATGTACCGGCCGTAGAGAGGCGCTGGCGCGCCCGGCTGGACGTTCTTGTAGAACCACACGTTGCCGCGCGTGTCCTCAGGACCGTCGCAGCCATGGGCGCCGCCGCCCTGCCACTCGTCGGTGAACAGGAGGATCTCACCGTCCCACGTGAACGACGCGGTGTGGAAGAGGCCGCCCGCGGCCGGGTTCGCCGGCGTGATGAACGGGTTGTAGATGTGTGTATGCGTCCCGGGGCCGACCGTGGTCGGGTTCTCGGGGTCGGAGATATCCCACAGCTGGCCTTCCTCGAGGCAGGCAGCACCTGCGTTTTCTTTCGCGGGCCGTGGGTTCGCCTCCGGCTGCTGGTTCGCCTCGAACATCACGGTGATGTCGTGGCACCCGATGGCACCCGTGCCACCCGACCCAAGGGTGCCGCGGAACGGCCGCGTGTCGGCGTCGAGCGGTTGCTCCTTGAGGACGTGCGCCGCCTCGGGCGCCTCGTCCGGGATCTCCACGACGGAGATCCGCGCGTGTGGCTGCGTGCACCTCGGGCCGACGTCACCGACGGCCGGCTCGGGCGACACGCTCGCGCCGATCGGATACGACGAGACGTAGACGAGGGCGCGCTGCTCGTCCTTGTCTGGGATCGTCGTGTGCGTGTGCGACCCGCACGCCGTCGGGACGGCCGCGATCAGGCGGGGCGCCTGAGGCCGCGTCACGTCCCAGATTCGCAGTCCTTCGAAGCCGAAGACGAAGCGGGTGAACGGCGGCGTCGGGTTGTTGCGGGAGATCGGCGTGTCGGCGCTCGTCGCGCACTGGTCCTGCATTCCGTCGTTGGTCTGCGGACGGTCGATCGACTGGATCAGCAGCAGTCGGTTATTCGCGCGGTAGAACGAGACGTCGTTCTGAGGGCCGCGGCACCGCACGTTTGCGACCTCGATCGGGTTCTCGGGATCGGAGACGTTGAAGAGCCGGAAACCGTCGTAGTTCCCCGCTGCCGCGAGGTCCTGCCGCGTCGCGGTCGCTTCGCCGGCCTGATGGAACGCGAGGTCGGAGTGCGTGGTCCGATGCGGGGCGGAGCTCGGGGGCGTAGGCGGCCGGTTCGCCACGTGGAACATGTTCGGGCTCATCTCGAGCGGGTTCGTCCCATGAGACGAGTGTCCGCCGGACGCAGACGTGGCGGTGGAGTCGGAGTCGTCAGCTCTCGCTTCGAGGCTGGGATCGTCGTCCGCCTGCGGCTCCCGCGCGCCGACGGGCAGCGGGAACGCGAGCAGCAGGAGCCCCACGAGGAACGCGAACAAACGTAGGGATCTGGGCACGGTGCTCACCTCAGGTGGGTCAGGAGACAAGCGGCGACCGTCGCCGCGCCGCCGGTATCGGCGCCGTCAGGCGGCGACCGTGATCTCCCGCTGCTGGGCTCGATCAAGCGGGTCACTCCCCTGAGGTCCGGTCCTGCGCCCCCCTGCGTGACGGATCGCGGACCGCTCTCTCCCTCGTCTGCGGATTATCCTCCCGCGTCAATCCCCCGTGACCAGCTTCGTCGTTGCTCGGTCAGACCCGAGCCACCAGATCCGCGCTGGCAGCAGGGAGGCGCTAGCGACCGCGATGGGCCCCGCTGGTCGCCGGTGTACCCGGTTCGGGCATCCTCACGACGCTGATCTGGCCGTTGCCCTCCATGTAGGCCTTCCTGACCTCGCTCACGTCCTCGACGCCCTGGAGCCGCAGCTGAGTCAGCAGTTCTTCCTCGGTGATCAGCTCCTTCCGGCAGTTCCGGACGTTGATCCGGCCGTCCTCGACGAGCGGCAGCGCGGGCGGATGGACGAAGCGCCCGACGGCCGGGATCCGGTAGCCGAGCCAGTCGAGCGCCTGGCTCCAGAAGATGATCGTCGCGACGAGGAGGATGCCGTCCGTGATCGAGCTGTAGTCGTCGGCCATCGCGTTCTGCGCCGCGTCGGCGATGAGGACGAGGACGAGCAGGTCGGTCATCCCGACCGTACCCGACTGGCGCTTCTGGACGAAGCGGAGCAGCGCAAACACGATGAGGTAGAGCGCCGAGCCCCGGACGAAGATCTCGAGCAGGGGGGTATCGGGGGAGAGGACCTTCCCCCAGTCGACATCGAGGATGTTGTCCAAAAGGTCCTCCCGCTCGGTCCGCGGTGGGGGAGTTGGTAGGCGTGGGCTTCCGACGGGCCACCGGCGCAACGGAACCTACACGCGAACGCCTGACGCGGCGACGTGCCCGCGGGCCCGTCTCATCTACGGTCATCATCGCCCGCGCACGCGTGGCGTGAAGAACGAGTCGTAACGAGAGGCGCGAGATGAGCTTCATGGACAGGTTGCTCGGACGCTCCGACGACCAGGAGCAGCGCGGCGACGAGTGGAGGCGCGGCTCGGCCGACGCACCGCAGCGCTCGCCGGACGAGATCGCGGTCGAGCGGTATCGGTACATGCTCCGGACGGCGCCGCCCGAGGACATCGAGCGGGCACACGAGGAAGCGTTCGCCAAGCTGACGCCCGAGCAGCGGAGGATGGTGCTGGAGGAGCTGTCAGCCCAGGTGCCGCCCAGCGAGCGGGCACGGACGGAGTCGCCGAGGGATCTCGCACGTATGGCGACGCGCGCCGAGATGCGGCAACCGGGGACGCTGGAGCGGACGTTCGGCGGCGGGTACGGAGGCGCATACGGGGGCGGATCCGTGGGCGGGTACGCGGGACCCGGGCTCGGCAGCATGTTCTTCACGACGCTCGCCGCGAGCTTCGTCGGCACGGCGATCGCCCAGTCGTTCTTCGCTGACAGCGGCTACGACTCGGGATTCGGCGAGGGGTACGAGCAAGGGTACGAGCAGGGGAGCGAGGGGGATCACGGTGACCACGGGACCGGGAGTGACCACGGCTCCGAGGGCGACTACGGCGGTGAAGGCGGGTACGGCTCCGAGGCGGACCTCAGCGGCTACGAGGGCGCGGACCTGGGCGGCGGCGACTTCGGAGGAGATTTCGGAGGCGACTTCGGCGGAGGCGACTTCGGCGGAGGCGGCGACGGGGGCTTCTAGGCCGCCGCGGCGGCATCACCCGATCGCGGGATATCCGAGCGGGGCGCCGACGAGAGCCACGTCGCCGATGGCGAGGTGCCAGCGCCCGAGGTTGGCGGTCACCAGGCGGTCGAGACCCTCGCCGACGAACGCGACGTTGGTCGGCGCGCCGAGGATCTGCCCTTCGGGGTCCTCCACCAGGATCTCGGCATGCCCGTCGAGCCGGACGCGATAGATGCGGTCGGGCCGGTAACACGAGACAAGGAGAGTGCCGTCGGCGGCGATCGCGACGCCGTCGGGAACGGTCGCCGGGAGCTCGACCAACACTGAACGGGTGCCCGCGGAACCGTCCGCTCGGATCGGGATCCGTGACACGCCGGGGAGGTTCGTCTCGACAACGAACAGCGCATCACCCTCGAGGCTCAGGCAGCATCCGTTCGGGAGCCGGTCCGTTGCGGTCGACCAGACCGTCGCTGTTCCATCGGACTCGACGCGCCAGATGAAGCCGTCCCGCCGGTTCCAGTTCCCCGAGTCGGTGACGTAGAGGTTCCCGTGCGAGTCGAAGGCGGGCCAGTTCGGCGCCACCATCGGCCGCCCCGGTTCGCCGATCGCGTATGGCTCCGCCGAGCCGTCCCTTGGATCGACCCGGACGATCTGTCCCTTCCCCACGTCGCACGCGTAGATGCGATCGTCCCCGTCGACCGCCAGCCCGAGGATGAACCCGCCCGTGTCCGCGATCTGCGCGACCTTCCCGTCGAGCTCCACCGCATAGATCTGCCCGGCCTCGCCACCCGCGTAGACCCGGCCGCTTCGTGGGCTCCATGCCACCCCCTCTGGGTGATCGAGTCCTCCGGCAAGCGTGCGGAACCTCTCGAGCATCCGTTCCTCCAGCTGAAGCCGGCAGCCGCGTTCTCGGCCGCCTCCGCCGCGTCTTCTGTGAGCCATGCGCTACGACGGCGTCCGTGGTGGGAGTGCGACTCACGTCGTCGGCAGCTACTGTCGAGATCTGCTACACGGTCAGGGAGGATGCCATGGCGGTAGGCCGCCCCGTCCGGGATGTCCTGCAGATCGACTCCGTCCGGATCTCCTACCAGCGCGTCGGGACGGGTCCCCCGCTCGTCCTCGTCCACGGTCTGGCCGGATCCGGCAGGTGGTGGCGTCACAACCTTCGCGCCCTCACACGCCGGTTCACCGTCTATATCGTCGACCTCGTCGGGTTCGGGTCCAGCGGCCATCAGGAATTCCTCCTCGACGCCGCCTCGGGGTATCTGGTGCGGTGGATGGATCACCTGGGCATCGAGCGGGCGAGCTTCATCGGCCACTCGATGGGGGGCTACGTCGTAGGCGAGCTCGCCGCCGACCACCCGGACCGCGTCGACCGGCTCGTGCTCGTCGACGCCGCGGCGCTGCCATTCCACTGGCGGTACCCGCGACATCTGCTGAACGTGCTCCGGGCGGTCCCTTACATGCCGCCCCGCTTCCTTCTCGTCGCAGCGTGGGATTCGCTTCGAGCCGGACCGATCCCGCTGATGCGTGCTGCCCGCCAGATCCTCGCCTCCGATCTGACCAGGAAGCTCGGCAGGATCGAGGCGCCGACGCTCGTCGTCTGGGGCTCGCACGACCCGCTCATCCCCGTCGAGATCGGTGCGCGGCTGGCCGGCCGAGTGCGGAACGCCCGCTTCGAGGTCATCGAGCGAGCCGGCCACAACCCGATGTGGGAGCGCTCGGAGGACTTCGACCGGATCGTCCTGGGCTTCCTGACCTCACCGGATCCGGTCGGAGCGTCCGCCATCGAGTCCATCTCGTCCGGTCCGTCCACGGCGGTCCAGCAGGTGGCGGACATCGCCTCTGCCGCATCGGCTCCCCTCCGCAGAGCTGCGGCACAGCCTGCGCGTTTCGCGGTCGGGGCGGTCGACGAGCTGCGGGAGCGGCAGGAGCGGCTCATCAAGCGCTACGTTTCGGTCGACGGGCTCTCGATCCACGTTCGAACGGGACGTCACCCGCCCGCGTCCCCCGGTCCCGTCTTCATCCTCGTCCACGGGTTCGTCATCTCGAGCCGCTACATGGTCCCCACCGCAGTCCGCCTCGTGCGCCGATACCGGGTATACGCGCCAGATCTGCCCGGGTTCGGCTGGAGCTCGAAGCCCGATCATGTGCTCGATGTCCGGGAACTCGCCGGTGTCGTCGTCCGCTTCATGGATACCGTGGGGATCGAGCGCGCGGTCCTGCTGGGGAACTCGTTCGGCTGTCAGGTCGTCGCCGATCTCGCGGTCAGGCATCCCGATCGAGTCGACCGCGTCGTACTCGTGGGACCCACGTTCGATCCCCAAGCCGGCCTGCTCCGACACATCGGGCGGCTTGTCCTCGACGCGCCACGCGAGAACCTCCTCCTGTGGCTACTCCACGTCCCGGACTATGTACTGGCGGGTCCGCGCCGCGCGCTCGTCACGCTGAGGTACGCGCTGCGCGACAGGATCGAGACGAAGCTGCCGCGGATCGCCGCTCCGACGCTCGTCGTCCGTGGCGACTGGGACCCGATCGTCCCTCGGCGCTGGGCCGCTGAGGCTGCCGCGCTCCTTCCCCGCGGACGCCTGGCCGAGATCCCGCGGGGCGCGCATGCCGTGAACTACTCCGCGGCGGACCAGCTCGCGGCGATCGTCGAGGGGTTCGTGGCGGAGGACGACGGAGCGCGCGCGCCTCACTGATCCAGCTTTGCAAGGGCCCCGAAAGGCGCTCGCGACGGCCGGCCGTCGGGGGCCTGTCGCCGCCGGGTCTACCTTGCTGTTCCACGTTCGGCGCCGCTGAGCAGGGCGAACAAGAGACCGGAAGGGGTTGGTCATGAGCAGGAAGATCGAAGGCTCGGTCGTCGTCATCACCGGCGCCTCGAGCGGCATCGGACGTGCGACTGCGCTCGAGTTCGCGCGGCGAGGGGCGAACGTCGTCGTCGCCGCCCGGCGAGAGGAGCCGCTTGAGTCGCTCGTCGGGGAGTGTCAGGGCGCAGGTGCGCAGGCGATCGCGGTGCCCACGGACGTGCGCGACCTCGCCGCCGTGGAGGCGCTGGCCGCCGCGGCCGTGGACCGGTTCGGACGGCTGGACGTGTGGGTGAACAACGCGGCGGTGACGGTGTTCGGGCGGTTCGAGGACACGCCGATGGACGCCATCAGGCAGGTGATCGAAACGAACCTGTTCGGCTACATGCACGGGGCACGAGCGGCACTTCCGCACTTTCGACGGGCGGGGGAAGGCGTCCTCATCAACAACGCCTCGGTGACAGGCAAGGTGGGCGCGCCCTACCTCAGCACGTACTCGACCTCGAAGTTCGCGATCGTCGGGTTCGGCGAGGCGCTGCGCCAGGAGCTGCTGCTCTCGGGCGACCGCGACATCAAGGTGAGCACGATCCTCCCCGCCGCGATCGACACGCCCTTCTACCAGCACGCCGCGAACTACACCGGCCGCGCGCCGAAGCCGCTCAACCCCACGTACGCACCGGAGGACGTCGCGAGGGCGATCGTCGCGTGCGCGGAGAACCCGCGGCGGGAGATGTTCGTGGGGAACGTGGGGGTGATGCTCACCCTCACGCGGCGTCTGTCGCCTCGGCTCTACGAGCAGATGTATGCGCGGCAGGTCGACATGGACCACTTCCAGGACGCCCCGGCGCCGAATACGCCGGGCAACGTGTTCCAGCCGATGGCCGAGGGCACCGAGACGAGCGGTGGCTGGAAGGGATCGCGTGTGCCCGGTCGGTGGGCAGGGATCGCGGGGCGCGGAAGATTCGCTGCAGCCGGTGTCGCCGGCGCGGCGTCCGCAGTCGTCGGACTCGCGTGGCTCCGCTCGCGGGGCTCGGCCGGATCCGAGGGAATCAGCTAGCAGCACACCCAGCGGGACGGCGGGAGGGTGCCGTGCGGAGTTCCCGGTGCTGCTCCTCCTGACGGCCGGTCGGCGCCGGGGACACCGCCCCTCCGGGCGAGCCCTCACCCACCACGACGCCCCTGCCGCAGACCCCGCAGACCCGCTGCCGTAGGCTAGGTGGGTGAGCGACTGCTGAGAGGAGCCAGAGATACATGAACAGGGACGAGCGACGAGCTCAGGAACATCGCCGTGATCAGGGCGAGCAGCGTCAGGACAACCTGCTGACGGAGGCGGAGAACCAGGCGGCGGCTGCGGGTCTCGGCGGCGCGCAGGACACCCCGACCGACCCGGGTACCGTCGACCACGGCGTCGCGGGCGCGAAGGACATGGCGAACCCGGGAACCGGCGGGGCGGTCGAGTCGGGCGGAAGACTCCCGCACCACGAGGGGATGCACCTCCCCAACGTCCCGAACGCCTGACATCCGCGACCCTGCCCGGCCAGGGGGAGTACCCGCTCCTTCGCTGATCGTCTGCGCGGTCTCCGCGCTCACGATCCCGTTCACGCTGACGCACCTGGTCGAGGACTTCGCGTACGGCGTCCCGGGACGCTACGGGCTCGATCTCCTCCCGGCTGCCTTCCTCGCTTCGGTCGCGTACACGGCTCAGCTGCTGGCTGGGCTCGGGGCGTTGCGCGGGTATCGAGCGGCATTCGTCGCCAACGCGGTCCTCGGCCTGCTGTGGTTCCTCGCCGCCACGCTCGACCACCTTGGCGAGATCCTGTACGCGGAGCCGTACCGGCAGGGGCTGATCTCGAAGCTGCTCGAGGTAGGGATCATCGTCCTCGGGGCGGTCTGGTTCCTCGTTTCGTCGTGGGCTGCGAGGCGCGCGGAACGCAGGTCGGTCACGACCTAGGACCGCCGAGCCTTGCGGGGCGGTGCCGCTCTAGGCCGGTACAGCCGTGTCGGGGCTCGTCAGGGGCTGCTCGTCGATGCGGAACCGAAGGAGCGCGCCGACTCCACCCAGCGACAGCAGCCCCTCGTGCCCATCGATGAACCGGATCCGGACGTCGGTGCTCGCAGCGAGGCGCACGAGCGAGGCAAGCTCCTCTTCGGGGAGCTGCGCGCGCTCGTCGATGACCAGCTCGAGACCCTGCCCGAACTCGAGGGCGCGCCGCGTCTCCTCCACGCCGGCAACGCCCAGATCTCGTTCGGCGACCTCGCCCACGAGGTCGTCCGCCGACGACTGGGCGTCCTCCCGACGGAGCCGCTCGATCACCGGCGTCACCTCGGCCAGGATCTCGTCGTAGCTCGCTCGGATGACCAGGCTCATCGAGGTCTCTCGCAGCAATCCAGCCGCCCGCTTGGACAGCTTGTCCCGGAGGTACGGAAGCGAGACCTCGTCGGCCCACAGGATCAGCCACGCCGGGGAGTGCCGTGCGATCGTCCGCTCGATCACGTCCGACGCCTCGCGACCGAACTCGGTCTTCCGCTCGCCCACCCGGTTCTCCAGCACGCCCAGGTGGTCGCCGAACTCCTCGGCCGGCGCGTCGTGACCGGGCAGCTCCTTGAGGTTGCCGGCCTGGACCAGGAACAGGCGCAGGGTGTTGGAGGCATAGAGCGCGAGGAGCGCGGGTCGTTGGTCGGCGAGGCGCGCCAGGGGGAGCAGGTACGGCAGGGGAGCGTGCGCGACCTCCGACTCGACCGCGACCGGTAGCTCGACGGCCTCATAGAGCTCCTGCGCACTGCAGGCGAAGGCGGCGAGCCCCTGGACCTCGGGCAGCGCCTCCTCGATCCTGGCTTCGACCCACTCGGCGTCCGCCTGCAGTGATCGGTGCTCCGGCGTGTGCTCCTTGAGCTTCCGCTCGATCTCACGCAGCCGGTCGCGCAGCACGAGCTGCCCGGTCCGGACGGCCGGGTTCCCGACGGCGTGCGGACGCAGGTCGAGATACGCGCTCAGCACCGGTACGTCGCCGGCCTCGATCTTCGCCAGCCTCCGGAGTGCGTCGCTCAGCCCGTTCGTGTCGTTCGTCATCCCTCTACCTCTCTGGGTCGGCGCTCGGAGCCTGTCACGCTAGCCGGAGCGGCGACGGGAGTCCGACATCGGCCCTCCGTGTTCGGCTCTCAGCCGCCTAACAGCCGCGTATGACTCGGTCTCCGGCCACCTGCACGTCGGTACGGCCACTGGTTGACCGTGCGACATCTCGTGAAACCCTCGGGATACTCGCCCTCCTCGTGCGCCGATGCGCGCGTCGGGGATCTTCCGCGACGCTGTTCGTTGCGACCCGCGGTGCCCACCCCGCGCGGCCCGCTCGGCACCAGGACGCACAGGAACACCCAAGGGAGGAGACCATGACGCAGACGCCGGAAGGAGCTTCGGCGATCCAGCTGGAGGATCCGCGCGGACAGGGGGAGCAGCCGCCGTACCCCGGGCAGGAGCAGGAGCTTCCGGGAAGCTCCGAGCAGATGCAGCCACGCCCGGATCACGGCGAGGAGTCGTATATCGGCGACGGCAGGCTCAAGGACCTGAAAGCGCTCATCACCGGCGCCGACAGCGGGATCGGTCGGGCGGTCGCGCTCGCGTTCGCGCGTGAGGGCGCCGACGTCGTCATCTCGTACCTGAACGAGCACGACGACGCACGGGAGACGGCGCGACTCGTCGAGGCGGAGGGACGGCGCGCGATCGATGCGCCGGGCGACATCGGCGACGAGGCGCACTGCCAGGCGCTGGTCCAGCGGACGGTCGACGAGCTCGGCCGGATCGACATCCTCGTCAACAACGCCGCCTGGCAGGTGATGCGCGAGTCGATCACCGAGATCCCGTCCGAGGAGTGGGAGCGCATCCTGCGGACGAACCTCACCTCCACGTTCTACCTGTGCAAGGCCGCCATCCCGCACATGCAGCCCGGCGCGTCGATCATCAACACATCGTCGGTGCAGGCCTACACCCCGTCCGCCTCGCTGCTCGCGTACGCGACGACGAAGGGCGGGATCGTCACCTTCTCGAAAGCGCTCGCGCAGTCCGTGGCCCAGCAGGGCATCCGCGTGAACGTCGTTGCGCCCGGCCCGATCTGGACGCCCCTCATCCCCGCGACAGCGCCGGCGGAGCAGGTATCGCAGTTCGGGCAGCAGACGCCGATGGGCCGTGCCGGACAGCCGGCCGAGCTGGCACCCGCGTACGTGTTCCTCGCCTCACCCGAGGCGAGCTACGTGACGGGGACGGTGATCGGGGTGCACGGCGGCGCGCCGATGCCCTAGCCCCTTCAGCGGCAAGGAGGAGCGGGGTGAGACCGACCCGTCACCCCGCTCCCTCCACCTCCGTCTCTGCCGCGATCCACCGCAGGTAGTCGGGACTGCCTCGAACGAACGGCAGCGCGACGATCTCGGGCACCTCGTACGGATGGAGCTCGACGATCCGCCGCTCGAGCTCGGGGTATCGCAGCTCGGGAAGGATCAGCACGCACAGCCACTCGTGCGAGACGCTGAACTCTCCGCGCCACCAGTAGCTGCTGCGCATCGGTCCCAGGATCTGCCCGGCCGCCGCGAGCCGCTCCCGGACGAGCGTGTCGCATATCTCGTGGGCTGAGACGTCGTCAGGCATCGCGACCTGGACCTGGACGAATGGGACGCTCTGTTCCGGTGTCACGCCGCCGCCGGCGACCGGGCTCGTCGCGCCGCGTTCGGATCCCGAGCCGTGAGCACGACCCTTACGCCATGCCGCGGACGGAGCGTGACGGGCTGCGGCGTCACGTCCTGCCGAGGGACGAGGGTCATCGTGAACGACTGCGCCATCCGCGCGAGGAGCAGCTCCGCCTCGAGCATCGCGAACGACGCGCCGATGCACATCCTTGGTCCCGCCCCGAACGGCAGATAGACGCCCCGCGGGAGCCGCTTCGCCAGGCCGTCCGCCCATCGCTCCGGCCGGAACGCGTCGGGTTCGTCGAACCAGCGCCCGTCCCGGTGCATCGCCCACTGGCTGATGAGGACGATCGTCCCCTTCCGAATGCGATGCGCGCCGATCTCGACGTCGTGCGTCGCCTCTCGACCGAGCGCGTACGCCGGCGGGTAGAGCCGGAGCGACTCAAGGACGACGCCTTCGGTGTACGGGAGCCGGCGCACGTCGCCCGCGGATGGCGGTCGACCGTCGAGGGTGGCCTCGATCTCGGACGCCAGGCGGGCACTGCGCTCGGGATCCAGTGCGAGGAGATACGACGCCCAGGAGAGGGCGAGCGCGGTCGTCTCGTGGCCCGCGAGCATCAGTGTCATCAGCTCGTCCCGCAGCTGCGCGTCGGTCAGCCGTCGCCCGTGCTCATCCTGCGCGTAGAGGAGCATCGAGAGCAGGTCTCCCCGGTCCTCTCTGGTCCTGCGATGCTCGTCCATGATCCGGAACACGATCGCGTCGAGCTTCCGGACGGCGGCCGCCCGTCGGACGTTGCCGGGCGTGGGGAACCAGTCGGGCACGAAGAAGCGGAGTCCGCTGTACAGGCGCTCGAAGTAGCGGCTGAGCTCGGCGCCGGACCGGCCGACGGTCGCGACATCCTCCGCGACCTCGGCGTCGAAGAGGGCTTTGGCCGCGATGCCGAGCGTGAGCGCCATCATGTCCGCGTGGACGTCGCGCGTCTGTCCGTCCGACCACCCGCCCAGCATCCGGTCGGTGTGCTCGACCATGATCCGTCCGTACGCCTCGATCCGTTCGCGATGGAAAGCTGGCTGCGAGAGGCGGCGCCGACGTAGCCACTCCTCTCCTTCGATCGTCAGCAGCCCGTCTCCAACGACCGACCGGACGCGCCTTACTGACAGCGACTTCCGGAACGCCCGGTTCTTCGTCACGAGCACCTCCTCGACCGCGGCGGGGTCGCTGACGAGCAGCGCCTGGGTCGGCCCGAACCGGAGGCGGACGAAGTCGCCGTACTCGCGCGCGCAGCGGGTGAAGAACCCGAGCGGGTCTCGCCCATAGTCGAGCCAGTGACCTGCGAGGAGGTTCGCCCGAGGAGACGGGATGGTCGCCGTGGTCGTGGTCATCGACGGGATGGTACGTGCGACCCTGTGCAGCGTGCGCCAGATCGTGCTCGACCTCCGCGGCCCCTTCGACATCGTGGGCGACGTCCACGGCTGCAGCAGCGAGCTCGTGGAGCTGCTCACGCGCCTCGGCTACGAAAGCAAGGAAGGGGGACGACTTTGCGCGCCGATCGCGGGCGAGCCGCTCGTTCGCCACCCGGAGGGCCGGATCCCGGTCTTCCTCGGAGACCTCGTCGACCGCGGTCCCGACATCCCGGGCGTGCTCAGGCTCGTGATGCGCCTCGTCGAGGAGGAGCGGGCGCTGTGCGTCCCCGGCAACCACGACGACAAGCTGCGACGGGCGCTCATCGGCCGTCGCGTCCAGATCAAGCACGGTCTTGCGGAGTCGCTCGAGCAGCTGGGGCGCGAGCCCGAGTCGTTCCGAGGAAGGGTCGTCGACTTCTTCGAAAGCCTGCCGAGCCACCACGTCCTCGACGACGGCCGCCTCGTGGTCGCGCACGCGGGCCTTCCCGAGCACCTCCACGGGTCCGAGTCGAAGGAAGCGATGGACTTCGCGCTGTACGGAGCGACGACCGGCGGCAAGGACGAGTTCGGGCTGCCGGTGAGGCTGAACTGGGCTGCAGACTACGAAGGCGACGCGACCGTGGTCTACGGGCACACCCCCGTCGTCGAGCCCGTCTGGCTGAGGAGGACGCTGGACATCGACACGGGATGCGTCTTCGGCGGCTCGCTCACGGCCGTGCGCTACCCGGAGCTCGAGACGGTCTCGGTTCCCGCGGCCCGCGCGTACACACGGAAGGGAGGACCATGGCGGCTGGTCGGCCCGGGCGGCGAGACGGTCGCCTCGCGAGAGGCGGCGGACGCCCGCGAGGCCTAGCTAGCGCGGCAACTGGAAGACCGGGACGAGCTCCGCCGCGAGCCGTCCCTGCGAGTCGCGGAGCCTCACCTCGTGGAGGTCCCTCAGCTTCTCCAGCGCGCCGCCGTCGAGCGCCCCGAGCTGGCGGAGTGCCTCGACCGTGACGGCGGGGGAGGATCGCCTCGACTTATCGCCGTCTTCGACGCTGACGATCAGCCCTGCCGCACCGCTGCCCGCTCGCGCTCCCCGCAGGACCCCGACCCCCTCGAGGCCTTCCGCTCCCTCCTTGCAGACGAGCGCGCCGCGCCCCGCCTGCATCAGGAGCGTGTCCACACCGCCCGGCGCCCCGTTTACCATCTCCGGCGCGGCCATCATCCCGTCGCGGACCCGTTGGAGAGACGGCGCGAGCCGCCGGACGCGCTCGTCCGACGCCTCGTGCGGATCGGCGAGTAGGGCGAACAGGTGCGCCATCTCGCGCATCCGCATCGCGTACGTCGGCATCGCGCAGTCGTCGAGAGCCGTCCCCAGTGCGTCGTGGGACCTCCCGAGCAGTGCGTCCAGCACCTGCTGGATCGCTCGCTGGCTCGGGTGGTCGGGTCGGTCATAGCCTTCGGGCGACCATCCGGCGTGCTGACTGAGAAGGAGGCTCGCTGCGTGGAACCCCGAGCACATGTGGTGGACGGGCTTCGCCGTCGTCCCCTCTCGGATCAAACGCTCGCGCGTCTCGGGATCGTCGGGAGCCCCCTCCGTCCCGCAGGCGAGCAGCTGCTCGTCGACGCCCGCCCGCGCCAGGACGCCTCGCAACGTCTCGACCTGATCGTCGTTCCCGGCGTGCGAGCTCGCGAGGAGGGCAAGCTCTTTGTCGCTGAGCGTGAAGGCGTCGGCCGCCCCCGACTCGATCAGGGCGACGAGCGTGAACGGCTTGACACCCGACCGGATGGTCCGGACCTCGTCCGGGTTTCCGACCGCGCGCTCGACCGACCCGTCGATGGCGACCTGGACGACGTGCCCCCGGTGTCGCGCCTCGACGACGGGTCCGCGCCGCAACTCGACGAGGACCGGCGGAGCAAGGATCGCCGGGGGTTCGACGCGCTGCCGGACCACCCGCACACGGTAACGCTGAAACGCTGACGTTACGAGCGTTCAGCGGACGTCGCTCGCGGACGCGGCATGGACACGCGACGCTAGGCGTGACGACCGATCGAGGAGCTGTAGATGCCCAGACGAGAGACCAACCCACATCGGAGCCAGCATTACGAGCGGCCGGGGTCCGTCGACTTCGCGTTCGACGACGACTCGCCGAACGACGCGGATGTGATCCGTTCGGACGCCGCGTGCGCGATCCCGTGGGTCCAGGACGGATTCCAGGCGATCCAGGTGTTCGTCGACCCCGTACTCACGGACCGCGCGAACGAGATCTGCGCGATGGTCGAGAGCACATCGGCGGCACACCGTGATCTCGACGCGCTGAGCCAGGCGGTGTTGCGGTACGCGCAGGGCGAGGGCCTGAGCGCGTCGATCTACGAGACGCCGCAGGACGACCTGTCGGTAGGGAACGTGGCGATCGCGTTCACGCTCGGTTGAAGCACGACCGCGAGCACGGACAGGGAGGCGAGGGCGATGAGCGGCGGGACTGGATCGGGTCGGCTCGAGGTGGACATCCGAGCGGCGGCGCGCGAGAACACCGACTTCCGGCGTGAGGTCGTGACAGGAACGCATAGCCAGGTCGTCGTGATGAGCCTGGGACCCGGGGAGGACATCGGCCGCGAGGTGCACGAGGACACGGACCAGGTACTCGTGTTCGTGTCGGGCGAAGGCGAGGCGGAGTTGAACGGGGCGAAGGACCGGGTGACCGCGGGCGATCTTGTCTTCGTCCCCGGTGGCACCTGGCACAACTTCGTGAACACCGGGCAGGACGACCTCAAGCTCTACACGATCTACGCACCACCCGAGCACGAGCCGGGCACGGTCCACCGGACGAAGCAGGAGGCCGACGAAGCGGAGGACCGCTGATCGAGCCGTCCTCCGCGTCCCCGTCCGCGGTGCCATGACGATGGGCGCGAGCCGGAAGCCGACGCGGGAACAGATCGCCGCGGCAGCGGGCCGAACGGTCCCTGACCTCATCACGCCCGGGCTCGCCCTCGTCTTCTGCGGCATCAATCCGAGCCTCTACTCCGGCGCCGTCGGCCACCACTTCGCGCGACCCGGGAACCGCTTCTGGCCCGTCCTCCACGCCGCGGGCTTCACCGACCGCGTCCTCTCGCCGTTCGAGGAGCACACGCTCCTGAAGTCGGGATTCGGGATCACGAACCTCGTCGACCGGGCGACGGCGGCCGCGGACGAGCTGACACCGGCCGAGCTACGGGAGGGCGGACGCGCACTCGAGGCCAAGATCGAGCGGTACGCTCCACGTGTGGTCGCATTCCTCGGAGTGACCGCCTTCCGCACCGCATTCCACCGACCCACCGCGACCGTCGGTCGTCAGGCGGAGCCATTCGCGGCGGCGGCCGTCTGGGTGCTCCCGAACCCGAGCGGGCTCAACGCGCACTACCAGCTGCCACAGCTGATCGAGGCCTTCGCGGAGCTTCGTGAGTACCTTGGGGCGGGATCTGCGATCGAGGGGCAAGCTCCGTGACCGGCGAGATGGATGGCTCGGTCCGGATCGCCTGGACGGCGGAGGGGTATGAGGCGATCCGCGTCTACGCACGCCGCCGACCGCAGGAGGAGCTCGCCTCGTTCGCGAGCCGGGTCGCGGATGCCGCGCTCCTCAATCGCTCCATCCAGACGCTCCGGACGGCGCTCAGGTCGGAGTTCGGGGCCACCTTCGACCTGGAGCCGGGCGCCGACCGCGGAGGCCGGTACGAGTCGGAGGTCCTCGTCATCTTCCATCCCCCGAGGGGCGAGCCGAACCCCGACCCGGATCACTAGCGGGCCTGAACACGCCGGTGGGTACCGACGCCGTGCTCGTAACGACCTCCGCCTCGAGATCGACGTGACGTTCGAGGAGGAGGCCGGGAACGGCGGGACGGCAGCGAACGAGACGGCGGTCCCGGCAGAGGTGATGATGGAGGTGGCGTCAGCTCACGACTGACCGGTCGGAGTCAGCCGGCAGCGAGTCAGGTAGCGGCTCGGCGGACGCGCACGCGGCCGACCGCCGACGGAACAGCCCCTGAAACGAGACGACCGGCGCCGAAAGATGGGCTGCCGGTCGTCTCCCTCGATGCTGGTTTGCGGCACTCCCAAGCCGCGGCGCTGTCGGTGCAGCTACCGCGGTTCGCGGTCGCGGTCGCGGTTCGTCGAGCCGCTGTCCCGGAACTGCTGCTGGATGTCGCCCAGTCCCTTCTGAGCCTCGCCCTGCGTCTGCTGGAGCTGGCCTTCAGCCTCCATGTCCTTGTTGCCGGTCAGGCGACCTCCGGCCTCCTTCAGCGTTCCCTTGATGTCGCTGATCGTGCCCTTGCCGTGCTCTTCGGTCATGTGAGCCTCCTTGTGACCGTAGTGGTCGATGTTGGCGGCCTCGTCGACCCATCCCCGCCGGTCGACGGCTCCCTGACCTTGCACGTGGGTGACAGCTCTCCGTCAACCGCGTACGGAAGGCCGATCCGCCTGTTCGGGGCTCGGACGGGACCCGTTCCCGCCGGTCGGCGCGGCGGCTCCCGGCACCCGTCGCGGCGAGTAGGGCGCTGCGCCCGCCGCCCGCCGCTCGGCATCGATCACGTGCATCACCGCGTTGATCAGCGCGAGATGAGTGAACGCCTGGGGGAAGTTGCCGAGGTGACGGCCGCTGCCGGCGTCGATCTCTTCCCCGAACAGCCCGAGCGGGCTGGCGTGGGATAGCAGCTTCTCGCACAACCGCCTCGCGCGAGCGAGCTCGCCGATCTCGACCAGTGCCGAGACGAGCCAGAAGGAGCAGATCGTGAACGTCCCCTCTTCGCCCGACAGTCCGTCGTCGGTCTCTTCCACCCGGTACCGCAGCACGAGCCCGTCGACCGTCAGCTCGTCGGCGATCGCGAGGACCGTCCGCCTGATGCGCTCGTCCTCCGCGGGAAGGAAGCGGACGAGCGGCATGAGCAGCAGCGATGCGTCGAGCGCTTCGGTTTCGTAGTGCTGGGTGAAGACGCCTCGTCCGTCGACGCCGTGCGCGCAGATGTCGGCGTGGATCTCGTCGGCGGCCGCCTGCCAGCGCTGCGCGAGCTGATGCTCGTCGCGGATGCGCGCCAGTCGAGCGCCGCGATCCGCAGCGACCCAGCACATGACCTTGGAGGACGTGAAGTGCTTCGGGTCGCCCCGCACCTCCCAGATCCCCCTGTCCGGCTCGCGCCAGCGCTCCAGCGCGGTCTCGACCTGACGGACGAGGATCGGCCACACGCGCTCGTCCAGCCGGTCCCGTGACTTGATGTGGAGGTAGAACGAGTCAAGCAGCGCCCCCCAGACGTCGTGCTGGCGCTGCCCGTACGCTGCATTCCCGACCCGGACCGGCCGCGACCCCTCGTATCCGCTCAGGTGGTCGAGGAACCGCTCCTCGGGAACGCGGCCGCCGTCGATGGCGTACATGATCCGAAGCTCTTCGTCGGTCTCCGCGGCATCTGCGATGAAGTAGAAGAAGTCGTTGGCCTCCCAGTCGAAGCCGAGCGTGTACAGACCCCACAGGGCGAACGTCGAGTCGCGGATCCATGCGTAGCGGTAATCCCAGTTGCGTTCCCCGCCCGGGCTCTCGGGGAGCGAGGTCGTGGGCGCGGCGACGATCGCACCAGTCGGCTCGAACGTCAGGCCCTTGAGCGTCAGCGCGGACCGCTCGAGATACGAACGCCACGGGTGATCGGGGAAGCGGCCGCGGGCCAGCCAGTGCTGCCAGTGGTGTGCCGTCCAGACCAGCTGGCGGTACGCCTCCTCAACGGAGGCGGGAGGCCGACGAGGGCCCCAGGAGACGGCACAGAACCTCTGCTCGCCCTCCTTGATGAGCGTGCGCCCGATCGCGTGCGAGCCCTCGAAGCCGATCCGGAGATCGGTCGACAACGTCAGTTCGACATCGCTGCCTTCGGCGCGGCAGACCGCCTGGTGATACCCCGACTCGGTGTACTCCCACTGGCCGCGGACGCGGCCGTAGTCGAAGACCGGCTCGCAGTCGAGGGTCAGCTGCATCTCGCCGTTCACGCATCTGACCATGCGCAGAAGGACATGGCTCGCGTCGTAGTCGGTCGGTGCTCGACGATGCGTCGAAGAGCGCTCGTCGTCGTGCGCCCACGGCCCGATGAGCAGGACGTCGCGGACGATCACCCAGCCGTTCGCCGTCCCCCAGCTCGTCTCGAGCACCATCGTCCCCGGAAGGTAGCGCCGGGCAGCCGGCACGCTGACGTCCGCGGGGCCGAACCGGAAGCCGCCCGCGTCCCGGTCCAGGATCGCCCCGAAGACGCTCGGCGAGTCCATCCGTGGGAGACACAACCACTCGACGTTCCCGCTCGCGGCGACGAGGGCGGTGGTCTCGCAGTCCGAGAGGAAGCCGTACTCGCCGATCGGCGGGAACGATCGGCCGACGAGCGTCGTGTCACGACGGAGGCCTCGCCGCTCCTCGTCGGCGGGCCACCCGAGCCGTTCCATGTGACCGTCGCTGTGCATCGCGGATCCTCGATGCGGGGATGGTCAGTCTCGCACAACCCGTCGAGTCATCTCGTACGGAGGGTCGTAGGCGGGGAACCCGTTCCCGCCTCCGACCACTCAGGAGTCCAGGAACCAGTCGACTGCTTCCAGCGCGATATCTGCTGGCACCGTGTGTGGTCCGTCGAACTCGTGGTACAGGACGTCGTAGCCACCACGCTCGAGCTGCGGGACGATCCGTCGGCTGCATCGGTCGATCGGGAGCACCTGGTCGCGTGTCCCGTGCGAGACGTACAGCCTCGGCTTGCCCTCACGACTAGCCGGCGCGGTGAAGCCGGGCGAGAACGCGATGACGTGCGAGAAGAGGTTGCCGTTAGTGATGCCGACCGAGAGGGCGTAGGAGGCGCCGTCGGAGAATCCGCCGACGGCAAGACGCTTCGGGTCCACCGCGTACTGCTCGAACGTCCGGGCGAGCGCGCGGTCCATGAACTCGATGTCCGGCCCGTAGCCGCCCATGATCACGTCCCAGGTCTGCTCGCGCGACTGCGGCGCCAGCACGATCAACCCCTTCTCCTCGGCAAAGCGCTCCAGCAGGTCCATCCCGTGTTCCGGACTGCCGCCCGCGCCGTGAAGCATCACTGCCAACGGCGCCGGCGACTCCGGACGGTAGCCCCGGGGGACGTAGATCAGCGCGTCACGCCCGTCGTCCAGCCCGAGTCGGTGTATCCCGGTCGCGCCCGTGCGCGTCGGCGGTGTCGGCCGCGCCACCAGCCGCCCTTCGTCCGCCGCCTCCCCGGGCCGCGTCTCGGGTGTTCCTCGCATCGTTTCCCGCGTTCCTCCCGTCATCCCTGCCTCGCGCTGCGCGCCCGTCCCGACACATCCGGCCGAGATCACGGCGGCCGCGCCCACGGCCGCAACCTGGAGCAGACGCCGTCTCGTCGGTCGCTGCTCGACGTGTCCCGACTTCACGGCGCCAGATCCCCTCCGTCGTCCGTGACAGTCGTCACGACCTTATCCTCGTCTCCACGGAGCGCTGCACTGCAGCGAACCCTTGTTCGCGCCGACCAGTACGACCACTTGCCTCGCGTCCGCGGTCGAGGTGCTGCAGCGGGGGCTCGTCACGGCATCCAGCCTAGCGGCGAACGAGAGAGAGTGGAGCAGGAGACGGGGTCGACCGTTCGATATCGAGCCCCGACGGCGCCGCGATAGAGATCGGAGTCACTCGTAGGAGCCGGCGATCCCGTCGTTCATCGATGACTAGCGCCCCACGGCTCGTTCCTCCGGGTCCCTGGATACGGATCGGTCCGCGGTCGTAGATCCGCTGCTGCGGTGTCTCGACGGCTGCGCTCCAACCGGTCGTGCGGTACCGTGACGGGTAGCTCGGTGAGCAGGTGGCCCACGATGGGACTCTCTCCGGCCAGAAAGGACCGAGGCGATGCCACTGACACGCGACGACCGCGCTCTGCTGCTCGAACTCGAGCCCGAGGCCGCACGTCTGCTCGACCGCCACCTGAAGGTCGCGCAGGAATGGTTCCCTCACGAGTACATCCCGTACCGGCTTGGGCGTGACTTCGACAAGGAGCCCTGGACGCCGGACCAACCGCGCCTGACTGGCGTCGCGCAGGTCTCGTTCGAGATAGGCCTCCTCACCGAGGACAACCTGCCCAGCTACCACCGCCTGATCCACGGCATGTTCGGCCGGGGGGACGGTGCATGGATCAACTGGGTCGGCCGCTGGACGGCGGAAGAGGGGCGTCACGCGATCGTGCTGCGCGACTACCTGACTGTCACGCGGAACATCGACCCGATCGCCCTCGAACGGGGGCGGATGACCCAGCTTCAGCAGGGTTACGACCACGACGGGGCGGACACCCTCCACGGCCTCGCCTACGTCACGTTCCAGGAGCTCGCCACCCGCATCGCTCACCGGAACACGGGCCGTTACTCGGCCGATCCGGTAGCCGACAGGATCATGGTCCGCATCGCTGCCGACGAGAACCTCCACATGGTGTTCTACCGCGACATGCTTGCCGCGGCCCTCAAGATCGAGCCTTCCGCGACGGTCCGTGCCATCGTCGATGAGGTCCTTTCGTTCCAGATGCCCGGCGCCGGGATCCCCGGGTTCGTCAGGAAGGCCGCCCAGATGGCCAAGGCGGGTATCTACGACCTGCGGGTCCATCGCGACGAGATCCTCATGCCGATCCTCCGCCACTGGGGGATCTTCGAGCTGACGGGGCTCGACGGTCCCGCGGAGGCGGCGCGCGCCCGTCTCGCCGAGCACCTCGACAAGCTCGAAGAGGCGGCGAAACGGTTCGAGGAGCGGCTGAGCAGATCGACGCTCCCGCGGATCGCCCCTGCGCGGTAGCTCGTCACCTCGGCCGGTGGCCGCGATGCGCGGACGCGTTCGGACGTGACGGGTCCTACCAGCGCACCGCAACTCCTCCGCGGCGTCGGCCTCCTCGCGGACGGCCCCGTCCTCTGGGGTCGCCCGATCCCCGCTCGAACGCCCGGTGTCTACCTCGTCGAGCTGCCCTCGCCACTGCCGTCGCCTCCGATCGACCACGCGCGGGTCGCGACGTGGCTCGACCGCGTCCCGGACCTGCGACTCGACGGCAAGCGCCCAACGGCCAAGGACCTCGTCGCTCGGCTTGCCCGTTACTGGTTCCCGGAGACGCCGGTCGTCTTCGTCGGCTCCACGAAGGGGTCGCTCGCCGGACGGATCGATGCACTCCGGGCCACGCCACTCGGTGACGCGCGCCCGTACTCAGGCGGGCACCGGCTGATGACGCTCCGCGGCCTCGAGACATGCCGGGTCTGGTGGGCTGTCACGGACGCGCCGCAGGAGTACGAGGACGCCCTCCTGGACGCCTTCGCCGACGGTCTCTCCCCGGCGGCGCGGGGATCAGCGCCCGAGCCCATCCTGCCGTACGCGGTGCTCCGGCGGCCGACCGGCGAGCACCGGTCGGACGGCATCACTGGAGCTGTGCGTTCCGCCCCAGACGCCGTCGACGCGACGCCCTCCCCGCGTCCGTCTCGGGGCTCGCCGACGTCTGGCGGCGCGCGCCGATCCCTGCCATCCGCCCCCCGATCCGTCGCCGTGTCACGCCCCGCCGCTGGGAGCGGGCGGTCGGCGGTCCGGGGGCCGACGCCCGGGAAGGACGCGGCCGTGCACCTGTCGGCAGAGGGCCTCGAGCAGCTTCGCGACGAGCTTCGCCGCCTGCGGGACGTAGACCGGCCCGCGGCGCTGAAGCGCCTCGTGGCGGCGCGGGAGCTCGGGGACCTGCGCGAGAATGGCGACTACCAGGCGGCTCGGGAAGAGCTCGGCTTCATCGACGGGCGCGTCCAGATGCTCGACGCTCAGCTGCAGAACGCCGCCGTCTTCGAGAAGCCGGCCGGGCCGGTAGCGGGCTTGGGGTCGACCGTCCTGGTGGAGATCGACGGGGTCTCTCAGGAGTTCCGGCTCGTGGGATCCCGAGAGGCGGACCCCACACACGGCCGTATCTCCACGAGCTCCCCCGTCGGGCACGCACTTGCGGGACATGCCGCCGGTGACGAGATCACCGTGCGGACGCCGGGCGGCGACCAACACTTCCGGGTGCTCGAAGTCCGCTGACCAGGCGAGGGGGTGGAGCGGGAGACGGGGTTCGAACCCGCGACATTCAGCTTGGAAGGCTGACGCTCTGCCAACTGAGCTACTCCCGCTCGGGGAGTTCCCGCTTTCGTGCTCCGATAGAGCGCAAAAGCTTCTCGCTTCACCATCTCGCCCCAAGCACTTCAAGAGAGCAGGACTTCCAAGCGGCTTCGAGGCTTTCAGATGGCGAAGGAACCCGAATCATACCCGGCGTCTACCCGTCCGCCCGGCGCTGCCTCGAGAACGACGACGGCGCGCACCGGCCGCGACGGCTATCAGCATCGACGGCGCGGTCGAGAGCTACCGCCAGCACCTGCGCGCCGGCGACCGCGTGCGAGGACGTGAGCGCGATCATCCGCGGGCCGCGTCGCCGCCCCAGGCGAGCTGCTCGCGCAGGAACGCAACGGTGCGCTCGTAGGCGAGCTCGGTGGCCTCGGCGTCGAACTCCGGCCGGTCCGGCTCGATGAACCAGTGCTTCGTACCCGGGTAGACGTACGCCGCACTGCCCTCGCCGAGCGTCGGCTCCAGCTCGGCCACCTCGGCAGAGTCATCGAACTCGTCGTGCTCGGCGAAATGGCCGAGGTAGGCCACCCCGTTCGGCGCCTCGAAGATGCCGGGATAGAAGGCGACGAAGGCGACGACCTCAGGCCGGGCTGCGGCGAGTTCGTGCCCGTATGCGGCCCCCATGCTCAGCCCGATGATCGCGGCGCGGTCGCCGCGGACGTCAGGTTGGGCCAGCAGATGGTCGAGCGCAGCCTCCGCGCTCCCCGTGATGCGGTCTTGGTTCAGTGCGCCGCCGTGGGCGTCACCCTTCCCGATCGAGCGGAGGAAGGCCTCCGCCTCGTCGGCCGTGGCCAATACGGTGCCGTCGTACAGGTCCGGCGCCATGACCGTGAACCCGTCGTTTGCCAGCCGATCCGCCAGCTCGCGGATCGTCTGATCCAGGCCCCACCACGGGTGGAGCAGCAGGACCGGCGCGCCGGGCGTGGTCTGTGCCGGCGCGAGGTAGGCATCGGTGTCTCCAGCCGCCGCCTGGATGCGGATCGTCTCTCCCATCCGAGGACGATAACGGACGAACGCGGCATGTACTCGGCGTCGCCGCGATTTCGTCTTTGTCATCTGCCCGGTGAGCCGGCACGCGGAAACGCCTCAGCCGGGCATTCCATCAGCTGACGCGACCGTTTGCTTTCCGCCGGTTTCGCTGGTTGCTGGCGGTCAGCGTGACTCGGCATCGGCGACCGCCGCTGTTGATCGTCTCCCTCATCCGGGGAGACTGACAAAGTCACTGAGCAGCCAGCACAGACGCTTTCACGGAGCAACGACAGTCCTGGATCGAGGGGTTGACAAGCACCGCTAAGGTGTGCGGGCATCCGCGCGAACCGGTAGATAGGGTCAACAGCAAGACCGCCGCCTCGGCAGGGCCTGCCTTCGCCTCGCGGACGCCCGCCCCGCGTCCGCCTCGCCGGTCCCTTCGACCGTCGCACCCCCAGTCAGCGACCCGTTGCCTTCTGCCGTTGCGGTACGCGCCGAGCCGTCTGCAGTGCCCGAGTACGGTGTTCCCGGCAGAAAGGGAATTTCCGTTGCCGCTCGTCCTGTCATGCTCGTCGCAGCCCGACGCCGCGCCCGAGATCGGTCGGCGCCTTCGCCTGCCACTGGCATCGGCCTTCCTCGGTAGCGCGATCCTCCTTCCCCTCGTCGTCACTGACGCGGCCACCGCGCACTCGTTCGGCTCCGAGCTCACCCGCTTCAAGTACGCCGTCGCGACCGTCGAGTCGAATGGTCGGTACACCGCGCGCAACCCGCAGTCGGGCGCATACGGCAAGTACCAGATCATGCCTTTCAACTGGCCCGCATGGGCCGAGCGGTATCTCGGCGATGCCAGGGCGCGGCCCACCCCCGCCAACCAGGAGCGGGTCGCCAGCGGCAAGTTCACGAGTCTGTACGAGTGGCTCCGCTCGTGGCGGCGCGTCGCGTACTGGTGGCTGACGGGTAGCAGCAAGCCCGAGTCGGGCTGGTCGAGCTTCGCCCGAGGCTACGTCGAGAAGGTCATGGCCATCTACTCCGGGTCCGCGGACCCCGTCAGGCGGAAGGATCCGGGCTCAGCATCGGGGTCCAGCTCCCGCTCGTCGGGAGGCAGCGCGGTCACCGGCGTGCGGTGGACGACCGGGTACCTGTACCTCAGGACCGGCCCGAGCCCGAAGTACGCCGCGAGCGACGTCCTTGCTCCCGGAACGATGCTCCGCGTCCTGACGAACGACACGACGAGCCGGTGGCTGCGCGTCCGGGTCACGAACGGGCAGACCGGCTGGGTCGACGCCAGCTACACACGCCACGACGGCGAAAGCGCGTCGCGGACCGGGCGACACAGTGACTCGAGCTCGGACTCCTCGCGCTCGGGCGCGAGGAACAGCGGCACCCGGGTGACGACCGGCTACCTCTACTTCCGAGCCGGGCCGGGCCGAGGGTACACCGCCATCACGGTCCTGGCTCCCGGGACTCGGCTCAAGCCGCTCTCGACAGGGCTCAGCGCGGACACCCGGAAGCTCTGGCTGCGCGTCCGGCTCCGCGACGGGCGGACGGGGTGGGTCGATCCGCGCTACACGCGCTGATATCCATCGGGAGCGAGGCATGACGGTGTCTGCCGGCTGCTGCTCCTGCCCTCCGCTGCCGGGATCGCGAAGCCTAGGATGCAGGGGTAAGGTTTCGGCGACGACTGGGTGGCCGGAGGGTCCAGATGAGCGACGGCGACGGGCGGAAGAAGGAACGGGCAGACGCGAGCGCAGCGCTTCCGCGGGGTACCGACCGGGAAGCTGATCTCCTCCATCGGACGACGGAGCTCGCCCTCGACTTCCTCCGCAGCCTGCCCGACCGCCCGGTCTTTCCAACGGCCACGCTGACGGAGCTTCGCGAGGGGCTCGCGCGTCCGCTCTCCGAGGATGGGGTCGAGCCCGTGCAGGTGATCGAGGAGCTTGCACGCGAAGCGGACAAAGGGACGGTCGGGATCGCCGGCCCCCGCTTCTTCGGCTTCGTCATCGGGGGCAGCCTGCCGGTCGCACTTGCAGCCGACTGGCTGACATCGACGTGGGACCAGAACGCCGGCCTCTACGTGGCCGGTCCGTCACACGCCGTCGTCGAGGAGACCGCCGCCAGCTGGCTCCTCGAGCTGTTCGGGCTACCCGAGACCGCAAGCGTAGGCCTCACGACCGGCGCGCAGATGGCGAACTTCGCCGGGCTCGCGGCCGGTCGTCGCGCCGTCCTGCTGCGAGAGGGCTGGGACGTGGAACGCGACGGGCTGCAGGGCGCGCCGGAAGTGACGGTCGTCGCGGGGGCGGAGGCACACGTCACGATCGAGATCGCCGCTCAGATGCTCGGCCTCGGCGCGCAGAGGATCCGGCGCGTCGCGGCGGACGACCAAGGGCGGATGCGGCCAGAAGCGCTCCGCGAGGTGCTCGCCACGATCGGTGGGCCCACGATCGTGTGTGCGCAGGCCGGGAACGTGAACACTGGCGCCTTCGACCCGCTCGATCAGATCACGGACATCGTGATGGAGCGCGACGGGCGCTGGCTCCACGTCGATGGGGCGTTCGGACTGTGGGCCGCCGCGAGCCCGCGACTGCGCCACCTGCTCGCCGGGGTGGAGCGGGCCGACTCGTGGTCGTGCGACTCGCACAAGTGGCTGAACGTGCCGTACGACTCCGGGATCGTGATCGTCCGTGACCCGTCGATCCACCGGGCCGCGATGATGCTCCAGGCGTCGTATCTGATGCAGACGAAGGGCGACGAGCGCGACGCCGCGGAATACGTGCCCGAGTTCTCGCGGCGTGCGCGCGGTTTCACCGTGTACGCCGCACTCCGCTCCCTCGGCCGGCAGGGCGTGCGAGAGCTGATCGAGCGCTGCTGCATGATCGCTCGCCGGATGGCGGAGCGCCTCGCTGAGGAGCCCGGGGTGTCGATCCTCAACGAGGTCGTCCTCAACCAGGTGCTCGTCCGGTTCGGCGATGACGACGACGTGACGCGGAAGACCGTCGCGGCCGTCCAGGCCGACGGGACGCTGTGGCTGAGCGGCACGACGTGGCACGGGATGGCGGCGATGCGCATCTCGGTCTCGAACTGGTCGACTACGGAGTGGGACGCCGATCGTTCCGTCGACGCCATCCTCAGCTGCTACCGCCGCGTCCCTGCCGCGGACGGCGCATGACTGCGGCGAGGAACGGACTCAAGCTCGCCGCCGGATCCCTCGCGCTGGCGGCCGTCCGCGCGGCCCTGGGTCGGCTGCGCGAAGACGACCTGACGGGGCAGACGGTGTTCGTGACAGGCGGTTCGCGGGGCCTCGGGCTGCTGCTCGCCCAGGAGTTCGGTCGCGAGGGCTGTCGGGTCGTCATCTGCGCCAGGGAGGAAGGAGAGCTGGAGCGGGCACGCGCGGAGCTCGAGCGGACCGGCGTGGAGGTCCTCGCGCTGGCGTCCGACGTCGGCGAGCGCGTCGAGGTGGAGCGGGCCATGGACGAGGCGACCCGGCACTTCGGGCGCATCGACATCCTCGTCAACAACGCCGGCATCATCCAGGTCGGGTCACTGCAGGAGACCTCGGCGTCGGACTTCGAGGAGGCGCATCGGGTCATCTTCTGGGGGACCCTCAACCCCACCCTCGCAGTCCTTCCCCAGATGCTCGCGCGCGGGAGCGGACGGATCGTCAACGTCACGTCGATCGGAGGGAGGGTCAGTGTTCCGCACCTGGTTCCGTACAGCTCGGCGAAGTTCGCGACGGTCGGCCTCTCGGAGGGACTTCGGGCGGAGCTGCGCCGCTACGGGATCACGGTCACCACGATCGCGCCGGGATTGATGCGAACTGGGTCGTACCTGAACGCCGAGTTCAAGGAGCCTCGAGCGCCCGAGTTCACCTGGTTCGCACTGGGCGCGAGTCTCCCCATCGTCTCGCTCGACGCGCGGCGTGCGGCGCGACAGATCGTGTCAGCGACGAGGCGTGGAGATGCGGATCGCACTCTCGGGATCCCGGCGATGCTCTCGGCTCGGTTCCATGGTCTCTTCCCGGGCGCGACCGCGGACTTCCTCGGTCTCGTCAACCGCGTCCTGCCGGAGCCCCGAACCCCGGAGACGATCAGTCCCAGCGCAACGATGCGAGGCGCGGAGGTCGAGGAACGGATGGCGTCGCGAGCGGTCGACGTGGCGACGACCATGGGGAGGGCGGCGGCGGATCGTACGAACGAGCGAGGCGTCGCGCGGCTCGAGGATGACGAGCCGGCGCCGCCGAGGGAGGGCTAGCGACGCCTGGCGGCCAAGGTGCCGACGACGCCCCCGTAGATCCAGTGCGCCACGAGCATCGATGCGTGCCGTCCGCGCGACTGTCGGGCCGGCGATGGCTGGAGCCCGAGCGCTGGGAGGAAGCCGAGGTAGCTTGCGGCCCAGACCGCTGACGCGTAGGCCGCGCCCGAGAGGGCCGGCGGCACTCGCGGGGGCAACAGGGGGGACAGGAGGGTGTATCCGGATCCAGCGACGGATCCGAAGGCCAGATGGGCCAGCGCGGTGAGTCCGTTCCGCCCACGGTCACCGACCTCGTCGCCTCGAGGCGCTTGCTCCACGATCCTGCCCGTGATCTCGCGCGGTGGGATCCGGGAGAGAAGCGGGATCCGCCTGGCGACGAAGAGCCACGCTGTCATGACGACGGTCGCCACTCCACCTGCGCCGGCGCCACGCAGGGCTCGCAGGCGAGCTCCATCCGTTGCCGTCCGGACCGCCATGCCTACGCGGGCCCCAGCGCTTCGCGCGCCTGCTGGGTCTCGAGCTGCCGGATCTTCTCGATCCGTTGGGTGTGGCGCCCGCCCTCGAACCGTCCCTCGACGAACGCCTCCACGCACGCGACCGCCACCGCGATGCCGACGATCCGCGCGCCCATCGCCAGGACGTTCGCGTCGTTGTGCTCGCGTCCGAGTCGCGCGGTGACGGGCTCCGTAGCCTCGACGCAGCGGATCCCCCGTACCTTGTTCGCAACGATCTGCTCACCCGTGCCGCTCCCTCCGAGCACGATCCCGAGCTCACACTCGCCGACGGCGACGGCACGGGCGGCAGGCGCGATGACGTCCGGGTAATCGACCGGCTCCGTGCTGTCCACGCCGTAGTCGACTCCTTCGTGCCCGTGCGCCTCCAGCCAGTCCAGGATCGGCCCCTTGAGTGGGAGGCCGGCGTGATCCGCTGCTACGGCTACTCGCACGAGGCCGTCGTTCCGTGGTGATGGCCGCTAGGGGAGCGCCGCCACGAGCGCAGTCGGGTGGGTCATTCCGCTCGCGTCGACACGACCGCGCGCTGCTCCCGCTCCGCCTCGGCGTGCGTCGCATCCTCCATCCGCTCGACGTGCCCGCGGTCCGCGGTGTCACCCGTCGGGGCCTGTTGTTCGCGCTCCTCCTGCTCGCGACGGGTCGACTCGCGGATGACCGAGACGACCTCCTCGATGTCATCGGTGATCTGCGTGAGCTCCAGGTCTTGGGGCGAGATCTTCCCCTCGGCGACGACGGGACCCCGGATCCAGTCGAGCATCTGCTGCCAGAACTGTGACCCGAACAGGATGATCGGGAAGTGCGAGATCTTGCCCGTCTGCACGAGCGTCAGCGCCTCGAACAGCTCATCGAACGTCCCGTACCCGCCAGGGAAGATGACGAACGCCTGTGCGTACTTGACAAACATCGTCTTGCGGACGAAGAAGTAGCGGAAGTCGATCGCGAGCGTGCAGTAGGGGTTGGTCGACTGCTCGTGCGGCAGCTCGATGGCGAGGCCGACAGAGTTCCCGCCCGCTTCGGTCGCGCCCTTGTTGGCCGCCTCCATGATCCCCGGACCGCCACCGGTGATGACCGTGAAGCCCTCTTCCACCAGCCGCGCGGCGAGACGCTCGGCGGCCTGGTACATCGGGTCGTCAGGGGGCGTCCGCGCCGAGCCGAAGATGCTGACCGCGGGTCCCAGTCGAGCGAGGGCGTCGAACCCGTCCACGAACTCGCCCATGATCCGCAGCGCGCGCCAGGCATCGCTGTCCAGGAAGGAAGGGTCGCGGTAGGGCGGACGCTGGAGGAATTTCCTATCCTCGGTCGGCTTCCGTCCTGGCTGGCGTTGCTCACTCACGGCGGGAGGATACCGCGGCGGCATCCGGCCGTGATGAGGCCGCGGACGATGAGGTGCGAAACGCGCGCGGCGCGTCCGAGGGCACACAAGGAACTCGGATGGCCTCCATTCCGTCAAGGTTCGCGGAACAAACAGCGGCGCCCGTGCGTCCTATCGTCGACGCGTCGATGGTGCCGCGTACGAAAGGACGACACCGTTGAACGCCCCTCTTCTCCGCCTACGGTCTCCCGGCGCCCCGTCGGCTCGTTCCTGGGGGAGCGAGCCGCGGGCGGCCGGTACCTTCCCTCGGGCGCTCGCCGCCATGACGGCCATGCTCGTCGTGGCTGCCTGTACTGCCGCCCCCGGGCAAGGCGGGGGCTCGAGGGGAGCTGGCGCGTCATCACCGCGCGGCACCGTCGCCACCTCCACCCCGTCTCCGGTCTCGGTCCCGTCTGCGACCACGACACCGTCTGCGCCCCCGACCCTCGGTGTCAGCCCGAGCTCTCCTCCGGCCTCCCCCGCCGCGACCCGTATCACGAGTGCCGAGCAGGCGATCGCCGCCGTCGTCGCCCAGGACCCGCGTTTCCTGGGCTATGGCCCACTCGACCCGAACCTGATCGGACAGGCCAACCATGTCCGGGCGAAGCAGACCGAGACGGGCTTCGAGCTGACCTTCGTGTCCGGCTCGGGCGACTGCCCTGCCGGATGCATCAACCATGACTACGTGAAGTTCCACGTGGGCCGGGATGGGTCCGTGGTCAAGCGGTGCGAGTGGTCGGAGGGCGAGGAGCCTCACGGGACGCCCTGCTGACGGATCCCCGGCGTCATGTCGAGACGCTCTCACGAGGTCACCGATCGGCCTCGGGATGCCGGCTCCCGCCCGGAGCCGTCTACACTCGGACCCTACGACGGTGCCGGCGAGCGGATCGCCGGTCGAGACGCGAGGACGAAAAGATGACGGCTAAGGACCCTGTGTGCGGCATGGACGTCGACACGGAGAACGCGCAGCTCACGTCCGACTATCAGGGGACGACCTACTACTTCTGCGGGCGGGGGTGCAAGCTCGATTTCGACGAGGATCCCGAGCGGTACCTGGCCCCCGACTACGAGCCTTCCATGTGACGCGAGGCGGGTATAGCGGACGCAGCTCGGGATCGTGATCGGGGGACTAGACGACGTTGGGCGCCGTCGCTATCCTCGCGCCGACTCAGGGACGCGCCTGGTCGACGCAGCACATGGGACTTTCAACGTCTCTGATCCGGCAGCACGAGCTCATCGCCGGCGCCGTACCGAAACGACCCTGGTCTCGTACATCGTCCGATCGGAGGTCGTCCGCGTGTATACGGATCGCACGATCGCCTGCGTCGACTGCGGGCAGGAATTCACGTTCACCGCAGGTGAGCAAGATTTCTATGCGCAGCGGGGCTTCACCGAGGCGCCCAAGCGCTGCCCGAGCTGCCGCTCCGCGCGCAAATCCCAACGCTCAGACGCGGGCGGTCACGGACACGGCAGTGGTGACGGCGGCTCCTCGGGTGGTTACTCCGGCGGTGGCTACTCAGCGGGTGGCCGTGGCAGCTTCGGCGGCTCGGGGTACGGCGGCGGCGGCGAGCGTCGGCCGCGGGAGATGTTCAGCGCTGTCTGCGCGGAATGCGGCAAGGCTACTCAGGTCCCCTTCCAGCCCACGGGTTCCCGCCCGGTCTACTGCAGCGACTGCTTCCAGACCCGGCGCGGCTGACCCGCGCATCGGCTGGTTTGCTGCGTGCGGCGAGATCGCACGAGAGGCCGTCACGCCGTAAGTAAGGGCGAGTAGACGCCCGACAAAGTCGGGGGTAAGCCGGCGCGCTTAGACTGGCGGCGATCAGGTCACTGGTGCAGCCGGTGACGCCCGTCCGACCGGGCCCCAGGAGGTCTCGTCCATGTCGAGCTTGATTCTCGTCGCTTCGTCCCTGCGATCGATCCGGACGACGGTCGCCGCGGTCGCGGTCGTCCTGCTCATCGCCGCGCTCGTCTTTCTGATCTCGGTCGTCGTCATCGGAGGGGTGCATGGGTCGGACGCACTTTCGGCCGGCGTCCGATGGCAGGGTGTCCGCTGGCAGAACGGTGTCGGCGCTGGCTGACGTCGCTCCATAGCCCGGGAGGACGACCGACGATCGGAGGCGGGCTCGCTTCCAGCTGGCCTTTGGAGCACGCTGGCTGGAGTCAGCGGGTGAAGACGGCGGCTTCGACCCGTGCGACTCTCGCGCTTGCGGCCCTCGCCACGTCTCTGCTGCTGTCAGGCTGTGCGGCATCCGCTCCACGTGGGCCCCTCGAGCGATCCGGGAGTGCCGCCGAACCGCGCCCCGTCAACGTGATCATGCGCGATTACGTGTTCCAGCCGACTCCCATCGAGCTCGTGCCGGGGGAAACGGTCCGTTTCAACATCATCAACGGCGGCCTGCTGCCCCACGAGTTCGTGCTCGGGGACCGCGGCGTGCAGGCGGCGTGGGCGAGCGCCGAGGCCGCTGCGACCCCGCCCGTCCCTTTCGCGACGCCCCCACCGGCGAGCGTCCCACCCACGCTCGCGGGGCTCCGTGTCTATCTCCGCTCAGGTGAGCAGTCGAGCGTCACCTACGAGGTCCCGGCCCAGGGCGAGCTCCTGCTCGCGTGCCAGATCCCTGGCCATGTGGACGAGGGGATGGTCGGCCAGGTTCGCCGTGTGCGCGTCGGCGCGCCGCCTACCGAGCCAGGCCGGGACGCGCGAGGGTAAGATGCACGGACAGGGCTTGATGCGGAACCATCGGCCGCGCGACCGCCCCCGACTAAGCTCGGCCGTCGGTCGGCCCGCCGACTGAGGAGAGCGTCCGAATGACCTACGTCATCGCCGAACCGTGCATCGACGTCGTGGACCAGTCGTGCGTGTCGGTGTGCCCCGTCGACTGCATCCACTTCGAGCAGGGCGTCGACCGCAAGCTGTACATCGATCCGGACGAATGCATCGACTGCGGAGCGTGCGAGCCGGAGTGCCCGGTGAACGCGATCTACCCCGAGGACGCACTTCCCGCCGAATGGGCGCAGTATGCCGAGCTTGACGCGCGCTGGTACCAGGATCGTGACTCTGCGCGCAGCACGATCGACGAGTGGAAACCCGCCTGATCCGACGCGGCCGACGGTCGCGCTGAGGAGTCGCGGTTAGACCAAGGCGCCCTCCGATCCGCGTCCGTAGACTCCGGGAATGCGGATCGTGTCCCTTCTTCCGTCGGCGACCGAGATCGTCTTCGCGCTCGGTCTCGGCGATGAGCTCGTCGGGCGGACCCACGAGTGCGACTACCCCCCTGAGGCGCTCGACGTTCCCGTGTTGACCTCGGACGTCGGGCTGGTGCCGGGGGCGACGAGCCGCGAGATCCATGGCCGCGTCAGCGGCTCGATCCACAGGGGGAGCTCGCTCTATCGGCTCGACCAGGCGGCCCTGGAGGCCGCACAACCCGACCTCATCCTGACCCAGGAGCTGTGCGACGTCTGCGCCGTGAGCTATCGCGAGGTGACGAACGCGGTTCGCGCGATCGACGCGGATATCACGGTCGTCAGCCTGGAGCCGACCTCGATCGAGGGGATCTTCAACACGATCTCGACGGTCGGCGCGATGGCGGATGCCGAGGACGAGGCCGTCGGGCTGCTGGAGATCCTCCGCGAGCGCCTCGGCATGCTCGAGAACCGTGTACTGGAGCGTCGGCTCTCGGGCGTCCCGCCACGACGGGTCGTCTGCCTGGAGTGGCTCGACCCTCCGTTCGCGGCGGGCCACTGGGTGCCGGAACAGGTCCGACGGGCCGGTGGCTGGGATCTCCTCGGCAGCGAAGGCGAGCGCTCGCGCGAAACGACGTGGGACGCGGTGCGCGAGGTCGATCCGGAACAGCTGTTCCTGATGCCCTGCGGGTTCGACGCGCCGGCCACAGCGGCGGAATGGTCGCGGACGCCCAAGCCCGGCTGGTTCGACGACCTGCGGGCGGTTCGGCATGGTGAGCTGTTCGCGCTCGACGGGTCTGCGTACTACAGCCGCCCCGGACCGCGGGTCATCGAGGGGATCGCGCTCCTCGCGGAGCTCTTCGACCCGGATGGGTTCATCGACGAGGCGCCCTCGGACGGGTGGATCCCGCTCACGATCTGAGAGCGCCTGACGTGGTCGAGATCCGACCGGCGACGGCGAGCGACCTCCCGTTCCTGGCCGAGATGCTCGTCGAGGCCGCCTATCCCCCTGACCTGCAGCCGCGGCCGTCCGGCGCGGAGGCGCTGGTCGATCCGCGCGTGGGACGGTATTTGGAGGGCTGGGGCCGCGAAGGGGATCTCGGGCTGATCGCCGTCGCGGCCGGTGGCGAGCGGATCGGCGCGTCGTGGTGCCGTCGCTTTTCCGCGCAGCGGCCGGGGCACGGCTTCGTGGATGCGCAGACACCCGAGCTCGCGATCGCCGTCGCGGACGGATGGCGAGGACGGGGAGTCGGCACGCTTTTGCTCGCGGGCCTCCTGACCGAGGCACGCGGTAGCGGATATCGTGCGGTGAGCCTGAGTGTCAGTCGACGAAACGAGCGGGCGATGCGGCTCTACGAACAGCTCGGCTTCAGGGTCGTCGGAGGTGATGATGCCCATCCGACGATGGTGCGCGATCTCTAGGAGCCGGTCCTCGTTCCTCTCGCCGCTGGCAGACACCGGCTAGCATCGATCGATGCCCTTCCGAGCCGCGTTCGATTGCCTCTGGTGCGGCCGCGCGCACGAGACGCGAGCCGCCGACGACATCGAGGGCTGGGCACAACTATGCCCGGGTTGCGTCGGGCGTGCGGGGGAAAACGGGTTCCTGCGCTTCCGACTCAGGACGGCGCTCGGTGAGCGGGCTCGGGCGGACCCGCTGCCGGCGGAGCCGACGGCTTCCGGGACTGCATCGGTCACCGCCGGTTCGTCTTCGGCTGACACTACTGCCGGCACCACCGCCGGCGCGTCTTCGACGGATGCCCCTTCTCGCGGCCAGCGCGATGCAGACGCCGAGATGCGTGCCTACTACGCCGCGCGGGCGCCGGAATACGACGACTGGTACCTGCGGCGCGGCCGATACAGCCACGGGTCCATGAGCGACCTCGCGTGGCAGGCGGAACTGGACGGCGCGACGACGTGGCTGGACAGCCTGCCGATGCGCGGCGAGATCGTGGAGTTGGCGGCGGGGACCGGCTGGTGGTCGCCGTTGCTCGCGCAGAAGGGGGAGCTGTCGATCTACGACGCGGTCGAGGAACCGCTCGGCCGGGCGCGGGAGAGGCTCCTCGCGCATCGGCTCCGTGCGCACATCCACGTCCGTGACGCCTGGGCGGACCCCGACCGTCAGGTCGACGCCCTGTTCACCGGCTTCTGGCTCAGCCATGTTCCCCGAGCCCGACTACACGCATTCCTTCGGGTAGCGCACCGCTGGCTGAAGCCGGGGGGCATCTACGCGTTCGTCGACTCGTTGAACGACCCCGAGTCAGGCGCCGCCGACCGGATCCCGCCGTCGGGCGACCTCGCGGTCCGGCGCTTGGCGGACGGCCGCCAGTTCACGATCCCGAAGGTGTTCTACACCCCATCGGAACTCGAGTCGGCGCTCCTGGGCGCCGGCTTCCGCGACGCCACCGTGACGACCACGGGACGGTTCTTCCTGCTGGGGCGCGCGGCCGCATAGCACCCAGCGCCGTCGGTTCAGCGACGCGGCGGGCTGTCGAGTGCCGCCGGGCGGGCCGATGTCCTGGCCTACGAGGGGAGATACCGCGCGGTCGCCATCGCGACGACGGCGATCGTGAGCAACGCCATGATCGCTCTACCCGCGGCGCTCATCCGCCGGTCTATCCGCTCCAGCTCCTCGCGCTGCGCGGCGGTCGGCGGCGCACCGGCCGCGGCGATCTCCTGCCCGAGCTGCCCGAGCCGGTTCACGCTCGGTCTGGTAACGCCTGTCCCGATGAGGAACGCGAGGATCGCCGCCACCGCCCCGACGCTGAAGTCGAGGCCGCTGGGCGAGGTGATCCCCGCCAGCTGCAGCCCACCCGAGTCGCGCCAATAGAGGAGTGACCCGGCGATGATCGTGAGCACCGCGGCGATCGAGATGAAGACCGGGAACCGCCGCTTCTTGACGACGTGTTGCATGAACCGCTGGCTGTCGGGTCCGAGCGCCTTCGCGGTCGGCTCGACGAACGCGATGAACGTCAGCGCGGCGCGGACCCAGAAGACGCCCGCGAAGATGTGCACGATGCGCACGATCAGGAGGAACGGGTCCATCTAGCGACTCCCTCTGCTCGAAAGCTCCCGCGCGTGCCAATCGAGGACGCGCGACGGTGTGATCCGGACGGGCTGGGTGTAGCGCTGGGCGTAGAGCTCCGGGGTCAGGCCTGCGCGTGACATCGCGTCGCGGTACTTCTCGACGTGGATCGCGGGCATGACGGCCGCCGTAGAAACGTCCAGGACCTCCGCCTTCCCCTCTAGCAGCTCCACGTCGAACTCCGGATGCGCGCTGCCGACAGCGAGCATCACTGAGGAGCCATGGCGGACGTTGCGGATCTTCTGAGCGTCGGCCTTGCTGAAGATCCAGATCGCATCACCGTCCCAGCTGAACCACAGCGGCACTAGGTGAGGTAGCCGGTCAGGGCGCGTGGAGCTGATCCAGATGATCGGCTCCGTCCGGAGCCGGTGCTCCAGCTCGGCATCGATCCCGCATGCGACGCGCGGAGAAGGGTCCCGGAGCGGACGCGGAGCGAGGCCGCGCCGCGGGTCGGGTGTGACGGCCAGTTCGAGCATCTCGGCCCCTCAGCCCGATCTCTCTCGCGTGCCGTTCAGGCGCTCGCAGCCCGGCGCGGGGACGCGTCGGCGGCTGGCCCGGCGGCACCGGTGCCGGCTGAGAACCCGGCGGCCGCCACCGCTGGGAACGCTGCCGCCGCATCGGTCGCCGCTGCGAACCGAGCGAGGATCCGCTTCGATCTCACCGACCTACCTCCGTTCCGCTGTTCCCCGAGATCGAGTCTCTCGGATCACAGATCCGAACCGTGCTCGTGTGGCGGCGAGGGCTGCCCGTGACTAGAAGGCGGGAAGAAGGACGGCACGGTCGTGCCTTCCGATGGCACGAGCCCGGGACGTTCGCTCCGAAAGCTCCCGTTCACGCCGTCTCGCCTCCAGGATCAGATCGCTTTCCTGCCGTTGCGCCATCGCTGGCCGCAGCCCCACTCGTCGTGACGCTGTCCGCGTCGGGTGATCGTGGGTCAGTCCGCAGGGGACCGAACCCCGGCTCCCGGTACGGAGATCCGCCGTCGTTGACGGCGCCCCTGGTCTCGTGGAACGGAGTCCATCGTGCCCGTTCCGGAGGCCCGCGCCATCGTTCCTTCGACTAGAGATGTGTCGGCAGTCCGACCCGTCGCCGCCGTCCGCGCTGCCGGCGCTGCTACGTCATTCGGCCGAGGTGGGCGAGCGTCCGAGCGCGATGCGGTGGGGGTTCGAGCAGACGGGTGCGAGTCGCGCGATCGCGTTGGGACGCGCGACCAAGGCCTGCGGAACGAGGAAAGAGCGTCGGTATACTCGCGGCCATGCCCTTGACGGGACTCACGATCGCGACGGTCGGCTCGGGCGTGATGGCCGAGGCGATGATCGCCGGGCTGCTGAACGGCGAGCAGGTGGGGCCGGACCAGATCGTCGCGAGCCACCCCCGCGCGGATCGGCGGGCCGAGCTCGCGCGCGACTACGGCGTCCGGACGCTGGAGTCGAATGCCGCCGCGGTGGAGTGCGCGGACCTCGTCGTGCTCGCCATCAAGCCGCAGATGCTCGTGCGCGTCGGGCGCGAGGTCGCGGACGGGCTACGTGACGGTCAGCTCGTCATCAGCATCATGGCCGGCGCGACGACGACCGCGCTGGGCAACGCGCTGCGCCATCGGCAGATCGTGCGCAGCATGCCGAACACGCCCGCACAGCTGGGCAAGGGCATGACCGTGTGGTACGCGACCCCGGAGGTGACGGACGCGCAGCGTGATCAGGCGCGCGCCCTCCTGGGATCCCTCGGGGCACAGCTGGCGGTCGACGACGAGAAGCTCGTCGGGATGGCGACCGCGGTCAGCGGGACCGGTCCGACTTACGTCTTCCTGGTCATGGAGGCGCTGATCGACGCCGCCGTCCACCTCGGCTTCCCACGGCACGTCGCCCACGACCTCGTGATCGAGACGCTCGAGGGCAGCACGCTGTTCGCGAAGCAGAGCGGCCTCCACCCGGCGCAATTGCGGAACATGGTCACGTCACCCGGCGGCACGAGCGCGGCGGCCCTGCACGAGCTCGAGTCGGGCCGCCTGAGGACCGTGCTGTCGGAGGCCGTCTGGGCGGCGTTCCGGCGAACGGAAGAACTGGGCGCGCAGCTCGAGCAGGAGACCCGCAGGGAGCGCGCGCCGGGGTAGGCTCAGCGCCGGTGCTGCAGCGCTTCGAGCTGCTCGACGTGCTCCTCGAGATGGTCGATCAGGAAGCGTCTGACGATCGCCGGGATGTCCATCTCGCCGAGGGTCGGATGCGTGCCGAGCGCCGACCATCGCTCGGGTGGAAGGCTCGCCAGGAAGTCCTCGAGCTCTTCGACCGCCGCCACGACTCGCCGATGCAGTTCCGCGACCGGTTCCCGCCGTGACTGCTCGATCCCGTCGATGCGCCCCGGATCGGTCTTGACCCGCCCGAACGGGACCGGCTCGGGAAGCGGCCGGTTCAGGATCCGCCGGATCTGCCTCAGCCAGTAGCCCGGGAACTCCGCCATGTGCGCCCAGACCTGCCCGGGCTCCCATCGTTCGCCGGTGTCGGGGTCCGGGTCGGTGAGGCCGGCCGCATCGGCGGCAGCCAGTCTGGCGAGCCGGTCCTCGACGGCGACCAGCCGGGCGAGGAACGCGTCGCGCGCTTCCTCGTCGTCCTGCACCAGCCTGTCCATCAGTCGGGGAACGCCTCCGGCCCTCGTTCGCTGAGCTCGCGGGCGTGCTCGGCGCCATCGTTCGGTGGCAGCCAGCTGTACGCGTAGTTCTCATCCTCGAATCTGGCCGCCTGCCGCGTGAGCATGAGCGGGTGGAACGTGTCGACCATCACCGCCAGTTCCTCGGTCGCCTCCTTGCCGATCGACGCCTCGACCGTCCCGGGATGCGGCCCGTGGGGGATGCCGGATGGATGGAGCGTGAACGAACTGACGTCCACGCCGCGCCGGCTCATGAAGTTGCCCGCGACGTAGTAGATGACCTCGTCGCTGTTGATGTTCGAGTGGTTGTAGGGCGCGGGGATCGCAAGCGGGTGATAGTCGAACTTGCGCGGCACGAAGCTGCACACGACGAAGTTGCGCCCCGCGAACGTCTGGTGGACCGGCGGCGGCTGGTGGATCCGTCCGGTGATCGGCTCGAAGTCGCCGATGTTGAAGATGTAGGGGTAGAGGTAGCCGTCCCAGCCGACGAGGTCGAACGGGTGGTGCCGCAGGTGGTAGGCGGTGATGCGGGAGCGCACCTTCACGTGGACCTCGAAGTCGCCGTCGTCCGACCGCGGCTCGACCTCGTCGGGGATCCGGATGTCGCGTTGGCTGTACGGCGAGTGCTCCAGCAGCTGGCCGTACTCGTTGCGGTATCGCTTGGGCGGCTCGAGGTTGCCGGGCGTCTCGAGCCACAGCATCCGCTGGTCCGAGCCCTCGTCGCTGATGAGGCGCCAGGTAGTGCCGATGGGGATCACGAGGTAGTCGCCCGGCCCGTACCGCATCGACCCGAAGACGCTCTCGAACACCCCGGTTCCCTCGTGGACGAACAGCATCTCGTCGCCTTCGCCGTTCCGGTAGAAGACGTTCTGCGGTAGGGGGTCCGATGGGCGAGCGACGCCCATCACGAGATCACTGTTGAAGAAGAGCGGGATGCGGCCGCCGATCATGTCGCCCTGTGGCTTGATGTCGCCGGTCTTCACGAGGCGGTGCTTGTGGGTCGTGTCGTCCGCCGCCTGGAGCTTGAGCTCGTCGACCGTCTCGATCCGGTGGACGCGGGTCGGGGGTGTCAAGTGGTAGAGCAGCGACGACCGGCCGGTGAAGCCCTCGACGCCGAACAGCTCCTCCGCGTAGAGCGACCCGTCGGGCGCCCGGTGCTGCGTGTGTCGCTTATGCGGGACGTTCCCCCGCCGCACGTAGAACATCGGCTGCGCTACCTCCTGGCCGGAAGTCTACGGCGGCCCGTCTGGCTCGAAGACGACGCGCCACTCGCCGTGGCCGTCGGCCAGGTGCAGCCGGTCGTTGACGACGGCCCACGTGCGTGCGTCGGAAAGCGCGGCGAGGAACGCGGTTTCGCGGTCCATGACAGGGCTGCGACAGGCCGCCAGGGTGGTACCGAAGGAGCCGAACTCGATGCTCGAGCCGCTGACTCCGAACGAGGTCGCGAACTCGTTGCATCCCGCCGAGCCGGAGGCCCGTCCTCGTTGCAGCGACAGCATGATGCCAGCATCCGGGTGAAGGGACTGACCGTCGAGTTCGACGGCGCGCCACCTGTTGTCGGTCAACACCGAAGGGATCGCCAGGTGGTAGGTGTTGAGCCAGACGGCGAACAGGACGCCGGAGACGACCAGCAACGCCGGCTTGATCCGGATGCTCATCCGCCGATCGCCTCCGCCCGAGTCACCTGACGTGCGCCGTCGTGTGCTACCGGCGCTGGACGACGAGTTCGATCAGGCCCGACCGCCGGGCGGGACACTCACCTCTCCCCGGCGAGCTCGATCCATTCGCCATCGCCCGCGCCCATCTTCTCTACGCTGACCCGGTAGCGGACGGGCGGAAGCTTATCGATAAGGAACGACCCATCGCGCCCTAGGCATCGCCTGCGAACGCCTTCCCAGTCGTCGCGGCTCATCTCCCCGTGCACGTCCCCGCCTCGCGCGGTGGTCACGGCGACCGCCAGGAGGCGCGCTCGACCACCGGATTTCTCAACTCACCGAGCCGGTCGACGCGCAGCACGACCTCGTCTCCCGGCTGGAGGTACCGCCCGAGCCGCTCGTCCTTGACCTCCAGTAGGCAGCCCGTCCCGACCGTCCCCGTTCCGATGAGGTCCCCCGGTTGCAGCCGGACGTCGGCCGATGCCCTCGCCAACATCTCCCCGATCGAGTACTCGATGTCCGACCAAGATCCCCGGCTGATCTCCTGCGCGTTCACGTTCGCGGTCATCGTCAACGCGTACCCCTTGCCGGAACGTGCGTCCTCCAGCTCGTCCGGGGTCACCAGCCACGGCCCGATCGACGTCGCGAAGTCCTTGCCCTTGGCCGGGCCGAGTCGGACCTGCGTCTCCTCGCGCTGGAGGTCCCGCGCGGACCAGTCGTTGAGCACGCAGTACCCCCCGACGACCTCGTCAGCGCGGTCAGCGTCGAGGTCTCTCGCGGGCGTGTCCACGAGGGCCGCGACCTCCAGCTCGTAGTCGAGCTCACGTGACTCTTTGGGCGCGGAGACGGGATCGTCGGGCCCGCGGATCTCCGAGATGTTGCTGAAGTAGAAGACGGGGAGGCGATACCACGCCTCGGGCACCTCCTGGTTCCGGCGCTGCCACATCGTCTTCACGTGCTGTTCGAACGCGTAGAAGTCGCGGAATGTTCCCGGGCGAAGGATCGGGGGCCCGAATCGGAGGTCACGTTGCTCCAGCACGAGGTGGCTGGCGCCCTCGCCGGCAGACCCCGCGCGTTCCGGTCGCTTGAGGAAGGGCTCGAGCAGCGCACGCAACGCCTCGATCCGGAGGCCGGCAGCCAGGTGCGCGTCGAGCGTCGCCAGGGGGGCCCGGAAGAGCGCGTGATCGTGGGCGAGCCGGGGGTCCTCGGTCGCAAGCCGTCGCCGGGCCTGTTCGAGGTCGAGCCACTGACCGTCAGCTAGCGCGGCGGCGAGCCGCCAGCGAGCACCCGCGGGCGCGGTCCGCGCGCGGACGTGCGCGATCTTCACGATCCCGAGTCTAGCCCGCCGTTCCTGAGCGGAACGGGCGGTTCGGGTCCCGACTAGATTCTGCTCGTGACAGCTCGGCGGGCAGTCCTCTTGGCGATCCTGGCCGTCGTTGTGGCCGTGCTGCTGCTGCTCGTCTTCGCACCGCAGCCGGCGCGTCCCCCCGCGGGCGTCCCCTCCGAGGCGACGCCGGCTGCCTCGTCGCCGTCGCCCTGAAGGCGTCTCCCTCGTCGCGGCTCCGCGCGGGCACCGTCGGCGGAAGTCGTGCGCCGGCCGCGTCGGGCGATCAGCCCGCGGGGTGTGCCTCGAGTACGCGCTTCAACCGCAGCAGCGAGGCGCGGAACTCCTCCTCGATCTGCCCCGCCACGAGGCCTTCGACGAGCCGGAGCCCTCCGGTCAACTGGACCTCGGTTCGGATGTCCGCGTGCGTTCGCTGGCCGTCCGAACGGAACTGGTAGAACCCTCGGATCTTGGCCGGACCCGATGTCGTCTCGTATGCGAAACGCCGTCCGGGGTCGTACTCGGTGACCCGCGCCCGCGCCTCCATCGGCTGGTTGCCAGGGCCGACGAAGACGATCCGGAGGTCCGTCCCGACCCCCACAGATCCCGGCGATAGCTGCTGCGCCTCGCGGATCCCCGGCTGCCAGCTGGGGTAGTTCTCGATCCGAGTCAGGAACCCGAACACCATGTCGAGCGGACGGTCGATGAGGACGTCGCCCAGCAGCTTGATCATCGCGGCGCCGCCGTCGCGGGGAATAGGAACACGGGTCGAGGCCGTTCGCGGCGATGGCGCCTGGTCAGAGGTTCCCGCGCCTGGCCTGCTCCCGCTCGATCGCCTCGAACAGCGCCTTGAAGTTACCGACGCCAAAGCCACGTGAGCCGTGGCGCTCGATGATCTCGAAGAAGAACGTGGGGCGATCCTGGACAGGCCGCGTGAAGATCTGGAGGAGGTAGCCCTCCTCGTCGCGGTCAGCCTCGATGCCGAGCTCCTCCAGCGTCTCCATGGCGACGCCGACATCGCCAACGCGCTCGCCGAGCGTCGCATAGTACTCGTGCGGCAGGCCGAGGAACTCGATGCCGAGCTCCCGCAGCCGCCTGACCGTCCCCACGATGTCCGTCGTCCGCAGCGCGATGTGCTGCGTGCCTGCGCCGCGATACCAGTCGAGGTACTCCTGGATCTGGCTCTTCCTGCGGCCCTGCGCCGGCTCGTTGATGGGGAACTTGATCCGCCCGTCCCCGTTCGTCATCACCTTGGACATGAGCGCGGAGTAATCGGTGTGGATCACCTTGTCGTCGTAGTGGATGAGCTGGCTGAATCCGAGCACATCGCGGTAGTAGTCGACGAACCTGTTCATGTCGCCGAGCGCGACATTGCCCACACAGTGGTCGACCTCCAGGAGCGTCAGCCCTTCCGCGGCAGCGGGCGGATCCTTCACCCGGCCGTATGCCGGCGCGAACGCACCCGCGTACTCGCTCCGATCCACGAACGAATGGATCACCTCGCCGTACGTCCGGATCGCAGAGCGCCTGAAGATGCCGTCCTCACCACCGTCGATCTCGGTCGGCTCGAGATAGCTCTGCGCGCCGCGCCTGGTCGTCTCCTCCCAGGCCGAGCGGACGTCATCGACGAGGAACGCGATGTCGTGCACGCCGTCACCGTGGAGACGGACGTGTTCCGCGATCTCGCCCTCGGGCGTAAGGGGCGCCGTGAACACGAACCGGATGTCGTTCTGGACCATCACGTACGAGGCGCGGTCGCGGACCTTGGTCTCGAGGCCGGCGTAGGCGACCGGTGTGAAGCCCCACAGGGCCCGGTAGTAGTTCGCCGCCTGGCGCGCATTGCCGACCCAGAACTCGACGTAGTCGATGCCCTTCAGCGGGAGGAAGTCCTCCGCCTGCGCGAAGGCGTCGGGGTTGACGTGCGCGCCAGCCTGGTTCGCCGCGGCTGTCCCCGTCCGCGGGCGTTCGATCGTCTCGGTCATCGTCTGGCCTCCCGTGCTCGTCGGCGTCATCGTACTGCGCGTCGACCCCGCGGTCGACCCGCTCGCGGCGCATCCGCGCGACTCGGGCTGCTACCCTCGGGCGATGCGGATGGACACGGAGCCGCCACCGGCACCGGCGTGCCTCGGAGCGACCCGCGGGTGACCGTCGCGGCCGCTGCCCCTTCCTGGCTTCGCGAGATCCCCCAGCGCGCCCTCCGTGCGGGATTCCTGTGGGCCTCGCGTCGTCGCTGGCTCGAGCGCGCAGCGATCTCGAATCGCCCCACGCGGAGACTCGTGCAGCGGTTCGTGGCGGGTGACACCCTCCCGGAGGCCCTGGTCACGCTGGAGCGCCTGCACGACGCCGGTCTTGTCACGACGCTCGACATCCTCGGCGAGAGCGTCGAGTCCACGGCCGAGGCAAGGGAGGCGGCGGATCGGTACATCGCCGCACTGGACGCGCTCGCGGAACACCGGCTCGAGCGGAACGTCAGCCTGAAGCTCACCCAGATGGGGCTCGACGTGGACGCCTCGTTCTGTCGGGCCAACCTCGGCCGTGTCCTCTCGCGTGCCGCCGCCACGGGCGCCTTCGTGCGCATCGACATGGAGGACCACACGCGGACCGACGTCACCCTCGCCCTGGCCCGCGAGATGCACCGCAGCTTCCCGAACACCGGGGTGGTCGTGCAGTCGTACCTGCGCCGGAGCGAGGGAGACGTGGAGGCGCTGATCGCCGAGGGGATCCGGGTGCGGCTGTGCAAGGGCGCCTACAACGAGCCTGCGACGGTGGCCTTCCCCAGCAAGGCGGACGTCGACGAGAGCTATCGGCGGCTCATGGAGCGGCTGCTCAAAGAGGGCGAATATCCTGCCCTCGCGACCCACGACGTGAGGCTGATCCGCCACGCGGTCGACTTCGCGAAGCGCGAGGGGATCGACCCGGGCCGCTTCGAGTTCCAGATGCTCTACGGCGTGCGCCGCGACCTCCAGCAGCGGCTCGTGCGGGCGGGGTATACCGTGCGCATCTACGTGCCGTACGGGAGCGAGTGGTATCCCTATTTCATGCGCCGCCTCGCCGAGCGACCCGCCAACTTCCTGTTCGTGCTGACGAACCTGTTGCGAGAGGGACGGCAGGAGTGAGGGTGCGTCAGCCCTCCACGATCCCGATCCCCGAGGTCGACGAGGGCGTCGCAGCGACGCCGATCACGCGCACTTCCGGTCTTGGACGACCCGCGTCCGCCGACCCTGAGACGCTGCCGGCCGCCTCTCGACGCACGCTCGAAGAGCTGACGTTCCTCGAGGAGGTGGCGAGGCTCGCGACCTCCACGCGGACGTGGGACGAGCTGATGGTCACCATCGTCGACAGGGCGCGTGCTGCCTCTGCCGCTGATGTCTGCTCGCTCTACCTGCTGGATCGCGACGGTTCCGGCGTGACACTCGCGGCCACCAACGGGCTCGACAAGCACCAGATCGGGGTCGCTCGACTGCCGCTCGGCGTTGGACTGACCGGGATCGCTGCGGCGACCCGGACGCCGGTCGTCAGCGAGAACGTACACGAGGATCCGCGGTTCGCATGGATCCGTGGCGTTGACCAGGCGAGGTTCACGTCGATGTGCTCGGTGCCGCTCGTCTGGAACGACCAGGTCGTCGGCGTCCTCAACGTCCAGACGGTGCCCCGGCGCGCCTTCCGGCCCGCGGATGTCCGGTTCCTCGAGACGCTCGCGGCGCTTCTGGCGGGCATCGTGGAGAAGGGGCGGCTGCAGCGCGAGGCGGAGGCACAGGTCGAGAGCCTGCGTGCGATCGACGAGGCCCGGGCGAGCCTCGTCGCGGTCGTCACCCACGAGCTCCGGACACCCCTCGCGGTCGTGCGTGCGTATCTCGAGCTGCTCGGTGACCGCGCGAAGCGCGTGGAGACGAACGGTTCACGGGACGCGCCGGAGCGGTCGGAGGCCGCCGAGTGGGAGCGGGCGGCGCTCGAGCAGGTCGATCGATTGGATCAAACGGTCGACTCGATCCTCGCCAGCCTGCGGGTGTTCCCGTCCGAGACGCCGGAGCTGCACGCGATCGACGTCGCCGACGTCGTCGACGCGACGCTCGCGGAGCTCCGACCGATCCTTCGCCGCCACCGGCTGGCAGCGACGTTCACCGAGCGGCCACTCCGGGCGACCGCCTCGGCGCACCTGCTCGGTCGGCTGCTCTCGTACCTGCTCGAGAACGCAGCGAAATACGCGCCGCGCGATGGGCGAATCGACATCTACGGCTGGCGTAGCGACACGACCGTCTCGCTCGCCGTGACGGACGAGGGACCCGGGATCCCGGCGCAATGGCGCGACCGGATCTTCGAGCCGTTCGTGCGCCTCGACGACTCCCCGCGCGGCGCCGGCATCGGACTGTTCGCGGCACGGCGCCTCGCGCGGACGATGGGGGGCGACCTGCGGGTCGAAGACCGCGTCCCCGCCGGAAGTCAGTTCGTCCTGGAGCTATCGACAGGTCCGTAGCGGAGGGGACGATCGAGCGCCGGGCGTGCGCCGGAGCTGCCTCAGGAGGGCGGGGAGCCTTCCCTCCGGGCGGGCATGATGGAGTCGAGGTCACGCACGCTCAGCACGTAGCCGTCACGCGCGTGGAGGTCCTCGAGACACTTCGGTCGGTCGCCCCGGGCGTCGGAGTCGGGACCGAGCTGGAAATGGCGCCACGCGACCCCTTCAAGGCCCGTCGCCTCCCTCAGCCGGCACCCGCACGCGGCACAGGTGACGGGGCCCGAGGGGTCGCGCGCGCTCCGCCAGTCGAGCAGGGTCATGGCCGGTACCCCTCTGCACCTCGTTCACGCGTCCTCCGGTGCACCGAGTCCGACGCACACGTCGACTCCGCGCACTCATCACGCTCCTGGTCGAGCGTACGGACGAGGACCGGGTACGGTCAGCGGCGCGGGGGTGTCTCTTCGGTTCCGATCGGGTTACGTCGCGCCGCGGATCCCGGCTGCGGCGGGAGTTCCGCGGGTCGTGGCTCGTCGCCACCCTCGGCATCGAGGCGATACCCGACACCACGCACCGCGACCGGGACCGGCGCCCCGACCGCCCGCAGCTTGTCGCGCAGACGCGCGAGGTGCGGCTTCAACCACAGTTGGTCCGGGTCCCGGACGTTCGGCCAGGCGTAGCTGAGGAGCTCGTCGTGTTCCACCAGCTCCCCCAGCCGCTCCACGAGGCGACGGGCGATCCGGAACTCGGTGGCGGTCAGGTCGAGCCGCTGGTCGCCCCAGCGGATCTCATGACGCGCCTTGTCGAGCTGCCAGCCCGACCGTACCCTCCGTTGGTCGAGTCGGCGCATCACGGCACGCATGCGAGCCAGCAGCTCCTGCCCCTTGAACGGCTTCCGCACGTAGTCGTCGGCGCCGGCGTCCAGCAACTCCGCCGTGATATCCGCGTCCGCCTCGCCGGTCACGACGATGATGGGCGTGTCACTCGTCGCGCGGATCTCGCGACAGACGGCCGCGCCGTCGAGTCCGGGCATCGCAAGGTCGAGGAGCACCAGGTCAGGCGACTCGGCCCGGAAGCGGTGCAGCGCCTCCTCACCGTCGTATGCCGCCACGATCCTGTGCCCCTCCTGGCCGAGCAGCGCGCCCAAGGCCCCGACCATCGCGGGCTCGTCGTCGACGACGAGGATCTTCAGTCCCTGGACCGCGCTCATCGATGAGCTGCCTTCGTGCTCGTCACGACGGAACGAGCCGAGTCCCGAATGCGGGATCGGCGACGGCTCGCGCGAGCGCGTGGGGAGCGGCGCCATCGACGATGAGTGCATCCGAGCCGCCCCGCAGGGCGGCGAGGCCTGCTCGGACCTTGGGCACCATCCCACCGCCGATGATCCCGCCGGCGATCAGCCGCTCGGCTGCCCCGGCCGTCAGCACGTCGAGCTTGCGCCCATCACCGTCCCGGACTCCGTCGACGTCGGTGAGGAGCACGAGACGTGCTCCGAGCGAGGCCGCGATGCCGGCCGCCGCGTCATCGGCGTTCACGTTGCAGATCGTGCCTTCCTCGTCAGCAACGACGGGGGCGACCACGGGCACGAGGCCGGCCGTGAAGAGTGCGTCGAACACTGACCGCCTGACGCCCACGACGGACGCGACGCGCCCGAGACCTTCGACCCGGCGGGCGTCGAGCAGCCCGCCGTCGACACCGGTCAGGCCGAGCGCGTCGACCCCCCGCCTGCGCAGGTCCGAGACGAGTTCCGCGTTCACCACGCCGCCGAGCACGGCCGTCGCGACCTCCGCCGCAGCCTCGTCCGTCACCCGCAGGCCACCCTCGAATCGGCTCTCGACCCCGAGCCGCTCGAGCCACTGCGTGAGTCGCCTGCCGCCCCCGTGCACGACGACGAGCCTCCGGCCCGCGCCGACGTCCCGGACCTCCTCGAGGATCGGCCCCTGCTCGGCCAGGGTGGTGCCGCCGAGCTTGACGACGAAAACGTCGCTCACGTCGAGTAAGCGGAGTTCTCGACCACGTACCGCTCGCTGAGGTCGCACCCGAACGCCTCGCCGGCCGCGGTGCCCGCGCCGAGGTCGAGGCGGAGGAGGATCTCGGCCGCGTCCATCGCCGCGCGCGCCTGTTCCCGGTCGAACGGCAGGGCGACGCCGTCGAACACCGGTGTGCCCGCGATCGAGATCGCGAGCCCGTCGACGTCGATGGATACCGGCGTGCCGGCCCGGGCACGCGCTTCATCGTCGGGGAGTCCGGCGGCGGCGAGGACAGGCGCCGCAGGGAGGGCCGCGTTCCCGGCGGCCGCGACGATGCGTCCCCAGTTCGGGTCGCGTCCGTGGACGGCGGCCTTAACAAGGCTGCTCGAGACGATGGCGCGGGCGACGGCTCGCGCCTCGGGAGCGTCTCGGCCCCCGGTGACCTGGCACGTGATGAGTGTGGTCGCTCCCTCGCCGTCGGCCGCCTGCTGTCTCGCGAGCGACCGCGCGACGCCTTCGATCGCCCGGCCGAGCGCCTCGGCGTCGCCGGCAGTCGTGAGTCGGGCGGCTCCCGAGCCGCCCGAGGCGAGCAGGAAGACCGTGTCATTCGTGCTCGTGTCCGCGTCGACGCTCAACTGGTTCCAGGTCCGCGCCGTCGCGGCGCTCAGCAGCTCGTGGAGGAGCGGCGGGTCGACGTCGGCGTCGGTCATCACGATCGAGAGCATCGTCGCCATCCGGGGGTGGAGCATGCCGACCCCCTTCGCGATACCGGTCACGGTCACAGGCATCGCCTTCCCGCGGACATCCGACAGCTCGAGACTGATCGTCGCGAGCTTCCGCCGCGTATCGGTCGTCGTGAGGGCGTCGGCGGCGGCCAGGAGGTCCGTCGCCGAGCGGTCGAGCCCATCGGCGACGAGCGATCGGATCTCCCGCTCGATGAGCTCGACGGGAAGCCGCGTCCCGATGAGGCCGGTCGACAGGGCGAGTGTCCGCTCCGGCGTGGTCCCGAGGGCCGTCGCGAGCGCGCCAGCGAGTCGGAGCTGATCCTCCTCGCCCTGGGCACCGGTCGCCGCGTTCGCGCAGCCACTCGTGGAGCGCACCGCGTCGGTCCAGCCGTAGCAGCCGTGGCCTCCCGCCATCGTCGCCGCGAGATGGCGGCGACTGAGCC
>JADDQH010000113.1:6571-6880 GCA_016781485.1 Chloroflexota bacterium | reverse complement strand
GCGCACCAACGCCCGCCAGCTCGAGCTCGCGGCGGAACGCGCAATCACGGAGGGCGAGAGGTCGCGGAGCCGCACCGCACCGAGCCGTGGCAGCGCGTGCTTGTTCCACACGGCTGCGTAGTTCGCGAGCGTCGCGGCCTGCAGGTTCGGCTGCGCGTACAGCTCCCACCACTCCTCGGCAAACTCCGCGAGCGTCTCCCGGCCGGCATCGAGGGACGCGAGCCCACCGCCGCGCTTCGCCAGCCGCACCTTCGCCTCGAACGTCTCCGCGTCCGCCTTGCTGTCGAACGTCCGGTTGCGCTCGGCGCG
>JADDQH010000113.1:0-6538 GCA_016781485.1 Chloroflexota bacterium | reverse complement strand
GTACGTCGTGCCGTCCCGCTTCCGTCGCTCGCGCCGCTGGATCACGCGACCAGGAATCCTCTCACCGGCTCGGCGGGCCGTTCAGGTCGGACTGCCGGCACTGCCCGAGCGGCCAGCCAGTCCTCGACGTCCTCTTCGCGCAGGCGATAGGCGCCGCGGATCCCGAGCCTGACCGCGCGCAGCTCGCCCCGAGCGATCGCCCTCACCACCGTCTTCCGATGCACCTGACACATCGCCGCCACCTCAGCCACCGTCATCAAAATGCGCTCCATGCTTCTAGGTCGCACGACCCGAAGTTCGCTCCAGTGCGAGTTCAGCTCGGTCCACCCCGGAGCCTCCTCAGCGCGACCGCCAAGACCGACACACACTGGCACTAAAGCGCAACGCGTAGCATTGTCGCACCCATGCCGAGTCGAAACCAAGTCGCCCGCGTAGCCGTCGACGACGAGACCTGGCGCAGGTTCCGCCAAGCCGCCCTCGCTCGCGGCGTCACCGTCGCCGCCTACCTCGGGAAGCTCGTCGAGAGCGAGCTGCGCCGACGCAAAGCCAGCCCGCTAACGGTCGGAGACGTGGAGCAGCCCGAAGCCGACCAGGCGCTCGCCGCGCTCGCCGCGGTCCGCTTGGCGATCGACGAGCTCGACGACATAGCCGGCCGCCTCGCGCGATCGGCAGTCGAGCACGGCGGCTCGTGGGAAGACGTCGCCTCGTCCCTTCGCCTCCACCACGCCGCGGCACTCCAGGCGTACGGCCAAGGGTGAACGCGCGCTCCTTCACGATCCAGCCGGAGCGACGACTGTCTGCGCTTGCGCCGCCGAGGCATCTGGATGGTCAACGGCGCGAACCGTGCCGGTCGAGCATTGCAGCCCGGCAGCTTGGAACGCGATGACCAGTCGATCGGCCGGCTGCGAGCCCAGCGCGCCCTCGTAGGCCACAAGCACCGAGCGTCCGTCACCGTCGAGCTGGCAGACCCAGGACGCTCCAACCGTGAGATCCAACTGGGCAAGGACGGTCATGAGGTCTGCGACGCGATCCGAAGGGCAGGCCGCCCAGACCCACGTCTGACCTGCTCGCCAACATCCCGGGGGTGGCGGCTCTTCGACGCGCTCGCCAAAGGCCACGCGCGGAGCCTCCCCGCGCAGGCTCCACATGCCTCGGTGGTGACCCCGACCGACATGCTGCGTGGTCGTCTCGTGGAAGTCGATCAGCCCGCGGTCGTCGAGGGCCTTCAGCGTGTCGCGAAGCGTTCGACGGTCTGCGCCCGTCAGCTGAGACAGCTCGCCCTGCGTTCGCGGAGCCATCGCGAGGTGCGTAGCGATGCGCCACTCAAGAGCGGTCTTGAACGTCTCCGCCGCCATGTGTAACAACATACCCCCCTAACACGCGCAGATCAGACGTAGTTAGGGGGGTTCCGTCCGGTCTGTGGCTGAAACTACGGCGCATGGCACAGCCCTTCACGAACGCGGAGGCCGCCTCACACGGCGCCGCAAACGGCGAATCGCGAGGCCCACGCATCGTCGTATGCGGCACGTTCCGGCGCGCCCACGCACAGCTGATCGAGGACTTCGATGCCCTTCGTCTCGCCGGCGCCGTCGTCCTGTCTCCTCTCGACGTCGCGTTCGTCGGGGACGTCGAAGGGTTCGTCTTCGCCGCCCATGAGGCTGGCGAGCAGCCCGCCGCCATACAGGCGCGGCATCTGCAGGCGCTGAAGTCGGCGGACGCCGTCTGGCTGCACTGTCCCGAGGGCTATGTCGGTTCGAGCGCTGCGCTCGAGTTGGGCGTCGCGCACGCGCTCGGCGTGCCAGTCTTCTGCCGCGAAGCCCCTGCCGATGTGACACTGCGCCACTTCGCTGAGGTCGTCGCTAGTCCCGCGGATGCGCTCGCAGCCCTCGGCGACGTCGGCGCTCACACGCCGTCGCGGCCACTCGACGTGCTGCAGGACTACTACCACCGCGTCGCCGAGGAGCGGGGCTATTCGAGCGAGAGCCCTCAGGACACGATGCTGCTGCTGACGGAAGAGGTCGGCGAGCTCGCGCGCGCCGTCCGTCGGCGGGTCGGCCTCGCCCGATCAGGTGGCTTCCACAACGAGGACGCTGCCGCCGAGCTGGCGGACGTTCAGCTTTACCTCCTCCACCTCGCCAACATCCTCGACGTCCGGATCGGGGAAGCGGTCGCGGTCAAGGAACAGGCGAACGCACGGAAGTTCCGTAGCGAACAGATCGCGGCATGAGTTCGCGGGAAGCCCCGCTCACGTTCCGAGAGCTTCGCGCGGCACGCCAAGAACTTCACGATGCCAAGCTGATTCACGCCGGCAGCGTTCGCGAGTTCAAGGGGCACGCCGGCGACTCGTTTCGCGTGACGCTCCCGAAGGCTGCTGACGGGGCGAAGGAGGAAACAGAGGAAGAGAAGGCCCGTCCGCGCCATCTCAGCACCACGGCTTCCTGCCTGGAGTCGCTGGCGGACGTCGAGCCGGCCGTCGCGAAGATCCCGTCTGAGGACGAACCCCTCGTCGAACGGTTCTCCAACCGCGCGCTGAACGCGAACCCAGAGCGCTGGAACAGCGAGGGGAAGGCGCATGTCTACTGCCGCGTTCGCACCCTCCCGGCGATCATTCGCTTCGCGCCGGACGACGTCGTGACGAACCACGCCCCCCGGCTCACCGAGCTTCTGAAACCAGTCTGGGACACCGTCGATATCGCCGACCCGGATCGACAAGCAATAGCCGAAGCTGATCTATACGCGACGGACTCGCGGGAAGAGCGGCGGTATCCACCGAACGCCTTCCACACGTTCTGGGCGCTTAGGTCGCTGAAGTCGTACGAGCAAAGAGGTCTCGCGCCGCTCCCGGTCACGGAACTCACCGCGCGTAGGCAAGTGGCCCGCCTATGGGCGCGCCAAGAGATGGCCGAGCAGGCATCGCTGATCTTCAGTGAAGCTCCCGGGGCGGACCCACAGCACATGGCCTGGGCTCTGTGTGCGGATCTTCATGAACTCGACGAGCCACTCACTGCGGCGTCCGATCGCTATCCCGCGTACCGCGCAGGCCTAGCAGCGTTCTTCAAGTGCCAGCAGGACTCCGGCGCTTGGCCGATGTCGCGGCCGTTGTTCCACTATCCGACTGCGGGCAACGCGTATTGCTACGTGTTCGAGACGCTCGTGGAACTGCTGCGCCCGGCCATGCCCAGGGAGGATGGACGAGCGTACCGGGAACTGTTGCGCCCCTACGCGCGCAACCTTCTCGACGCGTGGAGACTGGCGCAGCGGACCCGCATCAAACTGCCATCTACGGCGGGGAGCGAGACTCACTATGGCTGGTCCTCAGGCCACCATCCCCACCGTCGCCAGCCGGAGGGTTGGGCGACGGCCGCAGTCTTTTCCTTCGGTGAGGTCCTGCGGTGCCTTGTCGGACAGTGGACCGCCGAGGAGGCGACCTCTTACCTCCGGGTTCGCCCACCGAAGTTCACGACGCGTGACAAGGGCCGAGAAGCCCTCGCGGAGCGTGGCGACACTTGGGTCGAGCATCCGCGCGACACCGTTGCACGCCGCCTCGCGGGGCTCTTCGTCCATCCGCGGAACGCGCATGCTCCGGACGAGCGCGTTGTCGACCCCGATACGAGGCTCGTCAGCTCCGACGACGCGCGCTCAGCGATTCTCTTCGGGCCTCCCGGCACAAGCAAGACGACGCTGGTCGAGGCGGTCGCGGCGTCGATCGGCTGGCGCTTCGTTGACATCCAGGCCGCCGACTTCCTGAGCGAAGGCATGGATCGCGTTCCGGCTCGCGCCGACGAGATCTTCGCCGCCCTCATGGAACTCGACCGTTGCGTGATCCTTTTCGACGAGATCGACGAGTTGATCCGCACTCGTGGCGCCCAGGAGAGCGATCCCTTCGGGCGATTCCTCACGACAAGCATGCTGCCGAAGATCGCTCAGCTCTGGGAGCAGAAACGAGTTCTCTTCTTCGTCGCAACGAACCACATCGACAAGGCAGACCCTGCGATCCGGAGGTCACAGCGCTTTGATGCAGCGCTACTCGTGATGCCGCCGTCTTTCAAGCGCAAGGCAGACGAGCTGCGCAAGCAACTTGGAGGTGCGGAGCTGCCCCCAAAGCTGAAGCAGCGCGACGTTGTGGCTGATCTCAAGAACGAGAACGTCACGACGGCCGGTGCGCCCTTGGCGGTGTTCGGTCTCCTGCGTTGGGATCAGCTTCCCGAACTGGCGGCGGCACTAAAGGGAGCCGAGGACCCGGACCAGACCTTGCTAGCAACGCTCGCGCGGATGGGCGACGGACTGAAGCGCGTCGAGTGGCATCACGAGGAACATGATCCGTACTCCTTGTACCGCCACTATGTGACATTCGAACGACGCGACTACGGCAAGCGCTTTCTCATCCATGTTGAGCAGACGCTGAAGGAAGTCCCGCCGGGGGCCGAGGACGAGGAACCGGTCGCGCGGCGAGCATCAGGCAGCGAGTACTGGAGAGTCGCGAGGCTTGATGAGTACGCCGTGAACACGAAGAGTGAGCTGATCCTTCAGCACGGACGGGTGAAGCTGACCGACGGCTACGTCCTGAGCTTCGACGGCCATAGCCCAGGAAGGTCGTCATCGTGAGTAGCCGAGAGACGCGTACGTAGGACGCGGGGCGTCTGGCGGGCGCTCCTCAACGGCTACGGTCAAGGTCGTGGAACGAACTGCGCGAGGCCTCGCCACGGGATCCCCGAGCGTTGTTCTTTCCGGGCCACTCTGCTCGGGTAAGAGCACGCTAGCCGCGGCGCTGGCCGGCTACGGATACTCCGTGGTCACCGCAGTACAGGCGATCGAGGCGCACGCCGGCCGTTCCGGGTTGTCGCGATTCGACTTGCAGCGAGTCGGAGCCACGCTAGAGCGCTCGCAACCGGGCGAGTGGCTCGCGATTGCCGCGGCCGCAGCGCCTCGCCCTGTAGCTCTTGACGCGGCCCGGACTCTCGCCCAAGTCGACGCAGCGAAGCGCCGACTCGACGCCGTCGTCGTCCATCTCACCGCGTCGGCTGACGTTCGCCGCCAGCGATTCGAGAGCCGGTCACGCCGGAGCGACAGCGATACGACATTCGACGCAATTGCTGAGATCGCACTCGAACGCGACGCTGAAGCGCCCGCACCCGTCGCGGACCTGAAGATTGATACAGGTGATGTGCAGCCCGCACATGTCCTAGAGCTGGTGCGGCAGCGGCTCCGGATCGTGGAGTGACCTGTGCTCCGGCGGACGCCGCCGGCGCGAGACTGGAGCCACGCCTGCACCCCGAGCACGGGCCCGCGGTTGGGTCGACGACAGAAGTCCGTCCGCCCATGCTCGACAATGCGAGTCGAGGAACCGTGTCCGAGAGCGTCCAGCACCAACGTTTGATAGGCGTCCTCATAGCGCACGCCAGCGCTCATGGTGTCGACGTCGAGCGCGCCGTGTTGCCGGAATAGGTGCATCCGCCAGTGATCCCAGGGCTTAAGCCGGACATGTTGGGGTGAGTCGGCAGCAGGCCGGTCGTCGGCGAGACGGAACTTCGCCCTGATCTCACGTCTGCACACACGCCGGCCGCTGGCTCTCGTGGTTCCGCCGCTCTGGGCGGCGCGCGCTCGTTCCGCGGCCCTCGCGGCCGGGGTGGATTCGTCACGCCTCGTGATCGTCTCGCCCCTGTCCGGGTTCGAAGGCGGCGCCCCCACGCTGAGGCGCCGGCGCTCATGCAGCGCGGCCGGCAGTTGCCGGTTCCGCCGCCGGGCGCGCTGTTCGTGCGAGGGCGGCAACGCGCACGATCGCTCACGCACGCGCCGCCAGACGCCCTGCCCGTGAGAATGGTCGCCCGACGCAACGTCTCCTGCCGCCACCTGCTGCGTTCCGGAGCGCACAGTTTGCCGCGCGAGGCTGGGCCGGATATGGGCCGGATCGTTCGGCCCGCGGTGGGTCGCCTCAGTGCGTCGAGTCCCCGTCCCACAGCGGGAGTTGGCCCTCGGGGGGACTCGCCGGACGCTCCGGCACTCCCTGATAAGGAAGAGGTCGGTGGTTCGAGTCCACCATCGCCCACTCACCGAAAGCCCCGCTACTGCGGGGTTTCTGGTTTCTGCTTCAGGCGGCGACCTGCTCGACGGCCTCGAACACCGGCTCGCGCGTGCTGGTACCCGTTGATGCCCAATCCGCGCCCTCGACGAGAGCGCGCGGCCGCTCGCGCTCACCATCCGACCAGTCCATCGCCTGCACGTACACGTCGAGCATGAAGCCCGAGGTCGTGTGGCCCATCAGCCGCTTCACGCGGGCCGGGTCGTAGGACAGCGCGACGAGCAGCGACGCGAACGTTCGGCGCAGGCTGTGCGGCGTCAGCCCGTCGGGCAGCGGCTCGATGCCACGCAGCGCGAGGTCCGCGTTCGCCAGCTCGACCGCCCTCGTGAGCACGCGTCGCCGCACGTTCGTCGGCGACTGCTTCTCGCCGGTGCTCGTGCCGAACACGAGCGCGTCCGGCGCACGGTCGGTCCGCGCCGCGGCGTGCGATGCCAGCTCGTCACGCAGCAGCGGCAGCAG
>JADDQH010000043.1 GCA_016781485.1 Chloroflexota bacterium | reverse complement strand
GGACGGGCGCCGGGACGCAGGGGCTCGGGGACGGTTGCGCGTTTGTGGAAATCTCGCCTCGCGTCTGACTTTTGTCTGACAACTCGCGAAATTTCCGGGGATTTTTCTAGAACCGCTCTGACAGCCTCGCATCGTGATATCACGATGCGAGGCATGCCGTGCGGTCGATTTCGCCCGCAAGCCGACAGGTGAGGGCTACCTCCTCAACATGACCGGCTACGCGCTGGCGTACCGCCAGATCACGGGCCAGAAGGAGCAGGACACGATCCTCGACTTCCTGGTGGCGACGAACAAGCCGTACTACCTGCCGGTCGTGGCGGGCGGTCCGGTGAGCGATGACGCGATCGTGCGCTTCGCGACGGTCGTGGAAGAGGTGTACTCGTCCATCAAGGCGGGTCGCTTCCCGCATAACGGGCTCGTCAGCGGGCCTGCACGTGGTGCGGCGAGGCAGTTCGCAAAGGAGAGACCGCATGGCTTCGAAACGAACAGCAACGAGCACGAAACTGCAGCTCGAGGCGCATCTTGCCGAGCGGGCGCTTCTCGGTGACACCGGCGAAGTGCTCGGTCAGCAAGCGCGACCAAGGGCAGGCCGACGTGAGCCGCTTGTTCCCTGACGCGCGGCCGTTCCCGGATCGCCCTTGGAACCGGCGCGGGTACGGGAGGATCAGGATCACCGAGCCGCTGGCGAGCGAGCTCTACGTCACCCTGAATGAGACGATCGAGCGCCGCTTGGACGAGATGCATACGCGGCGCAGAGAGGGCAACGAGGCCGAGGCCGAAAGCTTGAAACGGCGGCTGCGGCTGCTTTCGACGCTCCGCCACTTCACGCACGAGCTGATCCGGGAACAGGGCTGGAACGACCCGCCGTGACGGCCGTCGTTTCGCGTTCCCAGGGGGCCTCTGCGGCGCCCCGCACTCAGGGTCAGGTCGGCCGATGTGGCAGGAGCAGGAGTCGCGGCATGCGCTGGATGATCAGGGTCGAGATCCACGAAGGAAAGCACGCACACGTCGACGTTCCCGAGCCAGACGTCGGCGCGGTCGTCATCAACGTCATCAACGAGGCGGCCGGGAGCCCGTTGAAATATCGCATCGAGCAATGGTCCTCCGTCTGGATCTGCCACGAGTGTGGGGCGTCGCGACTCGAGCCAACCGGCGAGCGTCTAGGTGCTGCAGACCACGATGAGAACTGACGTTGAGGGCGAAACCCGGATGGCCGACAGCAGCCCCGCGGCTGACGGCGCGCGAGGCGGCGTACACAAATCGACCGCCTCGTGTACGCGCCAGGGGCGAGCGATGCGACTAGTAGAACAAACGATGCCTGGCGTGGTCGCACACACTCCATGAGCGCCGTAACCGCGATCGGATACATCCGAGTGAGCACCGACGAGCAGGCGTCGTCGGGCACGGGGTTGACGGCGCAGCGAGCAGCGATTGAAGTCGAGACAGTGCGGAGAGGGTGGACGCTCCTCGCGACCGTCGAGGACGCCGGGTTCTCGGGGCGCACCCTGCGGCGCCCGGGCATTGCCTCGGTACTGACGGCGCTTGCAAGCGGGCAAGCCACCGCCCTCGTCGTGGCGAAGCTCGATCGGCTGTCGCGATCGATGCTCGACTTCGCCGCTCTGATGGAGCGCTCGTCAAAGGAGGGCTGGTCGATCGTCGCGCTCGACTTGGGGGTGGACACGACGACACCTGCCGGAGAGGCGATGGCGAACGTCATGGCGACGTTCGCTCAGTTCGAGCGGCGGCTGATCGCGGAGAGGACGAGGGAGGCTCTGGCAGCGAAGCGAGCTCGCGGAGTCACCCTGGGACGTCCGGTGGTTCTCTCGGATGCGATCGCCGACCGGATCGCCACTGAGCGCGCGGCTGGTCGGTCGCTACGCCAGATCGCCTCTGCGTTGGAATCGGAGGGAGTGCCGCGTGTGCACGGTGGGGACCGCTGGCACCCGTCGACGATTCGCGCCGTCCTTCAGCGCGTCGGCCGCTCCGCTTGACCGTCGGCCGGGCTAGGCGGCTGGCGGACGACGGCCCGTCGCGTCGGCGTTGCCGCTCAACGGCGGATCCTCCACGAGTACGAAGTCGCCGCTTTCACACTCCTGACATGCCCACGGGCGCTCCCACACGCCCGAGGCGTCCGCCTCCTCAGCCGACTCGTACCGTTCCCTCAGGTCCAGGCGTCCGCATCGCTCGCACAGGCGAAGCCACATCTCGCCATCCTCCGGTAGTCAAGACGAGCCGTCGCACTGCACGGCAGTACCCGTTCTATTTTCACGTCGGCGCCCTCGACCCGCCGATGCAATCGCTGCGACTCGCTCAGGGGAGCGGCGTCGTCCGGCCGGGCACGACGGTGTTGGGCATGCCGAGCACCCCCGCGAGACCGATGAGGTATACGACCGTTGAGAGCAGGAGCATCGCGACGATCAGCACCAGGAGCGCCCTGAGGAAGCGCTCCGAAGATGGCCTCTGGTCCATCACATCTCCGGCTCAGCAGTCAATGCGAACTGCGCGGTAGGCGGATAGGTCGCCCAAGGGATGCGCCTGCTCGGTCGTCCGTCGGACGACGTAGAAGAACTGGCGCGCTCGGTGACCCCCCGAACCGAAGGATCTGCTCATGCCAGCTACGCCCGAGGTGGTCGGGACGTCCCGCGCCCGCCACGGCTGTGTCCGTCGCCCGCTGATCGCCGACGCTCCTCGCGCAGCTCCTGCCGCCGCATCACGAGACGCAGCATGTACGCCTTCCGGGCGGCCGCAGCGCGGGCGGCGCGGTCTTCCGGAGCCAGCACACCGTCTGGATCGACCTCGCGCTCGAAGCGTGCGAGAAAGGCCTTCCGCGCCGCGGCGGTCGTGTCCTTCGCCGGGTAGCGCGCGTGGAGTGTGTACGCACCGAGGCGCCCGAGTAGCGAAAAATCGGTTCCTGCCACCACAACCCTCCGAGCGCCGAAGAGCGCCAAGAGAGGTCGCCTCGAAGCACGCGCTCGAGGCTCAACCGTGAAAGCCGAGATGAGCTGGCGTCTGGTCCGAGTGTAGCAAGCGGACCTCGCGTGCCACAGCGGAGACAAGGCGCCCGCGTCCCGTGCGGTGATGTGTGCGGCTTGCAAGCGCGTCCGCGCGTGTCATCCGCGCCGACCAACGACGGCAGGGCCTCGAATTGCCGTTCTAGCGGATTGCAGACGGGTTCCCGGCTCGGGGTGATCAAAACGCACACACACCGTTTCCGACGATCACCCGCCACACCGATACGCTTGCTCGCGGAAACCCAGCCGCTGGGGGCACTCCTGTGCGGTCGCTCCGAGCGCGCGCGGAACTCCCTGCGCCGGCCTTGCGCAACGCTATCTGCTCGCTCTAGCCTCGCTCCGATGATCGCAACGCTCCCCGACTACCCGTGCCGCCCCGGAGGCGTACTCCTGGTCGGAATCAACCCAGCTCCCGTCTCGGTCGCTGCAGGCCACTACTACCAAGGCGCGCTCGGACGCCGCTTGTGGGCGCGCCTGGCGCGCGTCGGACTCCTAGAGGACGCGCAACGGGGGCGCGAGGACGAGGCGTTCGTTGCGGCCGGAAATGGCCTCACGGACCTCGTCAAGCGGCCGACGACGACAGCGACAGAAGTCGCGTCGGAGGAGTTGCACGAGGGCGGCGAGGCGTTGCGCAAGAAGGTCCGCGAGTGGCGCCCGAGGTTGATCCTGTTCGCGTTCCGGCCGCCTGCCGAGGCGCTCCTCGGTCCTTCCGTTCGGCCTGGTGTCGGGCCGCTCTTCGCCGGTGCGGCGACGTTCCTGTTGAGCGCGCCGTACACGCGGCGCGCTGAAGCGGAGGCGAACGAGGCCGAGCTGCGCGCGTTCCTCGCGACCCGTGTCAACGAGAGCGGTCCACGGGTGGACGCTGGCACTGCCCTTCATCGGGCCAGCGCCGCCGGCGGACCCGGCCAAGGGGGACGCACGCAGCGAGTCACGCGGCACGACCTCGCGCGCGGCCAGATCCGGCTGCCCGTAGAGAGCGTAAGCGGCGCGAAGGCCTCGTTCCCCCGGGCACCGAGCGAAGTGACAGTCCTGCTTCGCGGCGAACGACTGGACGTCTCGTACGACCCGCGATTCGGGCCGGACCGAGAGCGGTCAGGGGTTCTGCGGATCGGCCGGCGGCTCCGCGAGCTCGTTGACGAGGGTGAGGTCCTGACCGTGCTGCGCGACGCGGACCGCGTGCCACGGCTCGACTGAGCGGGAGAGCTGGCGGACAGCCCCGCAGTCGCGTCTTCTATCGATCACAGCAGCAGTGCCGCTGGGATGACTTCGTTCGCTTCATGTCGGTTGAGCGGATGGTGCGGCTGACGCCTGAGCTGGCACTCTTGTGACGAGGGACGGGACGGTCCTCCGGTAGCCTGCGTCAGCCATTGCCGGGCAACGTCGGCTACTCACGACCGACCAACGCGTCCGGGATACGCGGCGAGCGGAGCGACCCGGCTGGCACGAAAGACAGCGCGATTGGCGTCCAGCCGCCCGTACTGGCTATTGCTCCCGGCTTTCGAGGTCTGCCTATGACGAAGGGGGAGTGGGCGGCTGGCCCGACCGCCGCGGTCACCCGCCTTGCGCCGCCTTCGGCTTACGACCACGGTTCGACTTCCGCTCTTCCGTGTACATCCCGACGAGCCAGCCGTTCTCGTGCTTGCGTATCGCGAGCCGAACGCCGAGTTCTTGGCCGATTCGCACGAGACGACCACGGAGGGTCGTCGCCTTCTCCTCCCCCGTCGGGGTGACGACGAATACATCCTCGCGCGTCTTGATTTGATCGAGCGCGTCGCGCAGTTGCTGATCAAGCCGCCGGCGTTCGCGCTGCCTGGGCGTCAACCCGTCGGCACTGCTCGGCTTCTGTGCGAAGAGAGCCGGATCCGCGCGTCGAATCTTCACCATGGCCTTCCTCTCTGCGACGTCGCAATAGTTGATTGAGCAAGCAATCGCTCTGCCGGGTGACGTTCCGTCGTGTTAAGCAGGAGTTTATGTCATGGTCCTATCGGAGTCTCGCCGCATCAGGCGCGTCTCGGCCGAACGCGCGCAATCTCGAGCCGCACTTCTTAGACAGCCCGAAACGGCCCGTCCGCGTCATTCGTCTTCCTCAGCGCCCATAGCGAATGCTCCCGCTGCGTCGGGTCAGCGGCCGGGTCGTACGACGGTGGCGTACCCGCGAAATCCATCCCGCATCGCCCTTCGCCCTTGCCTCTATCCGTCTCCCGGGTTATCCAGTTGACGCAAGGCGGCGCGCTAGACTGGCGCCGTGCCCTCGTTCTTGGCTGAACACCCCCGCCTGTCGGCGCTTGGCGGCTTTCTCTTGATCAGCGCAAGCACACTCGACGCGGTTCTAAGTCTCTGGGACCGACTCGGGGTACCGGTTCCGTGGCAACCGGCGTTCTCGGTCGTAACGACCGGCGCTGGTCTCTTACTTCTGATTGCGATCTTCGCTAACACGCGTTCGGTGACGGCTCCTTTACCTCCGACCACACCCGAGCAACCACGACGAGAGAGCAACGTCGAACAGGCGCGGCGCTTGAAGCTCGAACACGACTTGCGTGAGGCAGCAAAGTATCAATCCGGGGAGTTCAACCATTACCCGACGTACAAATGTCCGTACTGCGACAAGGGCACAATGGGCATTCGAGGCGCGACGGAGATTCTCGAACACGTCAAGGCCGCTCACACCCGCGATCTTGCGACACCCGCCCCTCCGCCCGGTCCGACCGCGGGGTCGGTTGCCGAAGTGGTGAGCGAGCAAAGGTCGCAACCGCCAGCGGTACCCGGTGATCTCCGGCGTCTCCGCGCACACGTGCGCCAGAACGAAGAGCGGCCCGAACATGGTCCGCCGCCCGGAGCGCTCTACTGGAAGGGCAAGGCTGTGCATCGCTGCCCGTTCTGCGGCTTCGGCACGACGGACATGACTGAGTTGGCGGCCCACAAGTGGAAGGCTCATACCGAACCGCCGAACGAGCAGGCCGCGAAGGAGGTTTACGAAAGCCCCGAGCCATGGGCACAGGAGGCGTTCCACCACATCGGGGACGGCTCGGCGTATGTCCAGGGTGTCTCTACGGACCCCTTCAAGACACTGTTCACGAGCCGACGCCGCCTCGCTGAGCTGATGGCCTCTAGCTTATTCGAGCCCGGTGAAGCCCCTAAGAGGCCACAGGTCCCGGAGGGTGAGTTCGCACCTCGCAAGGTCGACCCAACATCGGTCTTTACGTTTCACGCTGCCGACGGGAGCCGGATAGACCTACGTCCCACCGCCGATGGGATCATCGTCCCGCAGAGCGCCGAAGAGGAGCGAGCCCTCGACGGCTTTGAGGTACCGAGGGTTCCAGAGCACGTCGGGCCCGACGCACAGCGGCTCGGCGCGGAACTGCTCGAGCTATTGCAACAGGAGCCACCGCCCGTCGCCTCGCTGCTCACGAACCACGAGTTCCATGGAGTGCCCGAAGACACGAGGAGGCGCATCACTGAGGCCGAGCAGCGGTTGAAGGCGATCTATCTCGAACGGTTCGGCCCGCGTGTAACGCGCCTCCTACGCGAACTCGACGCTCTCGGCGTGGGCGGGCGATCGGTGGAGAAGGATCTGGCCTCCACCGGGATAACGTGGGCGACGATTCGCCGTGCGGCGGTCCACCTCTCGACCGCGGGCGCGAGGCTCACCGATGACTAGGCGGACACGACGAGACCGGCGGCCGCTTGCGTCAGGATTCCCCCGGGGAGTTACCCTCCCGGGCACACAGCGTTCGCGCGTAATCGACCTGTCGGCGTTCGGCACCAGTTCGTGCGTGTCATCGTCGAAGCCGATCAGCAGTTATCGGTCGCGGCCACTGGCCTTGGTGGTGGCCAGGCCCAGTACGTCGCGGACGAACCTCACCCTTCTCGCGCTCGCGGTCGACGTGTAGCTCGCGCTTGAGATCCACCGTCGTGGTCTCGCCTTCGGAGAGGAGTGCCGTCACGCGTCCCTCCCATTCAGTCGCGACGCGTTGTGTGACGCGGACCGCAGCGAGATACGTGGGACGGACGGGCACGAACGGACCGGTCTCCAGTAAGAACCCGACGTAGCCCGCGCTCGCCAAGCCATGGAGCAGCGGCGTTGGATCGTGCTCATCCTCGCTCCAGCCAAGCTTCTCGAAAACCTCGCTCGGCTGAACCATCACTAGGTCCGGTGCGCCAGGTCCCGTGCGCGACGACGCGTGGATGAGTGCCGCTAGGAACGCCTCTTGCTCCGCATCCACGTAGTTCCTGCCGCTTTCCAGCCAGAGGTCGTGCAGGGCGGCGGCACCGTCCGGGAGCTGCCGGGCGAACTGCGTCGGCTGCTACGAGCGGTCGCGGAAGCGCAGTACGCCTAGCGCGTCAAGATCTTCCAGTGCGTGAGACAGAGCGTCCGAACCCTCACGTTCGTCCCAGCTCTCGCCGACATACGGCGCAACCGCTGCAGCGTGTCCTCGAAGACGGTGACGGTCCCAGGGGCGGGCCGCGCTTCCGCGCAGACGCGGGCAATCTCGGCGACCCAAGCGAGGTAGCGCTCAATCCTCGTCTCGGAATCACCCTCCCGTCGAAGCGCACTTGACAGTGCACACCGGATCAGCGTCCCGTCCTCCCCTATCCGTAGAGATCTCGGAGTGCCTCCGCTACCAGCTGCGCGTATCGCGACGCCCCCCAGCCCTGGTAGCTCGCCCACTTCGGGTGATAACCGACGAGCCACCGCCGACCGTACGCCTCGCCGCGCCACGTCAGCGGCTTGTCGGCCTGCTGGAGTTTCGAAAGGTCGCCCGTCCCGCGCGCGTGGTACCAGTAGACGGGCCCGGCGATGACGACGACGCGCCGCGCGTCGAGCATGTCGGCGAGTTCGAGGAGCAGAGGCCCGACGTACGGGTCCTGCGCTTGCTTGAGGACACCCGTCGGGTTGTCGGGCGGGGCTTCGGGCGCGACGGGGTAGAGGTTCGCCCAGGCGTACTTCGCGTACCAAGGGCCAGAGCCCGCCACGGCGGCCTCAACGAGGTGACGCGAGAAGACCCAGAAGGGGCTGTTGCGCACCTTCGCGTGCGTCGGCACCCAGTCGAGCGGCTCGTCTCGGGACGCCGCACGGGCGCGAGCGGCCTCGAGGATTCGCGTGCGTCCTGGCGGTGTCGCGGCGTCCGACGCCTGCCACTCGTCGTCCCACCCTCTGAGCGCCTGACCGACGACCAGGAGCCCGTCGTACTTCGACCCGACGTGCGGCCAGTGCGCGACGAGCGGCCGCGACGCGATCTCGTCAGCGCCGCGGGCGACCGACGCGAGCAGCTCGTCATACAGGGCTAGGGCGGCGGCTTCGGTCATCGGGTCGCTCGCCCCAACCGGTGCTCCCAGCCGGCGAGCCGCGGGGCGAGGCCGGCCGCCGGGTGGCTGGCCCATGGCGTCCCGTCATATGCTCCTCCCCGCGTGGTATCTAGGCCGAGACGGGCGAGCGGCGCCGCGCGCCGGTGAGGACTGTGAAAAGCGGCACGGTACGGGAATCCGTCGAAAGTCGGGGGTGACATGGCCAAGCTAACCCTCCCGCAGCTCGAGCGCCACCTGCTCGCGGCCGCCGACATCCTCCGCGGAAAGATGGACGCCTCGGAGTTCAAGGAGTACATCTTCGGCACGCTCTTCTTGAAGCGCGCGTCGGACGTCTTTGACGCGCGGCGCGCGGAGATCGTCGCCGACCAGCTGGCCAGAGGCCGGACACCCGAAGAGGCCGCGCAGCGGGCGGCAGATCCTAGGCGCTACACGGACACCTTCTTCGTTCCGCCCGTCGCACGGTGGGACCGGCTCCGCAACGACGTTACAGTCAACGTCGGCAACGAGCTGAACAAGGCGCTTCACGGTCTCTCCGAGTCGAACGCCGCGCTCGAAGGCGTGCTCGAGCACATCGACTTCAACCGGAAGGTCGGCAAGAACCGCATCCCCGATGAGCGCCTCAAGCAGCTGATTCGGCACTTCAGCAAGCACCGGCTCCTCGATCGTGACTTCGAGTTCCCGGATCTGCTCGGCGCTGCGTACGAGTACCTGATCAAGCAGTTCGCCGACTCGGCCGGCAAGAAAGGCGGAGAGTTCTACACGCCGCGCGACGTCGTCCGGCTAATGGTCGAGATCCTCGATCCCGGCCCGGGGATGCGCATATATGATCCCTACGTCGGATCCGGCGGCATGCTAATCCAATCGAAGAACTACGTCATCGAGAACGGCGGCTCCCCTCAGAGCGTCCGCCTTTACGGGCAGGAGGACAACGGCGGGACGTGGGCGATCTGCAAGATGAACATGATCCTCCACGGCATCGCGGACGCCGAGATTGAGAACGGCGATACGCTCGTGAACCCGCTTCATCTCGAGGGCGGGGAGCTGATGCGGTTCGAGCGGGTTATTACCAATCCGCCGTTTTCGCAGAACTACTCGACTGTCGACATGAAGTTCAAGGAGCGGTTCCGGTACGGGTTCACGCCGGAGACGGGCAAAAAAGCGGATCTGATGTTCGCGCAGCACATGCTGGCCGTCCTGCGCCCGGGAGGCGTTCTCGCCACCGTGATGCCCCACGGCGTCCTGTTCCGCCCGAATACAGAGTTGGCGATTCGGAAGGCGCTCATCGACGACGACTGCGTGGAAGCGGTTATTGGCCTTCCCCCGAAGCTCTTCTACGGGACCGGGATCCCGGCGTGCATTCTCGTGATGAGGCGGCCTGGCGAGAAGCAGCCCGAGCGGGCCGGCAAGGTCCTGTTCATCAACGCCGATCGGGAGTTCGAGGAGGGCCGGGCGCAGAACTATCTCCGCCCTGAGCACATCGAGAAGATCGTGTCGACATTCCGTTCGTTTACGGAGGTCGAGGGCTACTCGCGGGTCGCGGCGAGGGACGATTTGGCCCGCCGCGGCTACAGCCTCAACATACGCGGCTGGGCCGACAACTCTCCTCCCGCCGAGCCGCAGAGCGTGACCGCACACGTCCTCGGCGGCGTCCCGCGAACTGAGGTCGAGCTGGCTCGGTCCGAGTTCGAGCGACACGGTTTCGACCTGACCCACCTGCTCTGCCACCGCGGCGACGTATTTGAGTTCGTCGAGGGCGTAGTGGATGCACGGCACGTCCAAGAAATCGTCGGCCGCGATTCGGGCGTTCACCAACGCGAAGCGGCGACCGTCAACGCGGTGACGACGTGGTGGCACGCTAGGGAGGCGCGACTGATTGCGCTCCCGGTGACGAACGACCTGATGGCGCTTCGCGCGGAGCTGCTCGCGACATTCGGGGCGGCCGTGAGTGAGGTTGGCACGCTGGACCGCTATCGCGCGGACGGTGTGATTGCGACCTGGTGGAATGAGGTCCAGTTCGACCTCCGGGCTCTCATCTCGCGCGGCTTCGACGGCCTCATCGACAGCTGGGTCACGACCGTCACGAGCGCTCTGGAGGAAGCGAAGCCGGGATCGCCGGACGTGTTCCTTGCACTGTCACATCCGCTGACGCGCCAGCTTGTCGCGGACCGCCTGCAGGAGTTGGCAAGCGCGGAGTCGGAGCTCGCCGACATCGAGACCCGTATTGATGGCGCTGAAGCGGCGGACGACGAGCCCGAGGACGGGCTCGCGGTCGACCCCGAGACGCCCGGCGCAGGGGACGACCTCAAGGCCCTCAAGAAGGAGCGGATCGCGGCCAAGAAGGTGGTGAAGGACCTGCGAGCGGGGCTCGCTGCAGAGCTCGGCACCGAGGCTGAGGTGCTTGACGACGACGAGTGTCGCGAGATCGGCCTGACCGCTCTTCGGATGCGGCTCGACGCAATCCTATTGCGGTATCTGGCCGAGCACCGCCGTTACCTCATCGAGACCGCCTCCCGCTGGTTCCGGAAGTACCGGCCAACGCTGAACGAGATTGACGGCGACCGTGACGAGCTGAACGCCCGGGCACGCGAACTAATCGAACGGCTCCGGTACGAGGCGGAGTGGGTCGACGTGGTCGAGCGCGATTCCTTGCCAGAGGGTTGGACGCTGACGCTGCTCCGCGACCTGGCTGTGAACACCGGCGACTACGGCAGCGGTGCGGCAGCACGACCATACGATCCCGCGCTGCCGCGCTACGTGCGTGTGACGGACATCCTCGACAACGGCCGGCTGTCGACCGACGGGGTTGCGAGCATTTCAGAGGAGGACGCGCGAGGGTACGAGCTGGAGGAAAACGATCTCTTGTTCGCTCGATCTGGCTCCGTCGGCAAGACGTACCTCTACCGGCCGTCCGATGGACGGTGCGCACACGCCGGGTACGTCATCAAGTTCAAGCTCGACGCGCGCCGATGCGAGCCACGTTACGTGTCTCACTACGTCCGGTCCCGATCATTCTGGCGGTGGGTGGGTCGCACGCTGCGGCAAGGCGCGCAACCGAACATCAACGCCGAGGAGTACGCGGCGCTGCTTGTTCCGTGTCCTCCGATCGACGAGCAGCGGAGAATCGCTGACGCGCTCGACACGCTCGACGCGCTCATCGAGATCGAGAAGGGCAGAACCGGAAAGCTCCTCGCCCTGAGCCAAGGAGTGACGGACGATCTCCTGACCGGCCGGCGGCGTGTCGCGCCCGACCCCGCGGCAGTTCCCTCGCATGCGCGCTGAAGCGCTCGTCGTCGACGAGCGGGCGAAGGTCGAGCTGCCCTTCCTCGCGCAGCTCGAAGGTATGGGCTGGGAGCATATCGAGGGTGACAGGCAGGTCGCCGACTTCACGTTCCGCTCGAGCTTCCGGCAAGTTCTCCTTCTCCCGCGGCTGCGGAGGCTGATTCGGTCGATCAACGTCGACGAGAGCGGGGAGCCGTGGCTCGACGACGCCCGGATTGACGCCGCCGTGAATACGCTTGAGCGGCTTGGCGGCCCGGGTGGCCTCGTCGCAGTCAACCAAGCGACGATGGAGCTGCTGGTCGAGGGGACGACCGTCGAGGGTGACGACCGCACTCAGGGTCGTGACGCCGTCGTCATGTTCATCGACTTCGATCATCCGGAACGGAACGACTTCCTGGCAGTCAACCAGTTCCGCGTCGATCCACCTGGCCAGCGGCCGAGCATCTACCCGGACGTCGTCCTGTTCGTCAACGGGATCCCGCTCGTGGTTGCGGAGGCGAAGAGCCCGTCCATCGCCGAGCCGATGGACGAGGCAATCACGCAGCTCCTGCGGTATTCGAACCAGCGCGAGGTCGGCGTCGACGAGGGTGTTGATCGCCTCTTCTACTACAACGCCCTGATGGTCGCCACGTCCTTCTACCAAGCGCGTGCCGCGGGAGTGGGCGCGTCGTACGAGCACTACCTAGCGTGGAAGGACACTGCGCCCGTCCCGCCCGCGGACGTCCGGGCGGCACTCGGCGTCGATACGCTGAGCGAGCAGCAGCTCCTCGTCGCCGGGATGCTCCGACCCGCGCACCTTCTCGCACTCGTCCGCGACTACACGGTGTTCGACGCGACGGGCGGCCATCTGGTCAAGAAGGTCGCCCGCTACCAGCAGTTCCGAGCAGTTGAGTGGGCGGTGGAGCGCCTGCGTCGGGCACCGGTGACGACGCCCGGGCGGCGAGATGACGGGCGCGGCGGCGTCGTCTGGCACACGCAGGGGTCGGGCAAGAGCCTGACGATGGTCTTCCTCGTGAAGCGGATGCGCAGCGATCGGGGGCTGCGGCGGTTCAAGGTGGTCGTTGTCACGGACCGGAAGGACCTCGAGAAGCAGCTAGGGGAGACCGCCCGGCTCGCTAATGAGCCGGTCGAACGCGCTCGCGATCGCGGCGACCTGATCGCGAAGCTCTCGACGCCCGGCAGCGGTCTGGTCATGGCACTGCTCCAGAAGTACGTCACGACGGACGAGGTCCCACCGGCGGACGAGATCGAGGCAAACTTCCGCGCCTTCCCGGTGTGCAACGAGAGCGAGGAAATCGTCGTGCTCGTCGATGAGGCTCACCGAGGTCATGCAGGAATGCTGCACGCGAACCTCATCGCCGCTCTCCCCAAGGCGGCGCGCATCGCGTTCACCGGAACGCCAATCCTGCTCGGCGAGCGGGCGAAGACCCACGAGATCTTCGGTGACTTCATCGACCGCTACACGATCAAGACCTCGGAGGAAGACGGCTCGACCGTTCCGATCCTGTATGAAGGGCGCGAGCTGAAGGGCGCAGTGGTCGACGGCGCCGGGATGGACATCGCGCTCCGAGAGGCCTATCCCGACGCCACCGAAGAGGAACTCGAGGCAACCCGCGCCAAGTACGTGACCGCCGGTAAGGTGCTCGAGGCACCGGCTTCGATCGAGGCCAAGGCGGACGACATGCTCTGCCACTACGTCGACACCGTGCTACCGGGTCGGTTCAAGGCGCAGATCGTCGCCAACTCCCGGGCAGCCGCTGTCCGGTACCAAGCTGCCCTACGCGCCGCGCGGGACCGTCTCGTTGGCGAGCTGGAGGGCGAGGCCGTCGCCCTCGCGGCAGTGCCCGAGGATCAGCTCGCAGAGATGCAGGGCGGCGAGGGCTTCCGCGGCCGGGCGTTCCGCCAACTCGACGTTATCCGCCGGCTCGACTTCGCCGCCGTCATCTCGCACAGTCACAACCAGGAGCCGTGGCTGGACGAATGGTCGGACAGTCGCAAGATCGACGCCCGAATCACCCGGTTCAAGAAGCCGCTCGTGCATGACGAGCCGGACAAGGCCGATGCGCTCGCGTTCCTGTGCGTCAAGAGCATGCTGCTGACGGGGTTCGACGCGCCTCTCGAGCAGGTCCTGTACGTCGATCGGCCGCTTCAGGGCGTGGAGCTGCTCCAGGCGATCGCGCGCGTCAACCGGACGGCCGAAGGCAAGGAGCACGGCCTGGTCGTCGACTACTACGGGCTCGGCGACCGATTGGCGGCCGCATTGAGCGCGTACGCAGCCGAGGACGTTGAGGGCACCATCGCGACCATCGCCGACGAATTGCCCAAGCTCGAAGATCGCCATCGGCGAGTCCTGGCGGTGTTCGGCGACGCCAGAATCAGGGACATCCGTGACGTCGACGCGTGCGTCTTCGCCCTCGAAGATACTCGCCTTCGCGCCCTGTTCTCGGTTCGCCTCCGGGAGTTCCTCGCGAGCCTCGACACGGTGATGCCGCGGCGGGAGGCGGTGCGTTTCATGGGTGACGCCAAGCTGCTCGGACTCATTAACAAGGCGGCCAGCAACCTTTACCGTGACAAGCAGCTCGCAATCCTCGGAGCCGGCCGCAAGGTGCAAAAGCTCATCGACGCACACCTCGAGGCGGAGGGCATCAACATCCGAGTCGAACCGGTCTCGATCCTCGATCCGAGGTTCGACGAGGTCGTCCGAGCCAAGACGTCGGACCGCGCAAAGGCGTCGGAGATGGAGCACGCCGCCAGGCACCATATAACCGTTCATCTCGAGGAGGATCCGGCGCGGTATCGCAAGCTGTCGGAGCGGCTCCAAGGGATTCTCGACCGCTTCGGGCAGCAGTGGGACCAACTCGCTCAGCAGCTCGAGCTGTTCGTCCATCAGCTGCGTGAAGAGGAGACCGAGCCGGACGTCCTCGGGATCGACCCGCGAGTCGAAGCTCCGTTCTACAGGCTCGTTGTGGAGGCGAACGGGGGGGCGGCGCCGGCGAACGCGATTGAGAGCGTCCGCGCGCTGGTTCAGCTGATCCGGTCGGAGGTGTCGGCGGTCGACTTCTGGCGGAACGGAGTCGCTCAGCAGGCGCTCCGCGGACACGTGGTTGCCTACCTCGACGACCAGGATCTTGTGCCGTATGACGCGATCGATCAGGTGGCGAACGACGTGATGGGCATCGCGCGCGCGAACCACGCGCGCCTCGTGGCGTGACCGACACGATCCAGCTCGACGATCTCGCGCTCGCCGTCCGCCGTAGCGCGCGCCGTTGCACGGTCGGCATCAGCGTCGAGCGCGACGGCTCAGTCACAGTGCAAGCCCCGGCGTCGATCGACCGTAGCAAGCTGGAGCGGATTGTCCGATCACGCGCCGAGTGGATACACAAGAAGCTCGCCGAGAAGGAGAGACTGCGCGCGACCTGGCGGCCAAAGGAGTACGTGTCGGGCGAAGGATTCGCGTATCTCGGGCGGCACTACCGGCTCCGCTTCGTAGACCCCGACAGCGACGGCCAGCCGCCGCTCCGACTCGTCGGCGGGTGGTTCGAGCTGAACAGGGAGGAGCGCGAGCGATCCGACGAGCTTTTCGCTCAGTGGTACGCGAAGCGCGGGCGGTCGTGGCTCGGAGCCCGTGTCCGGACGTGGATGAGCCGCGCGGGCGTTGCGCCGACGAAGGTCGACGTGCGCGACCTCGGGTACCGATGGGGGTCGTGCGGCGTCCGCAGCCTCAACTTCCACTGGCGCGTCATGACCCTCCCGCCGAGCGCGATCGACTACGTCATCGCTCATGAACTCGTCCACGTGGAGGAGCAGCGGCATAGCCGCGAGTTCTGGCGACGGCTCGCGCGCCTAATGCCCGACTATGACGCTCGGCGCGAATGGCTCGCCCGGCACGGGGGCGACTTCTAGCCAGGCGCCCGACAAGCCTCCGGTGTACAGGACGAACCACACAGTGGTTCAGCACGAGGCGACGGACGCCGCGTGCGAAGCGATGATGCGGAAGGACGAGCACCAGCTACGCGAGGGGCGCCCGCCACGCGCGCACCGGCAAGCCGACCGGCGGAATGCGACGGGCGGCGTGCACGACCTCGAGTCGAGACAGCGAAACGGCGCGGAACGTACTCACTCCGCCCACGCATCGTTCGCGTTCTCCGGATCCCACGACGGAGCCTCGTGTTGCTTGCCTGGACTCGTGACACCCGTGACACCTGTACCGGGTGTGGTGGACGGAACGGTTGTCACGCTTGGAACGGTTCCCCCGACAGGTGCGTACCGCTCCCAGACGTCCATGAAGTCGGACCGGTAGTACCCCCGACGGCGGTCGCCGCCGAGCCGCCGAAGGTGTGGCCCGATACGGTACGGCTCGAGGAGTCGTGCGAGCCCACGCGCCGTGAGGGCCTTCCCGTACCAGTCGCTCCACGGCGCGTCCTCGAGGTTGTGCAGCCCCTCGAGTAACTCGGCAGTCGAGAGGTGATCGCGCTCCCCGAACACGTCCCGGATGTCGGCCAACAGTCGCATCCCGAGGCTCGCGGCGGCGTCTTGCTCGGACGACAGAGCGGTCGCGGCTCGCCACGCTCGCTCCCACCATCCGGCCCCAGCCGCCTTAGCGATCGCAAGGAGGGGCTCCCAAGAGTCGGCAGCGCGATCGTTCAGCTCATCGGGAACCGTGACATCCGTGACAAGCGTCACGCCGTCCGGCTCGAAGTCGAGATCCCGGGCTTCCGCCTCTGCGATGCGTCTCCGGAACTTGGCCACCAGCTCGCCAGGCGCTCGCCGCTTCAAGCGGATCGGGATCGCACGGTCAGTGACCGTTGGGGGGAGATCACCGATCCCGGCAATCGCCTTCGGCCCGAACACATCGAACTCGTCGACCTCGCGTCGGCGTCCCTCGAGCTTCACGCGCAGGACGGGCGTGCCCTTGCGGTTGCCGGCATTCAGGATCGCCCGAAGGCCTTCATACCGCTCGGCCATACGCGTCCCGAAGATCGCGTCCGCCTCGTCGAGGAGCATCGTACGGCGCGGTCGCTGAGCGAGCACGGTGTAGACGACGGCCTCGGACGGGGTGATGACGCGGAAGGGGTTCGGGACCACCAGCTCGAGACAGTCCAACGTGCGCGTCTTGCCGGACCGCATCTCGGCGGATGTGACCGCGAGCAGCGGCGAGGTCTCGAACTGCTCAACGAGGTGCGCGTGGGCGACCCAGAGCGCGATGGCCACCGGCTCGTGGTCGGACGGGAACGCGACGTATCGACGGAAGAACGCCTCCACGCCGCTGAGGTAGCGGCCGAGCGGGTGCGAGACGGACGGAGAGGACCGGTCGTCGGCGGCCTCTTCCGCCGCGCGCTCGCCGACGCGCTCGGGCGGATGTTCTCGGCCCCGGTCGTGTCCGGTCGCGCGCGCCGGGCTCACCGCCAAAGGTTCAGCGGCCCCGCGGTCCTCGTGCAGCCAACGCGAGCTGTCCGACGCGTCGCCGCCTTGGACGCCCCAGAGTCGAGTGAGGATGGTCCTGACGGGCGTAAGACCATGAGTAGGAGGATCGACGGAGAGGGGGCGGCGCGCCCCAGGTACCCCCGAGGACCGCCTCGCCGACCCGTTCGCCGCGTCATGCCGCGCTCCGGACGCGCTGTCCGTCGCAGGACTCGCCTCCACTGCGTCGCCGCTACCCGCGTCACCGCTTCGCATCGGTCGCCACCGTCGTCTGCCTGGCGATCCACTCGTCAAGGGCGGCCCGCGGGACGCGGACGCTTCGGCCGATTCGAACCGCCGGAATGGCTCCGGCTGCAACAAGTGCGTAGCACTTCGAGCGGGAAATCCCGAGAAGTCTTGCGGCCTCGTCCGGTCGCAGGAGCAGTTGGTCCACGGCTCTCCCTCGTGCTGCGTTAGGACTGAGGAATCCGATGGTGACGCCGCGGACCGCTGGGCGCTACCCTCTCGATATGTTGCGTGATGTTGCGCCGCGAACGCTCGCCGAACTGGCCGGACTGCCGCTCGAAAACCCTCTCGTTCGCCCTACGGCATGGGAGGTGCCGACACGCGTCGAACTCGCGGACGGGAAGCTCACGTGGGCGTATCTCGGGAACGAGGAGGCTTGGCTCGCGTCGCCCACGTGGCCTTCCCCGCCGTCCGCCCGACCCGGGCCGGGAATGCTCCAGCGGTTCGTCGAGCTCGCCAGCGACCGGGCGACCGACGAGGCGATCAGGAGGTTCGCGGCGCGGTGGGGCGTCCTGACGCTGTGCGAACACCTCCTGCCGCATACGCACCCACCGCTGCGCACGGACCCGCGAGGCTCACAGTTCTGCGAGCGCCTCCCGACCGTCGCCGGAGACGCTTTCACCGGGTCCGAGCCCGTCGAGCTGTGGCGCATCTATGCCGCTTGGGCCAGCACTGTCCTAGCGGCTGCCGCCGGGTGGCATAGCAATCGTGCGTTCTCGGTTGCGCCTACCAGTCCCGGTCTCGACGACCGCGGCATCATCGCCTTCGGCGAGGCGGCGCGAGGAGACGCGGCAGCGGCGAGGGTGGATCGAGCCGTCAACCTGTGGCTTCAGCTCGGCGGCGTTCGTCCCTGGTCCAGCATCAGCCAAGACCCCGCAGTCCGGCTTGGCGGCGTTTCGCTGTTCGGCGCCCTGGCAGTGGAGTTGATGCTCGTGGTGTCACGCACCGAAGGGATTGCGTTCTGCAGCGCGTGTGGAAGTCCATTCCTTCCGGCCCGTCGCCCCGCGGCGAACCGTCGGACTTACTGCGAGGACTGCCGCAAGGAAGGAGCGTCGCGAAACGACGCCTCCCGGGCGTGGCGTGCGAGGCATCCCGAGTACTTCAAGCAGCGGTGGCCGCGCCGAAAGGAGCGGTGAGAGGAGGGAGATCCCGATCGGGGTCGCGCCCCTGAGCAACGATGGGCAGATGTTGGGGATGCGGCCACAGCCCTGCGGCGGCACTATCCTCCCCGGAGCGATTCGTGCTTCGAAGGGTTCGAGCACGAGGCCGCCGTGCTGTCCGAGCTGCTGGCCAACTCGAGGTGCGGCGAGCTCCTCGACGGTCCCGCCGGCGTCGAGCCAGTCGCTGACGTCCCCCTTCTCCCGCACGCCGGGCAGCTCGACGATCCGGACGTCGGCGGCGATGCTGTGGAGGGACCGAGCGACGTCAGCGGCGTGGCGGCGTCCGGGCTCATCGTCGTCCGGGAGGACGACGACGTGCCGGCCTCGGAGGTGCTCCGCGTACTCCGCTCGCCACTTGCCGGCGCCACCGGGGTTCGTCGTCGCGATCATGCCGAGCTCTCGAAGGCGATCGGCGTCCTTCTCGCCCTCGACGACGAACACCGCGCGTCTGGCGTCGTCCTGCGCGAGCTCCGCGAGTCGGTACAGGACACGCCGCGTGCCGTTGAGGTTGTACGTCCAGCCCGCGCCGTCGGGCCGTCGCTGGACGAACTGCTTGCCTGGTCGCCGCACGACCTCGAACAGAAGCCGTCCCTGCTCGTCGACGTAGCGGTACGTCGTCTCCGGTCCTGATGGACGGTCCGGGCGCTCGAACAGGTCCGCGAGCTGAAGGTCGAGGGCGGCCACGATGGCCTCCGGGACGCAGCCGGCGTGGCAGTGGAGCAACGCGCGCCGGTCGTCGCCCTCGGTCACGGACAACGACGCCTGGCGGTCGTCGTGCGACGGGCAGCGGGCCATCCAGCCGTTCCCGGATCGGCGGGCGCCAGGCAGACGCTCGATGACGCTCTCGACCGGGGTCACTTGAACGCGATCGCCTCGAGCTCGGCGAGTGCGCCCCGGAACGCCTTGGCGATGTCGCGATCGCCGGCCTCCTCGGCGGCTTGCATCTGTGCTCTGGCGGCGTCGATGGCGAGTGACACCCGACGCCGACGACGAGCCGAGAGTCGGCGCGGCGTCAGCGGTCGGTCACTCCGTCGGCTCGAGTCGTTCACGCTCACGCGGCTCTCGGTGCGTCCGGCTGGCCGTTCTCGGCGGCGAGACGCTCGATCCACGTGTCAAGTTCGTCCGCTCGGACTCGCCGGAAGCGCCCGATCGTCACGCTCGGAATCTCGCCCCCTCTGGATCAGCTCATACACCTTCGAGCGTCCGAGCTGCAACCGTGCAGCCACGTGCTCGACCTTGAGCAGAGCTGGCCGCGGTCCTGTCTCTGTCACGTCGCCTCCTTCCTCGACCGACTCCCGTCTTGCGAGTCGGACGTCTATGGAGTAGCCTAACGACCGTCGACATCAGCGCAACGCGGCGTACAGGTAATCTATGAGCGAAATGAGGCAGCGTAAGCGTGAGAGAGTGCGATCGACGCCGCAGGACGTCATCGACGAGATCCACCGTCTCGCCGCGCAAGGGTGGAAACCGGCCGAGATCGACCGGCACCTGTCACTACACGAGAAGTTCAGGGACCGTGCGCCGCGCTCCTTGAAGACTGTCCGGGACATCGCCGCCGAGGTAACGCCGAGGGACGAGTCCGGGGACTGGTCGTTCGCACGGGCCCATACGAGCGAAGCGGAGCTCGTCCTGCCGGTCCTCGCAGCCGTCGTCGAGAACACCGCTGGGCGCGTGCGCCGCGTCTCTAACCGGGAAGCCGAGTGGATCGCCCGGATGCGCGAAGCGGTGTCGGATATCCCGCTGTGGTGGTCGTATCTGTTCGCGCGCCGTTTCCTCGTTGCTCAGGAGCGAGGCGAGAGCACCGCTCCGCTGGACGAGTTCCTTGCCTTCGCTCCGTGGCGCGAAGGAAGCCGATACGGCGACGCCTACCTCCTCGGGTGGATCGAGTGGCTCGAAGGCTGGGCTCGGGGGGAGTGGCCGTGGGGTGAGACGGCCGGCCACGCGTTCCTCAGCGAACTCGACGCCGCGAGGGACTCAGGAGACGACGAGAAGTTCAACGAGACGATCCAACACCTCAGGAGGGCGCGGGCATGACAAGGCGTGGAGCCAACGAGGGGACGATCCGGCAGCGACCGAACGGGACATGGGAGGCGCGGTATCGGACCCCCGACGGTCGACAGCATTCGGTCTATGCGCCAACCCGGCGAGAGGTCCAGGACAAGCTCCGGGGAGCGCTGACGCATACCGAGCACGGAGTCAAGCCAGTGAGTCAGCAGCTCACCGTCGCCGCGTACCTCGACGATTGGCTCAAGACATCCGTCCGCGCCCGGTGCCGGAAGAGCACGGCGGACAACTACGCCGTCGTCGTCGATGCGTACCTGAAGCCGGCGCTCGGCCGGGTCCCGCTTGCGAGGCTCGAGCCAGAGCACGTCCAGCGGATGCTTGCCGACCTGACGGCTCGCAGCGAGCCAAAGCCGCTGTCTCCCACGACCGTGCGCTACTGCTACAGCGTCCTCCGGATCGCGCTCGGTCGCGCGCTGAAGACCGGGAAGGTGCTACGGAACGTCGCGACGCTCGTCGACCCGCCCGCAAAGGCTCGCCGCGAGCTCGCGCCACTCTCTGCCGCTCAAGTCGCGACCTTCCTCCGGAGCGTCGAGGATGATCGGCTGTCAGCGCTGTACGTCACCGCGGTCGCGCTCGGACTGCGCCAAGGTGAGCTACTCGCGCTCCGGTGGAGCGACGTCGACTTCGACCGCGGACTCCTGAGCGTCCAGCACACGCTCGAAAGGCGGACCCGCCGCTTCGCTGATCCAAAGACGGACCGGGCGCGGCGGACGCTCACCATGCCGGCCCGCGTCGTCGACGCACTCCGAGAGCACCGGAAGCGTCAGCTCGACGAGGGCTCGTCGGGCCGAGACGGCCTCGTGTTCACGTCCATGGCCGGTACCGCCCTCGACAGCCGGAACGTGACTCGACGCTTCCAAGCCGCGCTCGAGCGTGCCGGGTTGCCAAGACAACCGTTCCACCACCTCCGGCACGCCTGCGCGACGTTGCTAATCGAGGACGGCGAGGAGTTGAGCGTCGTTTCGCGGCTGCTCGGTCATTCGGACCCGCAACGACCGCCGACGTGTACGCGCACCTGACTCCGGCGAGCCGGCGACGCGCAGCCGCGCGGATGGACGCGATCCTCGCTTCGGAGGTCGGCTGAGGGTACGGCTGAGGGTACGGCGGGAATCGAGAGGCCCTGCGGGAACAGCCGCAGGGCCTCTTTCGTGCTCCGGAAGATGGTCGGGGCGCCGCGATTCGAACGCGGGACCTCTTGAACCCCATTCAAGTGCGCTACCAGGCTGCGCTACGCCCCGACGTCGGCGATTCTAGCAGGGGGTCTCGGGGGCACCAGAGGGGTTCGACGCCACCGCATGGGTTTCACAGCATGGGAGGGGTTCGCGGCGCGCGGCGAGCCGCCGGAGAGAGGTCGTCGACAGGGATCAGGTCGCCGTCTGCGAGGCCCCCGCGAGTCGGCGTTCGAGAAGAAGCCCGAGGCGATCGTCGAGTCCCGCGAGTTCGTCCTTCGACTCTCGCGACAGGAGGTCGATGAGACAACGCTGGACGCTCTTGCCCTCGAACAGCGCGTTGTGGACCTCGCGTGCGATCGGCATCTCCACGCCGAGACGCTCCGCCATGGCAAGCGCGGCATCGACCGTGTAGGCGCCCTCCGCCACGCCCGGCAGCGTTCCTTCGATCTCCACCCAGCTACGACCCTTGGCGAGCTCGACCCCGAGTCGGTGGTTGCGCGACAGGTGCGAGCCGCACGTCGCCATCAGGTCGCCGATCCCGGCGAGTCCAGCGAACGTCAAGGGATTTCCACCCGCCGCCATCCCGAGCCTGGTCATCTCGGCGAGCCCGCGCGTGATGATCGCCGCCTTGCCGTTGTCACCGAAGCCGAGCCCGTCGACGGCGCCGGCGGCGATCGCGACGACATTCTTGAGCGCGCCACACAGCTCGACGCCCGTCACGTCCCGGTTCCAGTAGAGCCGGAAGGAGCGCGTCGTCATGACGTCGAGGACGCGGCCGCTGACCGACTCGTCCTCGGCGCCCACGACCGAACTCGCCGGCAACCCGCGAGCGATCTCGAGGGCGAGATTGGGCCCGGACAGAGCGGCGACGCGCCCGGCGTGGTCCGGCAACTCGTCCGCGAGCACCTGCGTCATCCGCAGCAGAGACCCGCGCTCCAGTCCCTTCGCTACGGACACGATGATGGCGTCGGAGTGGAGGGACCGCGCGACGGACCGCGCGGTAGCGCGCATCGCCGCGGACGGCACCGCGAACACGACGAGCTCGTCGGCCGCCCGAAGGACCTCCGGGTCCGCGGTGATCTCGACCTCCGCGGGGAGCCGCACTCCGGGCAGGTAGCGTTCGTTCTCTCGAGCAGCGAGAAGCGCCTCGGCCTGCGGCTCGTCACGCGAAACCAGTGTGACCCGACCCTGCTTCGCGAGCTGGAGAGCAAGGGTCGTGCCCCACGTCCCCGCTCCGATCACCGCACGCCGCGCCGCGGTCATCTCCCCCGACGCCCTCGTGTCGCGCGCGAACCCGCCGGACCGACTGCTCCCTGCCGCTGACGCTGGCGGCCGCGCGGGCCCGCGGGCCTCCGCTCTCGCTCGAGCTGTTCCCGCGTCCGGTCGCGGAACACGAGCCGTATGGGTGTGCCAGCGAACCCGAACGCCGCGCGCAGGCGGTTCTCGAGGTAACGCTGGTAGCTGAAGTGGACGCTGGACGCGTCGCTCGTGAAGATCACGAACGAAGGCGGTTGCGTGGAAGCCTGGGTGGCGTAGTAGAACTTGGGCCGCTTGCCCTTCACCGACGGGGCCGGCTGCCGGAAGGTCGCGTCTCTCAGCAACCGGTTCAGCTCCGCCGTCGGGACACGGCGGCGTCGCTCCGCGGCGATCTCGGCGGCCTCCTCGAGGATCCGCCCGACCCGCTGGCCGGTTTTCGCGCTGATCGCCACGAGGGGCGCGAAGTCGAGGAATGGAGCGTCCCGCCTGATCCGGTCCGCGTACCCATCGAACGTGTGCTCATCCTTCTCGACGAGGTCCCACTTGTTGAGGGCGATGACCAGCCCCTTTCCCTCGTCGACCACGTACCCCGCCACGTGCGCGTCCTGCGCCGTGAGTCCGTCAACGGCGTCGAGGACGAGCACCGCGACGTCAGCACGGCTGACGGCCTTGAGCGCGCGGAGCGCGGAGAAGCGTTCCGCTGCCGGTCCGCCTGCAACCTTGCCTCGCCGCCGCATGCCCGCGGTGTCGACCAGCCGGACCTGGAGCCCGTTCCACTCCAGGTGCGTGTCGATGACGTCGCGTGTCGTGCCGGGGACATCGCTGACGATCGCCCGCTCCTCGCCGAGGAGCCTGTTCAGCAGCGAGCTCTTACCGACGTTCGGGCGTCCGACGATGGCGACGCTGACGGGAATCGGAGCGGGATCAGTCGCAGTCCCTGCCGCTGCCTCCGGCCTGGTCCGGAGCGACTCGCGGTCCTCCCACTCCTCGTCTCCTGCGACCCCGTCGTCCTCGAAGCCGACCGCCTCGATCTCGTCGCCGAGTCCATCGTCGAGCCCTTCGTCGTCAGGATCCTCGTCCGTGTCCCGGTCTCCGGCGCCCGTCTTCCTCGTCGATGCCCCGCCGTCAACGCTCCGGCCTTCCCCCGGCCCCATGCCATCGGTGATCTGCCGGTCCAGGGCGAACGCTCCGCCGTCGGACTCCCACGCGGCCTCCTCCTCGGCCCATTCCTCGGCCTCGGCCTCGCGACGCTTGCGCTCGACCTCCGCCTCCGACTCCGGCGGCAGCGCCCAGACGATCGCGTCGAGCAGATCCGCGACGCCGCGACCGTGGAGCGCGCTGATGTGGTAGGTCTCCTCCCAACCGAGCCCGTAGAACTCAGCGCCCTCCAGCTCGCGCTTCGTGTTGTCGGCCTTGTTGATCGCGACGAGGACGGGCACCCGCGCGGTCCGAAGAAGCTCGGCCACCTCGGCATCCGATGGCGTCTCGCCGGCGGCGGCGTCAACGACGAAGACGATCGCGTCTGCCTCCTCGATCGCAAGACGTGCCTGCTCCTGGACCTTCTCCTCGATCGCGTCGCCCGGCCGGCGCTCCAGTCCCCCCGTGTCGACGACGATGAATCGCCGGCCGTTCCACTCTGCGGGTGCGTAGAGTCGGTCACGCGTCGTTCGCGGGCGGTCCTCCACGATCGCGCTGCGCTCCCCCACCACGCGATTGAAGAGCGTACTCTTGCCGACGTTCGGTCTGCCGACGACGGCAACGATGGGAAGCCCCTCGAGCGGCGCTTCCTCCAGGCGCCCGCGTGTCGGCCGCCTCGCGCGCCGAGGCACGCGTCAGGCGGCGCCGGCGACCGGGGTGCCGGCGGCGGATCGG
>JADDQH010000112.1 GCA_016781485.1 Chloroflexota bacterium | reverse complement strand
GGCCGGCGGCGTGGGGGCAGGCGATGCCGCCTGCAGGAGGGTGAGTTCGAGCTGGAACCGGTACCCCCCGGCACCCGCGCGGTTCGCGTCGAGGCCCGTCATCCGTCGCGCCGCAGTCGCCAGGCCCGGCACCGATACGGATGCGAGCTTCCCGAGGCCGTCCGAGCGCCCGGTCAATCGGTCGACGAGGACTTGTCGCAGCCGGTCGACGACCTGGTCGGAGAATGCGACGAGGTCGGCGCCCCCCGCCTCGAGTTCGTCGAGGACGCGGATCCCCGCCAGGGCGTCGCCGGTGACGAGCGACTCGACGAAGGCATCGACGAGATCGCTCTCCGCGAGCCCGAGCAGATCGCGGACTGACGCCGCGGTCAGTCGACCGTCTCCCGTGCTGAGGACCTGGTCGAGCATCGCCTCGGCGTCCCGCATCCCACCGGAGGCAAGTCTCGCGATGAGCTCGACCGCGCTCGGCTCGGCCGTTCTCCCGTCCGCGGCGAGGATGCGCTCCAGCTTGCCGCCGATCTCCGCGGGTGTCAGCGGCCGGAACGCGAAGCGCTGGAGCCGGGAAACGACGGCCGGACGGATCTGGCCGGGGTTCGTGGTGCAGAACACGAACAGGACGTTGTCGGGTGGCTCCTCGAGCGTCTTCAGCAGGACGTCCCAGCCCTCCTTGATCCGCTGCACCTCGTCGATGATGAACACCTTGCGGCGCAGGTCGGCCGCCCCCGTGTAGACACGCGGGAGGAGTTCGCGCATGTCATCGACCTTGTTATTCGATGCCGCGTCCAGCTCGATGACATCGAGGGCACGGCCCTCTCGGATCGAGACGCACGCCTCGCACGCGTCGCACGGCTCCCCTTCGCGGACATTCGGGCAGTTGACCGCCTTGGCCAGGATGCGCGCCATCGACGTCTTCCCGGTCCCGCGCGGGCCGACGAACAGGAAGCCGTGTGCGAGTCGGTCGAGGCGGACCGCATTCCGAAGCGTCTCGACGACCGCCTTCTGGCCGACGATCTGCGAGAACGTCTGGGCGCGCCAGCGACGATAGAGCGCCTGGTGGGCGGTCGGAACGGAGGGGGTGGAAGCCATGCGATCCCCGATGCGGGAGCGAGCAGTCAGCCGGGTCCCGGATGGGGGACGCGACGTCGGCGTCGATTATAGGAAGGTGGGACACGAAGCCCGAGGCCGCGAGCGGTCGCGCTCGGGAGCGGTTGTGCCGTGCACCCTCCGTTGACCGAAGACGCTCGCGTGCCCACGTCGTGGACCGACTCGGACCAGGCCGATCCGCGGCACCCGGCGATCAGCGCTTATCGCTGCTTCCTTCCGGACCTGACGAGGTTCACGCGTCGCCGCTGCGCGGGACCCGGTCTTCTACGCCGGTCGCCGACGCGGCATTCCGCGAACGCGGGCCTCGGGAGGGAGTTCAGCCCTGCTGTAGCGGTTTGCAGGTACAGGGCACCGCTAGTTCCCCGCCTAGCACGGCCCCCGAATCATACCCTCCGCGTGCGGCGACTGGGGGGTGGCGGAGAGGGCGGGATTTGAACCCGCGATGGGTTGCCCCATACCGCATTTCCAGTGCGGCGCCCTAGGCCACTAGGCGACCTCTCCACGGTCCGGAACGCCCGAGGGGGACTGGCGGAGAGGGTGGGATTCGAACCCACGGTGCTTTCGCACACCGCTTTTCGAGAGCGGCACCATCAACCACTCGGACACCTCTCCGCGCGAGAGGATAGCAGAGGGTCCTGACCGTTCCGGATGCGCTCCTCGATGCTAGGAGCGGCGCGGCGCGGCGCCCGACCGTGCGTCGCGGCCGTCGGCGTACGCCAGGCGCAACTCGGTCGCGTCCGACTGGAGGATCCCGGACACGACCTGCAGGCGTCGGGTGAGTCGGTCGCCGGTGGCGAGTTGGACGACCGAGCCGGCTGCCCCGACCATCGGATCGGGAACGGCGAAGACGAGCGCGTCCGCGTCGCTTTCGAGGAGAGCACCGACGCACATGGCGCACGGCTCGATCGCGCAGAAGACCGTCAGGCCCGATAGGGAGGACGTACCGAGCCTCCGCGCCGCCTCGCGGATGGTCATGACGACCGCGTGCGCGGTCGGGTCCCCAGAGCTTCGCACCTGCTCTCGCCCCCGCGCGACGAGCGCCTCGTCCACGACCGCTACCGCCCCGTCCGGTCGCTCGCCGGCCTCAGCGGCCGCTCTCGCCTCCGTCAGGGCTGCACGCATGTAGAAGTCGTAGTTCATGGTGCCCACTCGTCGACCACGAGAAGCATCGTAGCAGCGGGTTTCGACTCCAGCGTTCGCTCCCGCTCGTCACGCTCGGGCCGCTCTCGAGGGTGATGACGGTCGCGGGCGTACGATGACCAGGACGTGGCGGCAAGGTCCGGCGCGCCACCGACCACGAGCCAGACAAAGGGATCGAGCAGGGATCGATATATGCGACGGATCGGCGTCCTGACCGGTGGCGGTGACGTGCCTGGTCTGAACTCGGTGATCAAGAGCCTCGTCTACCGCTCGACGGAGCTCGGGTACGAGGTGCTCGGGATCCGACGAGGCTGGCAGGGGCTGACACACGTCCGGCGCGGTCGGGAGCTGGACGGGGAGTACATCCGTCCGCTCGACCGGGAGTCGACCCGGACGATCGACCGGACGGGCGGCACTGTCCTCCATACGTCGCGCACGAACCCGGGGAGGATGCGCCGAGCGGCACTCCCGGCGCACGTCGCCCCGGAGCGGTGGTCAGCGCTGGAAGTCGGCGACGGTGTCTACGACCTGACTCCCGTGGTGCTCGACAACCTCGAGATGCTGGGCCTGGACGACCTCGTCGCCATCGGCGGCGACGACACCCTCAGCTTCGCCTACACCCTCCATCAGGCGGGTGTCCCCGTCATCGGGATCCCGAAGACGATGGACAACGACGTCCAGGGGACGGAGTACTGCATCGGCTTCTCCAGCGCCGTTACCCGGGCGAAGGAGCTGATCAACCGCCAGCGCACTACCCTCGGGTCTCACGAGCGGATCGGTGTCTTCCGGATCTTCGGGCGCGACTGCGGCTACACCGCCCTCTACACCGCATACGTCACGTCAGCTCGATGCCTCATCCCCGAGGCTCCCTTCGACGTCGATCGGCTGTGTCAGCTACTCCTCGAGGACAAGCGCAGCAACCCCAGTCGGTACGCGTTCGTCATCGCCGCGGAGGGAGCGATCTGGGGGGGTGGCTCGATCGCCGAGTGGGGCGAGGCCGACGCGTTCGGGCACCGGCACAAGGCGAACATCGGAGAGGTGCTGGCCGAGGAGATCCGCCGGCGGACGGGCGAGGAGACGGTCTTCAGTGAGCTGACCTACGACCTGCGCAGTGGGGAGCCCGACTCGCTCGACACGATGGTCGCGATCACGTTCGCGAACGTCGCGATGGATCTCATCCGTGACGGGGTGAGCGGCCGGATGGTGGCGATCCGCGACGGCAAGTACGCCCACGTGCCGTTCCCGGACCCCGCTCTCGGCACGCGGCGCGTCGACGTCGCCGAGATGTACAACGCCGACCGGTACCGCCCGCAGTACGCCAACCGGCTCGGGCACCCGCTGCTGCTGGAGCGCGTCCTCGTGACCGTCTAGGTGGCGGGCATCGGCGGTGGTGACGCGAACCACCACAGCGCGAACGCGATCAAGATGATCAGGAGGACGACGAGGACGGTTCCGAGAGCCGGCGGGCGCTGTCGCCAGTCCGGCCCCCGGCGCTCGCTCACGATCGTCGCGTCTCGTGCGCGCCGCCAGAAGGGATCGAGCGGGCCACCCCCGAACGCGTCACTCACGGTCGATCAGCGAAGTGGCAGGGGTGGCGCGCCCGGCGAGACTCGAACTCACGACCTTTAGGTCCGCAACCTAACGCTCTATCCACTGAGCTACGGGCGCCTGACGCGGGCCGGGCGGGGTACTGGCGGAGAGGGAGGGATTCGAACCCTCGGAGCAGGTTACCCCACTCAACGGTTTAGCAAACCGCCGCACTAGGCCTCTATGCGACCTCTCCGGGCCCGGAACGTGGGGGCGATGATAGCACGCGACCTCCCGACGTCCGATCGCTCCGACCGCCTTTTCCGACTTCGTTGCAGCGGCCCCCGGACGCTCGTATCATCGGCGGACCAGCCGCCCGCGTCCCCTCTATCCGTCGTCCCGGACGCGATCGGCACCGACCTCGACCTCTGCCATCGTCCCGCCGGCGCGACGTCCGGCGAGCGGCGGCTGCTCACCCGGAAGGTGCTGTCTTGACCAAGCGAATCCTTCTCGTTGGCCACCCCGTCGTGCATTCGCCCGCGGCTGCGATGCAGCAGGCGGCATTCGACGCGCTCGGGATCGACGCGCGGTTCGACGTGGTCGATCGGACGCCCGTGGAGCTTCCAGAGACGATCGCCGCTCTTCGCTCGGACGAGTTCCTCGGTGCGAACATCACGATCCCCTACAAGGAACGCGTATCGTCGATGGTCGACCGGGTGACCGAGGAGGCGCACGCAACCGGCGCGATCGACTCGATCACTCGCGAAGCTTCGCGCCTCGTCGGCCACAACACGGACGTGCCCGGCTTCCGGAGCGCACTCGACGCCCTCGTTGGGCGCCAGAAGATGCCGCGAGCCGCCGTCGTGCTCGGCGCAGGGGGTGGCGCCCGAGCGGTCGTCTATGCACTCATCACGCTCGGGTTCCACCGCATCGTCGTCTTCAACCGACATCTCCATCGAGGCGAGGCCCTCGTGCGCCACTTCGCGCGGAGCGCTGCGCACATGGAGCTGAGAGCGATGCCGTGGCACGAGTCGGTCATCGAGGCGGAGCTGGCGAAGACGAAGGTGCTCGTCAACGCGAGCTCGCTCGGCACCATCCCTGACCAGACGCCGATCCCTGGCGAGCTCATCCCACCGGACCTGCTCGTCCTCGACCTCGTCTTCACCTCCAAGGAGACGCGACTGATGCGCGAGGCAAGGGCGGCGGGAGCCAGCGGGGTCGCCAACGGCGATGTGATGCTGGTGCACCAGAGCGCGCGAGCGTTCGAGTTGTGGACCGGACGACCGGCACCGATCGACCTGATGCGGCAGGCGCTCGAGGTCGCGCGGGAACGCGCCGTCACTCTCGCCACCGAGACGACGTCTGTGTCACCGGCCGGCGACGAAGCTGGTTCCGCGGCGGCGGGACCGGTCGAGACGGGAGCGGCACGCGGGGCGTGACGTCCCGGCCGCTACGACTCCTGCATCCGAGGTGACGCGTGTTCCCGCTCGGTGACGAGAATGAGCCGGGGCGGGGGCTGGCGGCTGTCACGATCACGCTCATCGCGATCAACTTCGCGGTGTTCGTGCTGCTCCAGCAGCCGAGCGAAGCGTTCACATACGGGTACAGCGCGGTCCCGGCCGAGATCACGACGGGGACGGACATCACGAGAGATGTGCGTGTCAGTGTCGGCGGGCAGAGCGTCCCCATCCCACACTACCCGGGGCCGGAGCCGATCCAGCTGACGCTCCTGTCGAGCATCTTCATGCACGGCGGCTGGCTCCACCTGCTCGGCAACATGGTGTTCCTGTTCATCTTCGGCGACAACGTCGAGCACTACCTGGGTCGCTTCCTGTATCTCGCGTTCTACCTCGCGGCCGGCTTCGTCGCGAGTGCCGCGCACATCCTGTCCGACGCGGGTTCCGTCGTCCCGAGTCTCGGTGCGTCGGGTGCGATCTCAGGGGTCCTCGGCGCATACCTCGTGCTGTTCCCCGGCAACCGCGTGACGGTGTTCCTGTTCCGATTCCTGACCCAGGTCCCGGCGGTCGTCGCCATCGGGATGTGGGCGGCGTTCCAGTTCATCAACGGGTTCGGCGCCATCGCGGCAACGGAGGAGACCGCGGGAGGAGTCGCCTACATGGCGCACATCGGGGGCTTCGTCGCCGGCGTCGTAGCGGGCTTCCTCTTCCGCGGCATCAGAGGGGGACCGACGCCCGCGCCGCGTTATGCCTGACCTCCGCGCCGCGAGCGCAGAGTGGGACTGATCTCGGCCGCCGCACATCGACTCCTGAACCGGACCGCGAACCACGGACCCTTCGCGGTCCGCCCCGAGGTCGCCCAGACGCACGGCGCGCTGGCCGTCGTGGACCTGCTCGTCGGCACGCCACTGTTCTCGCCCCGGTTCCTGGACCGCCGGCGGGACGGTCACGTCGATCTGCCCCGGTTGCTCCAGGCCGGCGTCGATCTCGTCGGGCTCTCGATCGCGACCCGCCACCCCGACCTCCGGGGGACCCTTTCGAATCCCCATCTGCGGTCGCTCGGCTTCGACGTCGGGCGCTCGAACATGGCGCTCGCCGAGCGGATCATCGACCGGATCGAGCACTGGAGCCGCGAGTCACGGGGCAGGCTGGTGATGGCCCACGATGGGGCGATGCTCGAACTGCCGGGTGACCCCGGTCCGGAGACGCGCGAGTGGGGAGAGGCGCCCAGGGATCGGCAGCGAAGCCGGCAGGGCAGCGTCGTGGCGTTCCTCGGCATCCAGGGAGGTCACGTCCTGGATGGCGACCTCGCCAACCTCGAGCGACTGCACGCGCGTGGTGTCCGCATGCTGTCGCTCGCCCACGTGATGGACAACGACCTGGTCGGATCGAACACCGGCGTGCGAGGCGGTGGACTGACCGGGTTCGGGCGCGAGGCCATCGTGGAGATGCAGCGCCTGGGGATCGTCGTCGATCTCGCGCACATGTCTTCACGCGGCGTCCGCGACGCGCTGCCGTTGTTGCGCCGACCGTTCGTGGTCAGCCACACCGGGTTCACGCGCTTGAGTGGGCGCCGTTCGTGGCGTCGCTTCAGCCCCGCGAACCGGAACCTTCGCGAGGAGGACGCACGGCTCGTGGGGCAGGCCGGTGGCGTGATCGGTGTCGTCTGCGCGACGCAGCTTCTCGGCGGGCCGACCATCGGTCACCTGGTCGACTCGTTACGCTACGCGGTCGACCTCGTCGGTCCCGAGAAGGTCGCGATCGGTTCGGACTTCGACGGCGGTTTCCAGGCCACCTTCGACGTCACCGGGTTGCCACTCCTCACCCAGAGCCTGCTCGACGCCGGCCTCGATCGAGCGACGGTCGCCCGGGTGATGGGCGGGAATGCTCTCCGCGTCCTGCTGCCAGTGCTCGCTTAGCCGCGGCCAGCAGGAAGGGACGTCGCTGCGGCCAGGTCGGTGACGAGCCGGGCCATCGAACGCACGTCGTCGCCGTTTGGACCGAGGGCGTCG
>JADDQH010000111.1 GCA_016781485.1 Chloroflexota bacterium | reverse complement strand
CCCCTGGGACGAGCAACGCCCCGGGCGCGACGTCGCAGGCCAGCGCCGCGAGCCCCAGTGCCGTCGGTGGCCCGAGCGAGTCGCCGTCGCCGGGCGAGGGCCAGTTCGCCAACCCCGTCATCGAGCGCAACTTCCCCGACCCCTTCGTCTTGAACGTCGAGGGGACGTACTACGCCTACGCGACCACTAACCGCGTGCAGCACATCCAGGTCCAGCGCTCGACCGACCTCGTCACCTGGGAGAAGCTGGAAGACGCGCTTCCCGACCTTCCCGAGTGGTCGGCGGGGCACACGTGGGCGCCGGAGGTGGTGAAGACGTCCGCAGGATACGTGATGTGGTACGTCGCGCAGGCCACGCGGCTGGAGCGGCCCGACGGGAACCCACCGCAGTGCCTCACGTACGCCGTCTCGAAGGAACCGCAGGGGCCGTTCGTGGATCCCAACGCCAAGCCCGTCGTCTGCCAGGCCGACCTCGGTGGCTCGATCGACGCCAACATCTTCACGGAGCAGAACGGCGAGCGCTATCTGATCTGGAAGAACGACGGCAACTGCTGCGGCTTGCCCGTCAATTTCTTCTTGCAGCCGCTGAGCGACGACGCGCGCAAGCTCACCGGCCAGGTGAAACAGATGGCTGGACTCGAGGATGACCGGCTCTGGGAAGGGAACGTCGTCGAGGCGCCGACGCTGATCGTCCGCGACGGCACCTATTACATGTTCTATTCCGGCAACGCGTACAACACCCTCCGCTACGCCGTGGGGTACGCGACATCGTCAAAGCTCGAGGGGCCGTACCGGGACGCGCCCGAGAACCCGATCCTGAAGACCACGTTGCAGGACGTGCCGAAGACGGGCGCGGCAGGCCCGGGTCACCAGATGATCATCGAGGACGACGACGGAGACCTGTGGATGGTCTACCACGCGTGGAGCAACACCGGGATCGGTCAGGACATCCCCGGGCGCTTCATGTGGATCGACCCCCTCGAGTTCCAGGACGGCAAGCCTGTCGTGAAGGGCCCGAACCCGAACCCTCAGCCGGTCCCGTAGCCTCCCGTGATCGTCGCCGCCGTGCACTCGATCCGGTGCCGCGACGAAGCCTTCGTCACGCTGGAGAACGTGCCGGCCCCGCCGCCATCCAGACGGGGGCGACTCGTGTCCGGATCGACATCCACGTCCATGCCTGGCTGCTCCTGCCTGTTGCGCTGCGTCCACGACACTTAGAGGGAACGACATGCAACGGGAGGAACCGACGCAACGGGAGGAACCGATGCAACGGGAGGAACCGATGCAACAGGAGGCGCGGAGCACGCATCCTCTATTCGCAGCGTTACGGACGGACACGGAGACGAAGAGCGACGGGCGCTACATCATCTATTACCACTGGCCTGACGCTCCTCCTGCCCGGCACGGGGATGATCGTCCCATCGCTCCGGAGCCGAACGCCGAGCCGTGGTCGCCCGAGACGAGGCCCGACGATGTCTGACACGCGTATCAGATCGACGAAGACCGCGCCGCCGGAGGCGTTCCGGCGCTTCTCGCAAGATGTCTGAGCGACGCTGGAATCCGCAGCTCCGACAGTGGGTCATCACGGCGACCCATCGCCAGGACCGCACGTTCCTGCCGCCCAAGGACTTCTGCCCGCTCGATCCCACGAAGCCGGGTGGTCACCCGACGGAGATCGAGCGGCCGGACTTCGAGATCGCGGTGTTCCAGAACCGATTCCCGTCGCTCCAGCAGCATCCAGCGGAGCCGGAGGTGGAGGGGACGGAGCTGACGCCCGTGGAGCCGGCGATCGGGGAGTGCGAGGTCGTGGTCTACACGCCGGCACACGAAGGGACGCTCGCGGGCGCGGAGCTGGAGCGGATCCGCAGACTGATCGCGGTGTGGGCGCACCGGACGATGGAGCTGGGCGCGAGGCCGGAAGTCGCGTATGTGTTCGTGTTCGAGAACAAGGGCGAATCGATCGGCGTGACGCTCCACCACCCGCACGGCCAGATCTACGCGTACCCGACGATCCCGCCACTCGTGGCGCTCGAGGTCGAGAGCGCGCGCGAACATCTGTCCGAGTCGGAGACCTGCCTGTGGTGTGACCTCCTCGACCAGGAGCTCGAGGATGGACGAAGGATCGTCCTCGAGACCGACACCTGGGTCGCGGGCGTCCCGTTCTTCGCCCGCTGGCCCTACGAGGTCCATCTGACGCCCCGGCGCCACCTCGGCTGGCTTCATCAGCTCGACGCGGCTGAGGTCGAGGGGCTCGCCCGCATCCTCAAGGCGGTGCTCGTGAAGTACGACAACCTGTTCGGGTTCTCGCTGCCGTACATCATGGCCGTCCACCAGCGCCCGACGGACGGGCTCGATCACGACGGCTACCACCTCCATTTCGAGTTCTACCCGCCCAATAGGACGGAGACGAAATTGAAGTACCTCGCGGGGTCCGAAACGGGCGCAGGCGCGTTCATCAACGACACCCTGCCCGAGGAGACCGCGCCTCGGCTCCGCGGGCTCTCGCCACGCTCAGCCGCGGAGATCCCCGGGTGACAGGCGCGTCTCCCCCGGCAGGAACGGACCGGTCACAGGTCGCTGCGGGCCCGACCGTGCTCGAACCGCGCGCGCTCCGGGAGCAGCTCGCTGCGATGGAGCCGCTTGCGGCGGCACAGCGGCCCAGCGCCGTCCGGATCGTCCGGGCGCCGGGACGTGTGAACCTGATCGGGGAGCACACCGACTACAACGACGGCTTCGTGATGCCTGCCGCGATCGGCCTGGAGATCTGGATCTGCTTCGTCCCGACCGACGACCGACGGGTGGAGCTCACCCGGCTGGACGATGGGGACCGGCGGGGGTTCTCGCTCGACGAGATCGGGCCCCCGACCGACGAATGGATCGACTACCCGGCGGCGACGGCGTGGGCGCTGATGGAGCGCGGCATTCCCGTCCGCGGGCTCCGCGGTGTCATCGCCTCGACCCTCCCCGTCGGCTCCGGTCTGTCGTCCTCCGCGGCCATCGAGATGGCGTCGGCCTGGGCGCTGTCCGCGCAGACGCCACCCCCACTCGACGGGATGGAGCTGGCCCGGGTGGGCCAGCGGGCGGAGAACGAGTACGTCGGCGTCAAGTCGGGGCTCATGGACCAGTTCGCCTCGTCCCTCGGCCGACCGCGGGCCGCGCTCCTGCTCGACTGCCGCTCGTTCGAGTACCGAACGGTGGACCTCCCCCTCGAGGAGTACACGCTGGTCGCCTGTGACACGCGGTCGCCGCGGCGGCTGGAGACGTCGCAGTACAACGAGCGACGAGCCCAGTGCGAAGCCGCCGTCGCGCTCCTCGCCGAGCGCGACCCGAACGTCCGGTCGCTGCGCGACGTCGATATGCCGATGCTCGAGCGGCTGAGGGACGCGCTGGACGACGTCTCGGTCCGGCGGGCGGAACACGTGGTTCGGGAGAACGAACGCGTGCTCGAGACAGAGCGAGCGTTCAAGGCAGGTGACCTCGAGGCGGTGGGGCGGCTGTTCGCGGAGAGCCACGCGTCACTTCGCGACCTCTACGAAGTCGTCTCGCCCGAGCTCGACGCACTGGTAGGGATCGCGGGCGCGACCGACGGCGTCGTCGCCGCTCGGATGACGGGGGCCGGCTTCGGGGGGTGCACCGTGAACCTGGTCAGGCGCGACGCGATCGACGCGCTCCGCGAAGCCGTCGCCCGGGAGTATCCGCGACGGACCGGGCTCGAGGGCGCCGTCTACGTCGTCGAGCCGGTCGCGGGCGCCGGAGTCGTGGAGGAGTAGCGCGGCGGCCATGCCGAGGAGGGACGGAGCGTGAACGCGATGGCGCTCGAGGAGCTCGACGGATCGGAACGCCGCCGGGCCGAGGTGGACCGACGGCTCGACCAGATGCGTGAGCTCCTGGATTCGAGAGGCATGAGGGCTTGTCTCCTGCGCATGCGCCGGAACTTCGCCTGGCTCACCGCGGGAGGGCAGAACCACGTGGTCCTTGCCACCGAGGAGGGCGTCGCCCCGCTCCTCGTCACCGCGGATCAGGTCGTCGTGCTGGCACCGAAGAACGAGTCGGCACGCATCGCCGACGAGGAAGTGCGAGGGCTGGAGTTCGAGGTGGCCGAGCTCGACTGGTTCGAGATCGGCGCGGACGTGAACGAGGCGCGCCGGCGGGTCGGCACCGAGGTTGCTGAGGATGCGGATCTCGAGGACGACCTGATGGTGCTCCGCTCGCGCCTCACCGCGCTGGACCACGATCGGCTGCGCTGGCTCGGGCGGTCGGTGCGCCAGGCGCTCGCGTCCGCCTCGAGTGCGATCGAGCCGACGACCCATGAAGATGACGTGGCGGCGATGTTGCAAGCGTCGATGGCGGCCGTGAGCACCCGTTCTCCGGTCGTGCTCGTCGCCGCGGACGAGCGGATCGAGCGCTACCGGCATCCGCTTCCGACGGACGCCACGATCAGGCGCAGGGTGATGATGGTGCTGGTCGCCGAGCGCTGGGGACTCCACGCGGCGGCGACCCGCATCGTGGAGCTCGAGCCGCTGACCGGCGAACTCGCGCGACGGACCGTCGCCGTCGGGGACGTACTGGACCGGATGCGCGAGGCGACGCGTCCGGGCGCCAGCCTGGGCGACGTGTTCGGTGCCGCTCAGGCCGGGTACGCGGAGTGGGGCTTCCCGGACGAGTGGCGACTCCATCACCAGGGAGGCACGATCGGGTACGCGCCGCGCGAGCGGATCGCGATCCCGGACGACCTGACGCCGATCGAGCCCGGGATGGCGTTCGGGTGGAACCCGTCGATCACCGGGGCAAAGGTCGAGGAGACCTTCATCCTTCGCCCTGACGGTTCCCACGAGTCGCTGACCGGGTAGGTCCGCGGCCCGCGTCTCCGTTGACCGCCCCTTTGTCTCGCCGTGTCCTGACTTATGCTGTCTCAGACGCCATGGATCCTCGAAGTCGAGCTGATCGCAGCCGTGGTCGCTGTTCCGGATCCGCCGTTCGCGATCAGGTGGGCGTGACCGCGGCCCCGCTCATCACTACGCGCTGACTCTCGTCCCCTCTGTCCACCGAAGCGGTCGTGCTGCTTTCGATCCAAGACCGGCTCGTGCCCGGCGGTTCCGTCCGCGAGAAGGCCGAGAACGCGCGCGGCTACGGCTTCGACGCCATCGAGCTCAGCGAGCCCCGCGTCGCGGAGCACGCCGAGGAGGCGATCCGCGACGGCGTCGCCGTCTCGGCGCTCTGCGGCGGTTACCGGGGATGGCTCATCGACCCTGACGAGGGACAGATCCGGCTCGCGCGGAGCGACATCGGACGGCTGCTGGAGCTCGCGGCGGATCTGGGGACGGGGGTCATCGTCGTCCCCATCTACGGCCGTACGCGGAACCTCCCTGACAACGGGACCGGGCGGACGGAAGAGGAGGACGAGCGGATCTTCATCGAGGGGATGCGGGAACTCGCCGCCCACGCGGAGCGCGTGGGCGGCTACCTGATCCTCGAAGCGATCAACCGCTACGAGAACGACCTCTGCGTCAAGCTCGCCGACTCGATCCGGCTGCGGGAGGCGATCGGGAGCCAGGCTGTACGCACGATGGGCGACGTGTTCCACATGAATATCGAGGAGGCGGACCTCGGCAAGGCGCTGGAAGAGGCCGGCGATACGCTCGGCTACGTCCACCTCGCAGACAGCCAGCGGCTCGAGCCCGGTCAGGGCCATACCGACTTCAAGCGGGTGTTCGCCGCGCTCGACCGGATCGGATACCGGGGGTATTCGTCACTCGAGTGCCGCCTCTCCGGGGACCCTCAGGATGTGCTGCCGCGGTCGGTGGAGTTCCTGAGGAAGCAGATGACGGCGGCGATCCGCTGATGGGGCCCGAACCCGGAATCGTCCCCCGCAGGTCGACGTCGGACGTCTTCCCCCGCATCGACACCCTCGTGAAGTCGGGGCTGATCGGCGGGCGAACGGTCCAGATCAATGACCGCGGCGAGGTCGGGTGCCATAGCTATCCGCTGGCGCCGCTGTCCCACGGGGTGGTCCGGGTCCGAACCGCTCGTTCGGTGATCAGCCCCGGGACCGAGATGACGTTCTACGGGAAGGCGGCGACGAACGTCCACTTGCACAAGACCTGGGACCCCAACCTTCGTCTGTTCGTGCCCGGCTCGCCCTCGGTCGAGCCTCCGATCGTGTTCGGGTATCGCGCGGCTGGGGCGGTGGTGGACAGCCGCGTCGTGGACGTACCGGTCGGAACGCGCCTCTTCGGCAACTGGTTCCATACCGAGTTCACGGTGTTGGACGCGGAGACGGCGAGAGGACAGCGACTCCCCGACGGCCTGTCGTACGAGGATGGCGTCGATCTGGGGCGGATGGGTCCCGTCTGCCTGAACGCGGTCGCCTATGCCGAAGGCAAGCATGTGGCCGCGCCGGCCGTCGTGTTCGGGGCGGGCCCCGTCGGGCTGATGACCGCGCAGATCGTTCGCGCCGGGGGGGCGAGCGACGTCTATGTCGTGGACCGGCTGCCGGGCCGGCTCGAGATCGCGGACGGACTCGGGCTCCAGACGCTGAACGCCTCGGCGGTCGACGACGTCGCGGTCGAGCTCAAGTCTCGTGTCGGATCGGATTCGATCGCCGTCGCCTTCGAGTGCAGCGGCTCCACCCTCGCGCTGAACGAGGCGATCAGGCTCGTTCGACGGCGCGGCGCGGTCGTCGCCGCAGGCTTCTACCAGGGCGAGGGAAACGGCCTCTTCCTCGGGGAGGAGTTCCACCACAATGCGGTGAAGATCGTGTCCGCGCAGATCGGCAACATCCATCCCGACTGGACGTTGGGCACCCTCCGCGCGCGAGTCGTCGAGCTCGTGCTCGCCGGGCAGCTGGTCCTCGGTGAGCTGCCGCGGGTCACCGTGCCAGTCGAGAAGGTCGCCGCCGGCTTCGAGGCGCTGACGCGACCGAACGACGTCCTCCAGGTGGCGCTCTCGTACGACTGACACGGACGGGGTCGGCGGGAGATCGCCCCGCCCCGCTCGCGCGTGGCTCTTGCCGCCGGTCACCGACTTGGCCGCGGCGACGTCCCTTCCTGCCGGCCCCGGCTGAGCTGAACAATCCCCGAGTTCTCGCGACAGCGAGGCGCGCGATCGGCGGGTAGACGATGGCGGCACCACCCCATGCTTGTCGTGTTCCAAGCGATGAGCAGGAGGGGCGCCGCCGTGGTCGATGATGACGTCCTGTACGGGTTCCGGCTGCGGCTGCTGGACCTCGCCCGCGAGCTGGGTGACGTGGGCGAGGCGTGCCGACCGTTCGGGTCCACCGCTCGCAACGGACAGGAGTTCCGCTCGGGCGAGTTCGGGCGGGCGATCGCGGAGCTGGG
>JADDQH010000042.1 GCA_016781485.1 Chloroflexota bacterium | reverse complement strand
GCCTCCGGGCGGCGCGGCGACGACGCGCGCCTCGCCCCCATCCCCCGGCAGCAACCACAGTCGCGCGAGCTCGTCCTCTTCGTCGCCGTCGGCATCCCCCTTCGGCTCCGAGTCTGGCCGGGTGGAGGTGAACAGGATCGAGCCGTCAGGGAGGAACCAGCCTCCGCTCTCACCGGGCGCGGATCGCGTGAGGCGGCGGGGTGGGCGACGACCGTGGGGATCGAGCTCGTGGAGCGACGTCACGAACTTCTTCCCGTCCCGTGCCGGGAGCGCGACGGAGACGACGAGCCGGCTGCCGTCCGGGGCCAGACGGAGTCCCGAGAGGCGCGGGATGCCGAGGAACCGGTCGAGCGTGAATACGTCGCTCATGCTCGCGATGATGGCACAGCGGCCTTCGTGCCGCGACCGCGCCGGAGCAGCTCCGCCTGGCTGGTCGTCCCAGCTCAGCTCGTCGCGAATAGCGCGGCGCGCCTAGAATCGCGCGACCAGCCAGTAGCTCACACCAGGGCCGCGGCCCGCCACCCCGAGGAGCTCTCCATGGCCCAGACCCTCGCTCCCTCGACCGAGCGCACCCATCAGGCGGCGAAGCGCTACATCTACGCGTTCGGCGGAGGCAGGGCCGACGGCGACGCGTCGATGCGCGACCTGCTCGGAGGCAAGGGCGCGGGCCTCGCCGAGATGACGAATGCGGGACTTCCCGTCCCGCCTGGCTTCACGATCACGACGGAAGCGTGTAACGACTATTTCCGCGCGGGCGAACGCTTCCCCGACGGACTCTGGGAGGACGTGCTCGAGGCGGTCCGGCAACTCGAGGGCGTGGCGGGCAAGCGGTTCGGCGACCCGGCCGATCCGCTCCTCGTCAGCGTCCGCTCCGGCGCGAAGTTCTCGATGCCCGGGATGATGGACACCGTCCTGAACCTGGGGCTCAACGAGCAGACGCTTCAGGGGCTGATCGAGTTGACCGGCAACGAGCGATTCGGTTGGGACGCGTATCGGCGGTTCATCCAGATGTTCGGGCGGATCGTCATGGACGTCGACGGCGCCCGCTTCGACCATGCACTCGAGTCGGCGAAGGAGCACCGTGGCGCGACGGCGGACACGGACCTCGATGCAGAGGCGCTCCGAGCACTCGCCGAGGAGTTCCAGACGATCGTCCGCGACTCAGCGGGCCGCGAGTTCCCCTCGGACCCGTTCGAGCAGCTCGACCTCGCCATCAAGGCCGTCTTCGCGAGCTGGTTCGGGAAGCGCGCGCGCGACTATCGGGACAATCAGAAGATCCCGCATGACCTCGGCACTGCCGTGAACGTGGTGACGATGGTGTTCGGCAACATGGGTGACGACTCCGGGACGGGCGTCGCCTTCACGCGAGACCCGAACACCGGTGCCAGGGAGCTATACGGGGAGTACCTCGTCAACGCCCAGGGCGAAGACGTCGTCGCCGGCGTCCGGACCCCTGCGCCGATCAGCCAGCTGCGGCAGGAGATGCGGGAGGTCTACGAGGAGTTCCAGCGGATCGGCGAGCGGCTCGAACGCCACTACCGGGACGTCCAGGACCTCGAGTTCACGATCGAACGCGGCAAGCTCTACATGCTCCAGACGCGGAGCGCGAAGCGAACGGCGGCTGCAGCGGTGAAGATCGCGGGCGACATGGTCGAGGAGGGGATCATCAGCGAGCGCGAGGCGCTCGCGCGGATCGAGCCCGCCCATGTCGACCAGCTACTTCGCAACCAGTTCGATCCGGACGCGAAGGCCAGGGCGACGCGGATCGCAAAGGGGCTGAACGCGTCGCCCGGAGCGGCCGTCGGCAAGGCGGTGTTCGACGCCGACCGCGCGGCGGAACTCGCCGGGCAGGGCGAGAAGGTCGTGCTCGTGCGGATCGAGACGTCGCCGGACGACTTCCACGGGATGGCGGTGAGTCAGGGCGTTCTGACGGCGCGCGGCGGCGCGACGAGTCACGCGGCTGTCGTCGCGCGGCAGATCGGGAAGCCGTGCGTCGCCGGCTGCAGCGAGCTGAACATCGACTACGGCGCACGGCGCGCGGAGGCGAACGGTGCAGGCTTCGCCGAGGGCGACTCCATCAGCCTCGACGGCTCCACCGGCGAGGTATACGTCGGTGCACTCCCGACCGTGGAGGTCCGGTTCGAGGAGCAGACGGGGCTGCAGCAGATCCTGGGTTGGGCCGATGGCGTCCGCCGGCTCCAGGTGTGGACGAACGCCGACAAGCCCGAAGAGGCCGAGCTCGCGCGTCGGTACGGCGCGCAGGGGATCGGGCTGTGCCGGACCGAGCACATGTTCCGCGAGGGCGAGCGGCTGGAGATCGTGCGTGATGCGATCCTCGTCGCGTTCGAGGCCACCCGGCTCAAGCAGCGCCGGGAGGACGGGGAGGACCTCAGCGAACAGCAGCTGCGCGTGATCGCGCGCTTCGACGAGGCGGTGGGCAGGCTCGAGGCGCTTCAGCAGGGCGACTTCCGCGGGATCTTCGAGGCTATGAACGGACTGCCGGTGGTCGTGCGTCTGATCGACCCGCCGCTCCACGAGTTCCTGCCGAACCACGCGGAACTCGTGGCGGAGGTGACCCGCTTCGAGACGCAGGGGACGCCGCAGGACGATCCACGGTACTCGGAGGCGCGGACGCTGCTCGCGGCGGTCGAGGCGCTCCGAGAGCAGAACCCGATGCTCGGGCTACGCGGCTGCCGTCTCGGCCTGATGATCCCGGACTTCGTGAAGATGCAGACGCGCGCGATCCTGAACGCGGCCATCGAGGTCCGCCGAGCCGGCGGCGATCCGCACGCTGAGATCATGATCCCGCTCGTCGGACACGTGCACGAGCTCGCGCAGACTCGGGAGATCCTCGAGGCCGAGGCCCGCCGCGTCGAAGAGGCCGCCGGCGTCGAGGTCGACTACAAGTTCGGGACGATGATCGAGGTGCCGCGTGGGGCGCTGACGGCGGACGAGATCGCTGCACACGCCGAGTTCTTCAGCTTCGGCACGAACGACCTGACGCAGATGACGTACGGATACTCGCGGGACGATGCGGAGGGCGGCTTCCTGCTCGCGTACGTCGAGCGCAAGGTGCTCCCCGAGAACCCGTTCCAGACGATCGACCGGGACGGGGTGGGGGCGCTCATGCGGACGGCGGTCGAGAAGGGACGGTCGGCGCGACCGGACATCAAGCTCGGCATCTGCGGCGAGCACGGCGGAGACCCAGCGTCGATCGCGTTCTGCGACGAGATCGGTCTCGACTACGTCAGCTGCTCCCCGTTCCGTGTGCCCGTCGCTCGGCTGGCCGCGGCGCAGGCCGCCCTCACGGGAGCCGAGGAGCGCGACAGGTAGCGAGGGGAGCCCCAGCCGTGCACGAATGAGTGACGGGCTCGGGGATAACCCCGAGCCCGTCAGGACGTTCTGCCGGACCGCGCCGGTCCGCTCCGGGCCGGCGCTGCATGGCGTCGCTACCGCCGGCGTCGGGCGCGGCGCGGGAGCCACTCGTAGAAGACAAGCCCGCCGGCCGCTCCGAGCATCAGCACGGCGAGGGCGATGAACAGCGGGTGCTTGACGAGCGTCGTCGGATCTTCGAGCACCGCCGTGTCCGGCTGCTCGCCGCCACCCGGCTGCTCGCCTTCACGGATCGCGTTGATGAAGTTCAGGACGTTGTTGCCCGGGACCAGGTCGACCGTGATGCAGTCGCCGTTCTCGGTCTGCCTGGCGCCACCGGTCGTCTCGTCGGGCCGCGGCTCGGGGTCGAGCAGGACCTCGTCGCCGTCCCTGTACGCGACGGCGGTGTCGCAGACGGTGTAGGTGCCGACGCGGATCTCCTCGCCCTGGGCCTGACCCTGGCTCCCGTTCCCGGGGTCGCCCTGGCCCTGAGCGTTCTCGTTGATCGTGACCGTGATCGTCTGGACGAGCGCGCCGTTCGGGTTCGGCCCCCGCCGGACCTCGAAGTCGATGTTGTAACCGTCGAGACGTGTGTCGCGGCTCTCGACGCAGTTGGTGTCGCGCTCGACAGAGTCGCAGATCACCTTCCTGATCGTGATCGTGCCCGTATCCTCCTGCGCCCGGACGACCGGCGCAGCGAACACGGCGGCTGCGGCGAGCGCTACCAGCGCGAGCAGTGCCACCGCGAGCGATCGCGCGGCGCCCCCGTTGCCACTCGTGATACCGAGGAGTCGAGTCAGGGATCCTTCCTCCTTCTTCCGACGAGCCGCGGAAGGGGCACGCCCGCGACGGCGTTCCAGCGCCGTCCGGGAATATGACGCGGCCGAGCGCGGTTGTCCAGCGCCCATCCCGTGCGTCGAACGACCACCGCCCGCGCAGCGGGTACCGTGTGGGGATGCGACGAACGACGCCCGACGCGGGCGACCCTGCATCCACTCGGGCCCCGTCCGCAGAGCCGAGTGAGCGCGCGAGACGCGTCGACGCCGAGCTCGACGCGTTGGCTTGGTTCCTGGACGATACGTTCCGGATCCCGGGTACGAGCCGCCGATTCGGGCTGGAGCCGATCATCGGCTTCATCCCGGGCGTGGGTGACGTCGTGTCGGCGGGGCTCGGCTCATACCTCGTACTGCGTGCCGTCCAGTTCGGGCTGCCGGCCGTCGTGATCCTCAGGATGGTCTTCAACACCCTCCTCGACCTCGTGCTCGGGCTGATCCCGTTCGTGGGCGACCTCACCGACTTCGTGTTCAAGTCGAATTCGCGGAACATGGACCTGTTCCGGGAGTACGCAACCGACCCGGCGCGGCCGACGCGGCACCAGTGGATGTTCATGGGCGGGGCCGCCCTCGTATTCGTCGGCCTCCTCGCACTCCTCGTGATGGCGGGGCTCTGGGTCCTGCAGGCCGTTGCGGCTGCTCTCCAGTCTCTCGGCGCCTGACCGAGTTCGGGATCCCGGTCGCCCGCCATTGGCGTCGGCGCTGCCGGATGGTCGGATCTCGCGCTCCGTTCGTCGATATCGTGAACGCGCCGATGAGCGACCCGACAACGACGGAGGCCGAGATGCGGCCACCGACGGGTGCCAGATCGCGGCTCTCCATGCGCACCTCACCCGGATGACCGGATCGCCTGCCGTGGACCTCGACCGGGCCGTCGCCGTAGCGATGTCGGAGGGACCAGCCCGCGGCCTGGAGCTGGTCGAGCGTCTGGCCGGGTCCGTGATCTGGACAGGTACCACCTGCTCCATTCCACGCGCACCGATCTCTTACGGCGACTCGGGCGCCACGCGGAGGCGGCGGACGCCTACCGGCTCGCGATCGAGCTTCCGACGAATCACGCTGAGCGCTCGTTCCTCGAAGGTTGACTGGAAGAGATGAGGTCTCGCTAGCGGCGAAGTCCTCGCGGCATCCAGTACTCGTACGCGACGAGGCCGCCGGCGACGCCGAGCATCGCGAGCGCGACGGCCACCACGAGCGCGTTCTGGAAGGGAGCTACCGGAGAGTCCTCAGCAGCCGTGTCGGGCGCGCTGTCCTCCGCAGGAACGTCACCTGGGACCTCGCCGTCACCGGGAAGGCCGCCCGGAGCGTCACCGTCGCCCGGAGCGTCACCGTCGCCCGGAGCGTCACCGTCGCCCGACACCGCGTTGACGAAGTTCAGAACGTTGTTGCCCGGGACGAGGTCGACGGTGATGCAGTAGTCGCCCGTCCGGGTCTGGGTGCCGGTCGTCTCGTCCGGTCGCGGACTTCCATCGAGCAGGACCTGGCCGTCACCGAAGTACGCGATGCCGCCGTCACAGACCGTGTAGCTGCCGAGCGGAAGCGGGCTGCTCTCGGCCTGACCGTGGCTGCTTTTACCGGTGTTGGCCTCGCCCCGCGCGTTCTCGTTGATCGTGACCGTTACGTAGCCGACGGGATCCCCGGCCTCCTGGGTGCCCTCGTAGATCGCGAAGTCGATCTCGTGGCCGTCGAGGCGAGTGTCCCGGCTCTCCGTGCAGTTCGTCGGGTCGTCGATCGAGTCGCAGATGACCTTCCGGACGGTGATGACGCCGACATCGCTGTGTTGCTCCGCCCGCGCGCCCGGTGCCGCAAGGGAAAGGAGCACCGCCCAGAGCCCGGATACGACTGTGACGGCGACGATCCTGGCGGTGACGTCGAGTCGGCCGCGCAGCAGGAGACTCTCGCTCGACAAGGTTCCCTCCCTCCGAGTCTTCGAAGTCTTCACTCTGCCGCGGTGGCACGACCGCAGTGGCGCCCGAGGCGCCAGCTCAAGTGTGCCGGATAGCGGAGGGGGACGTGCGGCCTTTTCGCGCACCAGCCGCGGGAAGGACCGGTGGGTGCGAGAACGTGCGAGCCCGAGAACGCGTCCTGCGCGATGGAGAAGCGGCGATCGAGTCCGTGTCAGCCGCGCTTACGCGCCTTCCAGATCTGTTCGCTCGGCCACCGACGGGCCCAATCGACCGTGACGTACGCCGTGGGACTCGTCGCCGTTCCCTCGGGTGCCTGGATCTCGATGAGGTCCTCCACCTCGAACCCGTTCGCGCGCAGGAGCCGGATCCAGTCGCCGTAACCGAGGTGGAACTCGACGGACGGATCGTCGGGCCACTCGAAGCGGTGCATGCCGAAGTACGGCCGCAGCAGCCGGTCCGAGGCCGGGACGTCTTCTTCCTGCGCAGCGCAGAGCATCAAGATCGTGCCGTTGCCGAGGAACACGAGCCGGCCGCCGGCGCGGACGAGGCGTGACGCCTCGGGGATCCAGCGATAGGGATCCGCCCAGATCGCCGCTCCGTACTCGGAGATCGCGAGATCGAAGCGCGCGTCGGGGAGAGGGACCTCCTCCGCGTTGCCGTGTAGGAGCGGGAACTCGAGGCCGTGCTCCCGCTGGAGCTCTCGAGCCGTTGCGAGCTGCGCTTCGGAGTTGTCGATCCCCACCACCCGTGCTCCTCGACGCGCGAGCCACGCCGATACGTAGGCAGTCCCGCAGCCGAGCTCGATGACGTCCAGGCCCGCGATATCGGGCAGTACCTTGAGCTCCGACTCGGGCACGTTCCAGATGCCCCAGGTGATCTCCTCGTCCGCCCACCTCCGCCGCCCGGCCTCCGCGTAGTCGCGGGCCCACTCGTCCCACGCTTCGCGGTTCCGCCGGACATGGTCGGGAAGCTCATCGCCACTCATCGCGTCAGCCTCGGGAGGGCCTAGCGAGGACGCGGGGCATGCAGGTGCAGCGCCCGGCGGAGCGTACCCCGCTTCGCGTCGTAGGCGAAGACGCTGAAGGCGAGCGCGTGCCCGCCTTCGGGCTGCGGTGCCACCTCGACCAGGCCGAAGTTGTTCTGCGCCACCATCCCCTCGAGCCGGACGCGCACCGAGTGCTCGCCGAGGTTGCCGAGTGCGGTACCGACTCCGTTCGCCACCCTGTGGGAGATCTTCAGCGGGGTCGTAAGGGCGCTGCTCGTCCACTGCACGAGTCGCCCCCGGCCGCCACGCTGCCGGACGCGGAAGGCGGCCGCGACATGCACGTCCCCGGAAAGGATCGCGACCTGCCGTTTCGGACGCGCGGTCTGCCACGCGAACAGCCGCTCCAGGAGCGCCTCCCGTTCGGGGCGGAACGCGTCGACGCTCCACCGGTCGCGGACGTCGGTGCCGCTCTTCGTGGGGATCCATTGGAGCGCGGCCGCGAGCGCAGGGGCGATGTGGATGACCGGCACGCTCGCGACGATGAACACCGTAGCTGTCCCGCGCGCGTCGGCTTCATCCAGGAACGCGTCGAGAGCCGCCCACTGGGGGTCGCCGAGGATGCGTCGTTCCTGGTGATCCCTACAGCCCCTTAGGTCGAGGACGAAGAACCCGGCGTCGGCGTACCAGAAGTGATACGCGAAGGGCGGCTGATCGTCGAGAGCACCGCCGGGATTCCGCAGGTGCTGATACTCCTGGTACGCGGTTCGCGCCGCTCGGTAGAGGCGTCGGTCGAGGTCGCTGGTAGCCAGTAGCGATCCCCACCCCTCGAAGATGTCGTGGTCGTCCCACATCATGTAGGTGGGGAAGGTCTCGCCGAGTTCGCGGAACCCGCGCTGGTTCAGGTACCCCCGGTAGAGGTGCCGGTAACGGTCCACCAACTCCTCGTTGCTAACGCCGTTGACGCTGATCTGGTCTCGGACGCTGGCGCCGGTGAACGGGTCGGAGTAGACCTGGTCACCGTCTAGAACCAGGAACCGTGCGGCGCGCTGGGTCAGGAGTTCCCGCATCCGGGGGTAGATCGCGGCCCCTGGATGGACCTCGAGCCGCCCGTCGTGGTCGCTGTCCTGGAACGGCTCGTGACAGCTCGCGAACGCGAAGGAGAACGCCGCCGGCGCGCCGGCCGTCGGTGCGAGTCGTCCGCGGCGGGTCGACCGCGCGACCTCCACGGCGAACTCGGCATCCGGGGCAGGCTCCGGCAGCTGGATCATCCCGGCCGCGACGTGATCGCGCTGAGGGTCGGGCTCGAGCACCGCTTCCGCGGCGACTTCGCCGTCGATCCTCAACCGTGCTGTCTGTGGCAGCCCGCTGTCGTCTCGAAGCCAGACCCTCACCGACCGGTCGGTCACGTCGCCGAGCGCGGCCCAGGTCCCGAGCTCGCCGTCCGGGAACTCCCACTGCGCTCGGCCGCTCTGCCGACGGTGACTGCCACCCATCAGCGGGTACTGCTCATGGTGCGGAGGACGCGCACGGCGCGATAACCAGGCATCCCAGTCCCTCCCCGTGACCTCTTGGACCCACCCGGAGATTGTGCCGGTTCGGTTCGCCCGCGTCGCGGCCGACGGTTCCCGTCGGGTATCTCGCGGTGTGGGCGAGAATCCGGACGTGAACCTAGTCGACCTGGCCGCGATCGTGCTCGTGCTTTTCGCCGTTGCCCGGGGGTCGCGGGCCGGCTTCGTCCTGCAGGCGTTCGGCCTCCTCGGCGTGGCTGCGGGGATCGCTGCCATCGCGCTACTCGCACCCGCCATCACCGACGCCCTTGCCACCGTCGACCCACCGCTCCGGTCCGTCGGCGTCATCATGGCGTTCTTCCTGGCGATCGCGATCGGACAGGCCGTCGGCGGGCGCCTTGCGGCTGCGATCCGGCCCGGGCGACCGGGCTCCCTCCGGACGCTCGACGCGCTCGGAGGCGCTGTGTTCGGCCTCGCCCAGGGCATCGTGCTGGTGTGGCTCATCGGCGGCATCCTGGTCGCCGCGCCGAGCCCTCGACTCTCGCTCGAGGCTCGCCGATCGGCCGTCGTGCGTCAGCTCGACGCGCGCCTGCCGTCGCCTGTCGCGGTCATGGCCGAGATCGCCCGCGCCGCGGAGGCTGCCGGGCTTCCGGACGTGTTCGTCGGGGTCGCACCGGCCCCGGTGCCCGCCGGCGAGGGGCCGGAACAGCGAGAGGCGGAGCGGATCGCGGTGGGTGCGCGCGGGAGCACGGTCCGTGTCGAGGCTGCCGCGTGCCTCCGGCTCCAATCCGGGACCGGATTCGCCGTCGCGCCCGGGGTATTCGTGACGAACGCGCACGTGGTCGCGGGGTCGGGCGAGGTCGAGCTGTCGGTCGAGGGTGGCGGGGACCGCTTCGATGCCGAGGTCGTCCTGTTCGATCCCGCGCTCGACCTTGCGGTGCTGCGCGCTCCAGGGCTCGACCTCGCCCCGCTCTCCTTCGCACAGAGGGCGCCGCGGCGCGGAGATACAGGCGCCGCGCTCGGACACACCGGTGGCGGGCGACTTCGGACGATCCCCGCCGTCGTCAACCGGACGCTCGCGCCGATCGGCCGCGACATCTACGGGAAGCTGACAGTCCGCCGCGAGGTCGTCGAGGTCGGCGCAGACGTCGCGCAGGGCGACAGTGGAGGGCCGCTCGTCCTCGCGAATGGGAGGGTCGGCGGCGTGATCTTCTCCGAGTCGCGTCTGGACCGCGCGGTCGGCTATGCGCTCTCGCCGCCGACGGTGGCAGCGGCACTTGCCGAGGGGCTTCGGACGACGGCGCCGGTCGACACGGGACGCTGCATCGGATAGGGGACGGTTCGCGGCGATGCTCGTGACCGACTCGCACCCGGTACTACCTCTTGACATGTCAATACCCACTGGGGGTATCCAAAACCGTCGCGAACGGGTTAGAATTAGCGTCAGAGCGCCGTGTCAAGAGGTTGTCAAGACTTGACACGGTCATAGCGATCTCCGGCGCATACAGACGGATGGCGCCGACGAAGTCCGCGAGCAGGAGAAGTCTTTGGCCGTCGGCGCCGTTGCCGAGATCAAGAGCAAGCTCGATCTCGCCGAGATCATCGGCGAGTCGGTGCAGCTGAAGAAGGCCGGCGCCTCCCTGAAGGGGCTGTGCCCCTTCCACGGTGAGAAGACAGCAAGCTTCGTCGTCACGCCTGCCCGCGAGACCTGGAAGTGCTTCGGGTGTGGCCGGGGCGGTGACCTCTTCAGCTTCGTGATGGAGCGCGACGGGATCGACTTCCCCGAGGCCCTCCGGCGACTGGCGCCGCGCGCCGGCGTCGAGCTCGACGAGCGCTCCACCCGGGAGGACGCGCGCAGGAAGCGGCTACGCGACGTCCTGGAGATGGCGATCGGCTTCTACCACCGGGTGTTGACGGCCACGCAGACCGGCCAGGCCGCACTCGACTACCTCCGCGGGCGCGGGTTCGCCGACGAGACGGTCGAGAAGTTCCAGCTGGGGTTCGCGCCCGATGATTGGCGGGCGCTGAGCCGGCGGCTCGTCGAGAAGCGCGGCGTTCGCGAGGACGAGCTCGAGGCGACCGGGCTCGCCGCGAGGAGTGACCGCGGCCGAGGCGTGTACGACCTCTTTCGCGGGCGGGTCATGTTCCCGATCCGTGACGCGTCGGGGGGTCCGACGGGGTTCGGCGCGCGGATGCTCGAGCGGACGCAGACGGCCGACGGCCGTCCGCCAGCTGAGCTCTCGGCCAACCCCGGCCCGAAGTACCTCAACTCGCGCGCGACCGCCCTGTTCGACAAGAGCCGGACGCTCTATCTGATCGACCGGGCGAAGGGGCCCATGCGGCGAACGGGCCGGGCGGTGATCGTGGAGGGATATACGGACGCGCTGATGGCTCACCAGGCGGGCTTCGAGAACGTGGTGGCCGGGCTGGGGACGGCACTGACAGCGGGTCAGGTCGAGCTCGCGACCCGGTACGCGCCGGCGATCGCGCTCGCGTACGACGTCGATCCGGCGGGACAGAGTGCAGGCACCTTCGGGGCGAAGGAGCTGACGGCGCTCGTGGCGGAGATCCAGCGGAGCAACCACCGCGGCCGGCTGACGGACGTGGGGGTCGTGAGGCTGCCCGAGGGCAGGGATCCCGACGAGGTCATCCTCGAGGACGCGGAGTCGTGGCGGCGCGCGACGGAACAGCCCCAGGCGCTCGTGGAGTACCTGATCGACGTCTACGCGACGCGGTACGACCCGCGCTCGCTGCAGGGACGGGAACGCCTCGTCAACGCCGTGATGCCCGTCCTCCGCCGAGTCACCGACCCCGTCGAGAGGGACGGGTACCTCCAGCTCCTCGCGCGCCGCAGCGGCGTGGGCGAGCGCGTCCTCCTGGAAGCGCTGCGGCGCCCGGATGCTGTCGAGGATGGGCGTCGGGCAGTGCCGGTCGACGGGCACGCGGGCGGCCGGATCAGCCTGGAGACGGTGCTGGCGCAGCCGGGCGCGGTCGACCCGGAGGCCGTCGCCCGAACGCTCGAGCCGGTCGAGTCGGCCCTTCTGCGTCTCATCCTCCTTCACCCCGCCGAGCAGGTGCGGATCTCGGACCGGTTGCGCTCCGAGGATCTGCGCACGACGCCCGCGCGGGAGCTGTACCGGCGGATCCTGGAGGACCGCGACCGTGACGCGGATGGGCGCTTCAACCGGGAGCGGTTCGTCGACTCGCTCGACCCGACCCTCGCGGCGCTCGTCCGCGGGCTCTACGCGCGGACCGACCCCGTCCCGACAGAAGACCGGGCCGTGGAACGAGCGGTGGAGCAGTGCCTCCTCCAACTCGAGCGGCGCCGGCTCGACGAGCTGGTCGAGTTCAAGCGCGCGGAGCTGGCAGAGGCGATCGCCCGCGGCGACAAGGGAGGCGAAGCCGAACTGCTGCGCGAGGTCCGCGGGCTCGAGAACGACCGGCTGGAGCTGGACCGCCGAAGAGAGACGACGACGGTCTTGAACCGGACGCCGCTGGAACGAGAACGAACGAGGATCACCCTGACTGGAGGACGACCGTGAGCATCGACCCGACTGACAAGCAACTCGTGGCCTCCGTGCTGGAGCGCGGCAAGCGCCGTCGCGACCCGGACGAGGACCTGCTGCGACCCAAGGGCGCCGAAGAGGAAGAGGTCGGCGGCGATGGACTGAACGCGGCCGCCGAGCTCGGTGTCGCGGTCCCCGTTGACGACGGCGAGAAGCAGCCGTGGGAAGAGCCCCCGGCCAAGCTCGACTCCGAGGAGGCCGAGGAGCCGACCGCGGAGGAGTTGGAAGCGATCGCTGCCGACATGATCGGCATCGACGACCCGGTCCGGATGTACCTGAAGGAGATCGGCAAGGTGCCGCTTCTGACCGCCGAGGAGGAGGTCGTCCTCGCCAAGGCGATCGAGCTCGGCGAGCAGATCATCGAGGAGCCTTGGAAGGCGGTCCTCTCGCTGTGGGAGTGGACCAAGCACGACACCGAGAAGAAGACCCGCGACAAGCATCCACAGCACCGGCTCCCGTACCGCGAGGAGACCGACCGGATCGTCCGAGCGGCGTTCCGCGCCGCCGAGCAGGACGCGATCCTCGACGTCGTCCCGGACATCCCGTTCACCAAGCAGGCGAAGGAAGTCGAAGGGGAGGGGACGAAGAACCTTCTGAAGGAGGCAACGGCTCTCGTCGGCGCCTACAACAACGAGCGCAACTCGGAGCGGTTCACGGAGCTGGTCGACTTCGCCTGGATGTCGGTCCACAACGGGGACCTCGAATCGCGCGATAACCCGGCGCTTCGGGCGCTGTACGACTGGAGCCGCGAGTTCGGTCACGAAGCGCTCCGACGCTGGATCCTCTCGGACAACGAGGTCGAGCTCATGCGCGAGATGGGCTGGGACCCCAACGTGCCCCAGACCGTCAAGCCGCGTGACCGGCGAGGCCGGCTCGTGCGCATCGGTCGCGATGGACGCGAGCAGCTGACCAGCGCGAACCTCCGGCTGGTGGTGTCGATCGCGAAGAAGTACATCGGCCGGGGGATGAGCTTCCTGGACCTGATACAGGAGGGGAATATCGGACTCATCCGGGCCGTCGAGAAGTTCGACTACGAGAAGGGCTACAAGTTCTCGACGTACGCCACGTGGTGGATCCGGCAGGCGATCACGCGCGCGATCGCCGATCAGGCGCGGACGATCCGGATCCCGGTCCACATGGTGGAGACGATCAACCGGCTCATCCGAGTCTCGCGCCAGCTCCTTCAGGAGCTCGGCCGGGAGCCGACGGTCGAGGAGATCGCCGAGGCGATGTCGCGCGGCCAGGAGGTCGCCGTGACGCCGGAGAAGGTGCGCGAGATCATCAAGGTCTCCCAGGAGCCGGTGTCACTGGAGACGCCGATCGGCGAGGAGGAGGACTCCCACCTGGGCGACTTCATCGAGGACCGCGCGGCGCTCGCACCTGCCGAAGCTGCGTCCCACCAGCTTCTCAAGGAGCAGGTCGAGGCCGTCCTCGACTCGCTCTCGGGTCGGGAGCGGCGCGTGCTCCAGCTTCGCTTCGGGCTCGAGGACGGGCGTGCGCGGACGTTGGAGGAAGTGGGCAAGGAGTTCAACGTCACCCGAGAGCGGATCCGCCAGATCGAGGCCAAGGCGCTGCGCAAGCTGCGTCACCCGTCGCGGTCGCGGAAGCTCAAGGATTACCTGGAGTAGGCCCGGGCAATCGCCGTCGCCACGGGGATCCCGGACCCGCTCCTCACGCGCCCGCGCGTGACGCCAACCGGCGTCCGGACTTCCCGGACAGCCGCCACGGCGTCGAAACTAGAGGTACGATCGGGACGTGCCCGGCTCCGCCCTCGGCCTCGTCGCTTTTTTCACGACCGCTTCGCTCGTCGCCGGAGTGGCGTCCACGTGGGTCGTCGGCCCCAGACGCCCGCGCGCCGCGGTCGCGCCGGCGATCACCGCATTCGTCGTGCTGTATCTCGTCGGGCACCGCTCGGAGTGGTCGTTCGGACCGACCGTCCGACTCTTCGGCTTCCACGTGGCGCTCGCGTTCGACGTGGCGGTGACGGTGGCGGCAGCCGCCTTCGCCGCGGTCGCACAGCGCGTGCTCCTCGAGATCGCACGGCGTGAACGCCAGCCGGGATCCGGGACGTAGCCGCACGGGCGTGGTCGTCGGGGCTATCGTCGTCGGCCTGATCGTGGGGGTCGTCGTTGCTCTCGCCGCGTGGGTCGCTGGCGCGTGCGACCCCTTGTCGCTCGTCGCGGCGACTGCGGGCGGCCTGTTGGGCACACTTGCGGCGTCGCTTACGATCACTGGTCCGCGGCGACGCGGCCAGCGCGGATGAAGCACTACGAGCCGGACGACCCTCCGGCCCACGGCGAGGAGCGACTTGCTGCGCCCGCGCCGATCCTGCCGCTGTTCCTCGGCATCGGCGCGGCAGTCCTGACCTATGTCCTGTGGGGCATCGTCGGCCTGCCTCTCGTCGGGGTCGTCGGGGGGATCTTCACCGGGGCAGTGGTCGTCGCGCTGCTGCTGTGGCGTGCCCGGCCCGTTCCGCCGATCGACGACGAGTGATCCGGTCGCCTACCACGGCCCGATCCGGCTCGACTCCGGCGGTCGCTCGTTCGACTGCACGCTCGTGCTTCCGCGGAGATGATCGTGAAAGGGCGACCGCACAGCGCGAGTCCGGTCAGGAGGCGTGCGGGGGCCGTGCTATCCTCTGCGCCGTCCGTGTCCTCGCGGCTCCCGACCGCGTCGCGCGTCCCCTCGGTCCGGCGTAGCTCAGTGGTAGAGCGGGCGGCTGTTAACCGCTTGGTCGCAGGTTCGAATCCTGCCGCCGGAGCCACTCGGTTACTGATTCCAACCGGTCAACATCCTGATCGGCTGGCGCCTTCCAGCGGGCTACGGCGCGCTGCTCGACGCCGTCGACGTCGATCCTCTCGAAGAGGTCTCGGACCCAGGCCACCCGCGTTTCCAAGCGCGTGGTCGAGCAGCCCGGTCATCTGGTCGATCAGCTCCTGCACCAGCCTGGCCGTGATCCGATAGGGCCGCGCCTCGTGCTCGAGCGCCTCCGCGCGTCGCTTCGTCTCGGCAAGCTCGACAGCGACGGCATCGAGCTCGACCGAGATCCGTTCAGCGGCAGCGGCCGAAGCCGTCCGGAGTGCGCGCCGCAGGTTGGCGTCCTGGCGCTCCAGGCTACGGACCTGCCTCGCCGCGTGCTCCCGATCGCCGGTCTCGCGGCTCCGTCGAAGCTCGATGTCGGCGTTGAGGATCTCGACCATCTCCTTGACCGCTGCCGGGGTGATTAGCGTCCGCCGGATCAGGTCGAAGACCGCTCCTTCGAGCAGGTCGGCCCGGACGGTGGGTCGGCCGCACCGCACCTTGCACCGGTAGTAGCGGTGCTCGCGCGAGCAGGTGCCGGCCATGCCGGAGCCGCACTGACATCGAACGAGTTCCGTCAGGACGTACCCGCCCTTGAGACGCTCGGGAGGGAGACGGTTCGCCCGCCGCTCGACGAGCACGGCTTGGACGCGCTCCCACAGCGCTTCGGGGACGATCGGCTCGACCTCGCTCTCGATCAGTTGGTCGGCCGCGTTGCGCCGCCTCTTGCGCCCGTGTTCTCCCTCGACCCGGGTCTCCCGGTTGAACACCCGAATGCCGCGATAGATCGGGTTCGCGAGGATCGTGGCGAGGCTCGACTTGTTCCGGCAGATCCCGGTGGCCGCCACGATCTCCTCGTACCTCACGCCGTCGGCAGCCATCTGGAACGCCTGGACCACGCGAGGGGCTACGTCCGGATCGGGCACGAACCGGACGCGCGTCAACGGCGAGCCGTCGTAGCGCGAACCGAGGATGACCGGCTCTCGGCGGCAGCCGACGGGAGGTCGGCCGCCCGCGGAGAAGCCCTGGCGAGCCAGCTCCTTCTGCGACCGAAGGACGTCGGCGGCCGTCGCGGCCGCGTAGAACTGGTCGACGGCCATGAGGATGTGCGTGATCAGCGTGCCCAGCGGTCCCTCCGGGATCGGCTCCTTGTGGCTGATCAGCTCGATGCCGCGCTTCCGCAGCAGTGCGCGATAGACGAGCCCTTCCTCGAGGTCTCGGCCGAAGCGGCTGAGCTTCCAGACGAGCACTCGAACCCGGGCTTGGCCTCGCGGGCGCGAGCCGCGATCGACTGGAGCCCCGGGCGGCCCTGGTAGTCCGTGCCGCTGATCCCGGCATCCTTCACGACCTCGCAGGTCGCTCCGGCCCGCTCGACGGCCGCAGTCAGCTCGGCAACACGTGTCTTCCACCCGCTGCGCCGTGACGCGGCTTCGCGGGTCACGGCGAGGATCTCGCACGGGAGCTGTACGGAACTCAGGACGCCTGGCTGGCCGCGAATCTCGGCTTCACCATCTCCGACGTCATCAAGGTGGGGAAAGCAGCAACGGAGCTCCACGCCGAGCGAAGGAACGCCCTCGGCGAAGCCGGTGCGGTTGCGGCCAATGCCGAACTCGCGGGCTGGGGATCGATGTCGAAACCCAAACGTCGTGAGGCGATGGGTCGGGCCATCGCGGCGGTGATCGCCACTAGTGAGGACGGCCTCCGGGATTCCGTGACGGTCACCGCCGACCAGATCTGCGCACACGACCGATCCCTGGACGTCGGCCACGTCCAAGCGCTCTTGGATGAGCTATCGGTCACCGTTGGGTCGCTCGATCCGGCCTCGTATAGAGGGCTCTTTGACCAGAACCCGGTGCGAGACCGGCCGTTCCTGGAGTTCGAGGGCCAATACCTGCTTGCCCTCCCCGGAGCCCTGACTCGAGATGTGGACGCGCTTCTTGAGGATCGCGTTCTCAGCCGGAATCCGGGCTTCTCGAAGCAGCGCGCGAAGACGTTGGATTGCTTGGCTGTCGGGTACCTGAGCCGGCTCCTTCCTGGCGCCGCGACCTACACGAACCTGCACTACGAGGGCACAGAACTCGACGGTCTGGTCTTGTTCGACTGCACCGCCCTCGTCGTCGAAGGCAAAGCCAGTGGAATCAGCGTGCAGGGCCAGCGAGGCGACACGGCACGCCTGCTTCGCGACATCGAGAATGCCGTCGAAGACGCGTGGCGCCAAGGATCGCGCGCCCGCGAGTACCTGCTCCGCGCAGGCGATCCGGTCTTCACGGACGAGCACGGCGTCGAGATCCTTCGGATCCCGTCGGGTGAGGTACGAGAGGTGGTCATCGTCAACCCGACCCTCCACGAACTGGCTGGCTTCGCCCAGCAGCTCCCTCGCCTCAGGGCGCTCGGTCTCTTCAAGGCTGGCGAATACCCGTGGTCCGTCTTTATCAATGACGTCCGCGTCATTGCCGAGACCTGCGAGAACCCTGCCGTCTTCCTCCACTACCTCGTGTGGAGGAACCGGCTGCCATTAGGCGACCGCATCAGGGTGACCGACGAGATCGACCTCTGGGGGTCATACCTGTTTTGTGAGCGGTTCACCGGCCTGCAAGGAGGAGGCCGGATGATCATCGGGAACGCGAGTACCGACTTCGATGCTTACTACGATGGCCTCGCCGGCCGCGGGCCGAAGCGGGAGCCACCGAGGAAGTTCCTACCAGAGTCCGTTCGTGCATTCGTCGGTCGCCTGGCTGTTAGACGACCGCCAGGCTGGCGGGAGGCGACCGGCGTTTGTCTGGATCTCTCGATACCGGAGTTGGCGTTTGTGGACGCAAAGCTGCGCGAGGTCGCATCCGAGGCGGCTGTTGCCGGTCCCGTGTCGCTGGTCGCGGGTCGTGTTCTCCTACTCGGCCTGCCGCGACGGGTGAACGCCAGCGAAGGCTTGATGCTGTACGACCCAGGGGAGGGAGACCCGACCTTTGCCATCGCCTGTCGCTTGGGGAATACAGACGAACCAGAAATCGCCTGGGCTCAATACCGTAAGTCGTTCACGTTCGAACTCTCCGACTTCGAGGAGCAGGCCTATGCGCACGCGGCCAGCGCTCTTACTCCTGGCTGGTCGGCGCATGGTCGCCAGCGGCGGCCGAGGAGGTAGAACCAGCGTCAGTCAGCGATGCGTCCGAAACAACCGAGGAGGCTGTAGCCCCGTGGTCATATCCCCGCGCGTCGATCACGCATTCGTTGTCTCGACCGAGCTCGCTTGATCTCGCGTCGGCACTCTGGACAGTGGCGCTGGACAGGCGAGGTCCTGTCCACGACTTGGTGACATCGATCGCACTCAACGATTGCTGTCAACAGCCACGCCCGTGATCGCTCAGGGTGTGGCACCGCAACCTCAGTTGTGATGGCTCCACGGGCAATCAGTAACCGACCGGCTCCCGCCCGACGGCCGCCGACACGTGGCGCACGCCGAGGGAGCTACGGGAGTACCCGACGGTCGCCATCAGGCCTGGACCGTTCCCGAGAAGCGGAGCGTCTGGAACTTGGCGGGCGTCGCCCGGAACACGGCGATCGATCCGGACGCTCGGTGTAGATCGGTCGGCCGCAGCCGCTCGAGCGGGTCGATTGCGGATGGCTAGGCCCTCGCGGCCGCCCCGTGTTCCGCTGCATCGCGCAAGAGGTATGATTGCCGGGTACTCCAATCAACGAGGCGGGGGTGCGCCGCGGCGGCGCTGAGAGCAGGAAACTGCAACCCCTCGAACCTGATCTGGGTCATCCCAGCGTAGGGAGCCTCACCGGTCGAGCCGAACGACCGCTCGACCGCCGGGCCAGCCGCCGCACCGCCCCTCGCCGATGGCAAGGTGACGATGATCGGTGCCCGGTTCTCGCTCTACCCAATGCGCGACACCTTCGTTCCGGTGATCCTCGAGGCCGTCCGGGACCTTGAGGAGTTCGGCGTCGAGGCGCAGGTCGACGATGTCTCGACCTGCCTCCTCGGCGAAGAGCCGAACATCTGGGAAGCGTTGCGCGTGGCCTTCGGGCGCGCGGCTTCGAGCGGTTCTCACGTCGTCCTGACCGCAACATTCTCCGCGGGTTGTCCTGGCGAGCCGGACGCCGACTGTTGCGTCCCGCGCGCCTACACCGGGCCGTCAGGCGGCGAGGAAGGGTGGTCTCCGGAGGCCTATCACCTCGGCGAGCGCGTGGCCGCACAGTTCGCGCTCTACCCGCTCGGCGTCGCCGATTACATGGAAACGATCTACGGCGAGATCGAGCACGCACGTCGCTCTTCGCTACGCGTCGTCGGGCGCCACTTCTGCACCCATCTGTACGGCCGAGGCGACGAGATCTTCCAGGTACTACGCGAAGCCTTCGGCAACGCGCGGACCCGTGGGACGCACATCGTGATGACGGCCACCATCGCTGCGAACAGCCCAACCCTCTCCGAAGCGAAAGTCACAGAGACCGAGGATCAAGCGCGATGAGTTCGAGACGTGATGACCGGGGAAGCATCGAGCCGCACGGCCAGTCGTGGAGGACGCGAGACGCGCTCTTGATCGCGGTGCTCGCAGTCGTCTTCGGCTTTCTCTACCTACAGTGGCTGCCGGTCTGGCTCGCTGCGCGTGGTCTCGGCGCCCAGATCGGCCAGGAAGCGGTCTTCGGCTTCTGGCTGGCAGCAGGCGTCCTTGCCTCCTACATCGTTCGCCTGCCGGGAGCCGCGCTCGCGGGCGAGTCTCTCGCCGCGCTCGCCGAGGTCCTGTTTGGGGCGGCGGCGGGGGCTCCGCTGCTCATCACCGGCCTCGTCCAAGGGATCGGTGCGGAGCTCGTCTTCGGCATCCGCCGCTGGCGCGACTACTCGCTCGTGACCGTCGTGCTCGCAGGCGCGATTGCCGCCGTGGTGGCCATACCGTGGAACTGGTTCCGGCTGGGCTACTTCGCGCTTGACCCTACCTTTCTGCTCGTGCTCTTCATCGTCCGTGTGCTCAGCGGGGCGCTTCTCGCGGGCGTCTTCCCGAAGCTGCTCGGCGACGCGCTGGCAGCCACGGGCGTGCTCTCGGGTTACCGCATCGGCAGGGCGCGGAGCGAGGCTATCTGAGCCTATGTCTCGGGCAGCGCTGCGGGGGCGTGAAACGAGCTCCAGGTCGTGCTCACCGCTTCGAACCTGACCGTCCGATATTTCGGTCGTCGAAACCCGGCGCTGCGCGACGTCACGTTCTCTATTGGGCAGGGCGAGCGCGTGCTGTTGATGGGACCGAGCGGCTCGGGCAAGAGCACGCTTGCCCTCGCGCTGGCGGGGCTGGTGCCGGACAGCGTCGACGCCGAACTGAGCGGGCAGTTGCTCGCGTCTACTGTCGGGTCAGGGATGCACGGGGGCAGTGGACCTCGAGCCGGGATCGTGTTTCAGGACCCGACGAGCCAGTTCGCCATGCTGCACGTCGACGACGAGGTGGCGTTCGGACTCGAGAACCTCGGCGTGCCGCCGGATGAGATGCGCTCGCGCGTGGCTGCCGCGCTGGGCGCCATGGGACTCCAGCAACGCGAACGCTGGCTCCTCGACCACCTCTCGGGGGGCCAGCAGCAGCGGGTCGCTATCGCCTCGGCGTTGGCAATGCACCCCTCGATCCTCGTCCTCGACGAACCGACCGCCCATCTCGACGCGAGGAGCGGGCTGGGGCTGTACCAGCTGCTGACCGGACTCGCCTTGTCACAGGCGCTCACCCTCGTCGTGGCGGAACACGATCTCGACGTCCTGCCGCCGGACCTGATCGATCGCTGCCTGCTGCTCGACGGTGGCAGGCTGGTCGGTGACGGTTCGCCGTACACCGTCTTCGGCTCGCGCCAAACCGCGCTCCGCTGTCACGAGCTGGGCGTCTGGCTGCCGACGTCCGTCGCGCTCGCGCTCGCGCTCGACGCCAACGAACCGCTTCCACTTACCGAGGCCGGCGCCGCGCGCTGGATCGCGGAGGAACCATCGGTACAGGCGAGGCTGCGCTCGGCCGCGTCACGCCGCCGAACGCCGGGGAGCGGACGAGTCGTCCTGGCTGCCCAAGGGGTGTCCCACCGGTATCCGCGGTCTCCGCAGGGTCAGCTCACGCTGGCGCGGGTCGACCTCGGCGTCCGGGAGGGAGAACTCGTCGCGATCGTCGGAGCGAACGGGAGCGGCAAGACGACCCTGCTGCGGGTCCTGAGCGGTCTCCTCCCGGTCGCGGAAGGGACGGTATCCCTCGACGGCGCGCGGCTTGACGGCCGCTCGGGTACTGCCACCCGGCGCATCGGCCACGTCTTCCAGAACCCGGAGGCCGGGTTCGTCGCTAACAGCGTCGCCGACGAGCTCGCGTATGCGCCGCGAGCTCTCGGCCGCACCGCGGACGAGGTGGACCGGCTCATAGCGTCCGCGTTGGAGCGCTACAACCTAGCAGCCGTTGCGCGGGCGAACCCGTTCACACTGAGCGAAGGGCAGAAGCGGCGGCTGAGCGTGGCTGCATCGCTGATTGAGAAACCGCGTGTGCTCTTCCTTGACGAGCCGACCTACGGCCAGGACAGGCGCTCGGCGCTCGCCCTCCTCGATCAGATCGCGGCGCTGCGCGATGAGGGGCTTGCGATCGTGCTGGCGACGCACGATCTGGGACTCGTCACGGAGATCGCCGATAGGGTGGTGGCGCTCATAGACGGCCACGTCGCGTTCGACGGGCCGCCGGATGTCTTGCTGACACAGGACTCGCTCGTCCAGTCCGCCGGGCAGCGGCCGCCGGCGCTGTGGCGGATCCTGGCGCGCGCGCGCTCGCTCGGCGCCGACGTGCCGCTGTCGATCCGCTGGAGGAACCTCGACCCGATGGCTGGGCCCGAGCTCGGGGGCGGCACGCCTCGCGTAAGCGTCGTCGCCTCGTGACGGTCTTCACCTATAGCGACGTCGACTCCTGGCTTCGGCGTCGCAACCCCACCGCCAAGCTGCTCGCCCATCTGACGATCACGCTGGTGTTGACACTCGTCTTCGATCCGGTGACCCCGCTGGCGTTTGTCGCAGGTGCCTTCGTTATCGGCGCCGTCCTCGGACGCACCCCGCCCACCCGATTGGCGGCCTCGCTGCTGCCGTTCTGGCTTCTCAGCGTGAGCCTGGTGGTCACCAACGCCCTCTTCGTCAACCAGCCGGAAGGAGCGACCGTGATCTGGGCTTGGGGACCGTTCACCGCGACCGTCGAAGGCGCGCTCATCGGGCTCTCGCTCGCCGAGCGCGTGGCCGCCATAGCGGCGTTCAGCGTGCTGTTCGTGATGTCGACCGACCCGACCGATCTCGTGCGCAGCCTCGTGCAGCAGGCGAGAGTGCCGCCGCGGCTGGCATACGCGGCGCTCGCCGGCTACCGGCTGCTGCCTGCCCTGGAGCGTGAGTTCGAAACGGTTCGGCTGGCACAACGGCTGCGCGGCTACCGGGCTCCGGCCGGGCCGCTCGGCTGGTGGGTCGAGCAGCGTCGTCTGCTCATCCCCGTCCTGGCCGGCGCCGTCCGGAGGACTGATCGCCTCGCGCTCGCCATGGACTCCCGCGGCTTCGCTGCCTCACGACGCCGGACGCACTACCGGTCCATGAGTTGGCGCTGGCCGGACACCGCCATGCTCCTTGGCGCGCTCATCGCCGCGCTCACGATCCTCGCCGTCAGCGCCGCCTTCGGGATCCTCCAGCTGTGGACCGGCGCACTGAGCGTTTGAGAGCGCACTCGCGGCGGGCGCTCGGCTCCACGCCGTGCTGTTGGGTGTCGCGGCCGCGGTGCTACACTCGATCCAGCCTTCGGGGCAGGGTGAAATTCCCGATCGGTGGTAGTTCTCGGCCACGTGCCGAGGGAGCCCACGAGCTGTCGCTTCCGATGCGAGGGCGTCAGCACGATCCGAAGGGCGAGACGCCCCGAACGGAGCCGACGGTGACAGTCCGGATGAAAGAAGGCGTCGGCGCGGTGCGTCGGTTGGACGCACCTGGAACGCTGTCGTGCCCCGGGGTCTGGAAGGACGACGGGCGAACGGCAGATGGACCCGATGACCCGAGCGGTGGAGCTGGCGGCGTATGGCCTTAGCCGGACCGCTCCGAACCCGCCCGTGGGCGCGGTCGTCGTGCGCGACGGCGTGATCGTGGGTGAGGGCTACCACCGAGCGGCCGGCGAGCCGCACGCCGAGGCGGTGGCGCTCGCGACCGTCGGCGAGGCTGCACGGGGCGCGACCTTGTTCTCGACGCTCGAGCCGTGCTGCCACCAAGGCCGCACCCCTGCCTGTACCGATACGATCCTGGCCGCCGGAATCACGAGGTCGCGTTCGCGGTCGAGGACCCCGATCCTCGTGTGCACGGCGCGGGTCGCGCGGCACTTCGCGCAGCAGGCATTGAGGCGTCGCTCACGAGCGACGAGGCCGCGACGGAGCTCGTGCGCGGCTACCTGAAGCGTCAGCGCACCGGGCGGCCGTGGTTTACCGCTAAATACGCGATGAGCCTCGACGGCAAGGTCGCGACGCGCTCCGGCGACGCGCGCTGGATCAGCGGGGACGCGTCGCGCCGCTATGCGCACGAGCTGCGGGACCGCGTCGAGGCGGTGGTTGTGGGCATCGGGACGGTCCTCATCGACAACCCGCGGCTGACGGTGCGACCAGCGCCAGCGGATGGCCGGCAGCCCGCGCGCGTCGTCGTCGACAGCCGCGTGCGTCCCGCCGCGCGCCGATGCCGCGCTCGTCCGCGAGGCGCCCGGCAAGACGATCGTCGCCTACGCCGCAGACCTCGTCGACGGCGATCCTGGCGGCAACAGCCGGGCCGAACGACTGCATCAGGCTGGAGTGACCTTGCTCCCTCTCGCCGCTGACGACGGTCGGGTCGACCTTGGCGAGCTCGCAGCCGCGCTCGGGCGGATGGGTTTGAACGAGATCCTGGTCGAGGGCGGCGGCGAGCTTCTGGCTGGCGTGCTCACGGTCGGTCTGATCGACGAGGTCCTGTGCTGCGTCGCGCCCGTCGTCATCGGGGGACGAAGCGCGCCCACGCCGGTCGCCGGATCCGGCGCCGATGAACTGGCGGCGGCGTGGCGGCTCAAGCTCGTGGAGACGACCGTTCGTCCACCTGACGTCTGGCTGCGTGCACGCCCGAGCGCGCCTCAGGGGAGCACTAGCGTGAACAGTCCCCGAGTTCTCGCGACAGCGAGGCGCGCCACCGCCGAGTAGACGAAGGCGGCACCACCCCATGCTTGTCGTGTTGCAAGCGATGAGCAGGAGGGGCGCCGCCGTGGTCAATGATGACGTGCTGTACGGGTTCCGGCTGCGGCTGCTGGACCTCGCCCGGGAGCTCGGTGACGTGGGCGAGGCGTGCCGACCGTTCGGGTCCACCGCTCCACCTACTACCGCTGGAAGCGCGCCGCCGAGCGCTCCGGGATCGAGATGCTCCGGCCTCGAGAGCGCCGGCCGCCCCGGATGCCCAACCAGCTCAGCCCGGTCATCGAGCAGCGCATCCTCGCGTTCAGCCTCGCCCACCCGGGGCTCGGCCCCCGACGCGTGAGCGCGACGCTCGCCCAGGAGCGCTGGGGCGGCATCAGCGTGAGCCCCAACGGGGTGTGGCGCGTGCTCCGACGCCACGGCCTGTCGCGACGCATCCGGCGCCTCTCGCTCGTGGCCGGCTACGCCGCGCCGCCGGAACCGGAGCGATCGACGCCGCTCGCCGCCCGGCACCTCGAGGTGGAGCGGGCCGGGCGAGCTGGTCGGCTTCGACTGCTTCCACATCGGTCGCCTCGCGGGGTCCCAGGGGCGGGTGTGGCAGGACACCGCGATCGACATCGCGAGCTCCCACGTGTGGGCGCAGCTCGGGGCCACGCCGCTCAACCCCTCCGCGAGGGAGGCGTCGGGCCTCGCGCGTCGGGTGGCGGCCGATCTCGCGGCGCACGGCTGGCGCCTCGAGCGCGTGCTGACCGACAACGGGCAGGAGTTCCGCTCGGGCGAGTTCGGGCGGGCGATCGCGGAGCTGG
>JADDQH010000110.1 GCA_016781485.1 Chloroflexota bacterium | reverse complement strand
GGGCGGCGCGAGCCCGGCGGCCAGCCCGGCGGGCACCGCGAGCGGCGGTGGGGAGCAGCTGAGCGTCTTCGGCGCCTTCGCGACCGAGATCGAGGAGCCCTGGGACGGCGTGATCCACCGCGCCCTCGAGGCCGAGGAGCAGGCGGGTCGGATCACGTACGACTTCACCGACGCGATCGGGTACGCCGGCGACATGGGTCGCGTCCTGCGCGAGATCGCCGAGCAGAACAAGCCCGACATCATCTTCGGCGACGCGTTCGGCAACGAGGAGGCGGTCCGCGAGGTCGCGGCGGACTACCCCGACATCGCGTTCGTGTTCGGGTCCGGCGGCGGGCCCGCGGACCCGAACCTCTCCGTCTTCGACAACTGGATCCACGAACCGGCGTACCTCGCGGGCATGCTTGCGGGCGGCCTGACGAAGACGGACACGATCGGCGTCGTGGGAGGGTACCCGGTCCCCGAGGTCAACCGGATCACGAACGCGTTCATCGCGGGCGCCCAGGAAACGAACAAGGACGTGACCGCCAAGGTGACGTTCATCAACAGCTGGTTCGACCCGGCAGCGGCCAAGGAAGCGGCGCTCGCCCAGATCGACGCGGGAGCGGATGTCCTCTATGCAGAGCGGTTCGGCGTCATCGAGGCCGCGCAGGAGAAGGGGCTGCTCGCGTTCGGCAACATGTCGGACCAGCGTGAGCTTGCGCCAGAGCACGTGGTCAGCAGCGTTACCTGGAGCATGAGCCCCACGGTGAAGTACGTGATCGACCAGGTCCAGGCCGGCGCGTACACCGCTCAGGACCTGCGGGACTTCAGCATGATGGGCAAGCGTGGAGCCGCACTCGCCGAGATCAACACCGGCGTGAAGGGCGGGGTCCCGGCTGACCTGATCCAGAAAGTGCAGGAGACGGAGCAGGCGCTCCGAAGCGGCGCCTTCCGTGTCGATATCAACGAGGCGCAGCCGCCGGGCTCGGTCGTCGCCGGCGACTGACGATCGAGACCGTCCGCGGTACCGCGCGAGCCGCGCCGAGTTGCTCTGAGCCAGGTGGACACGCGCGGACCGATCGGGCGCGAGCCCAGGGATGCCGCGTCCGACGCCCCGGTCGTCGAGCTGACCGGCATCACCAAGCGCTTCGGCGATCTCGTCGCCAACGACCGGATCGAGCTGTCCCTCCGGCGCGGCGAGATCCATGCGCTGCTGGGCGAGAACGGCGCCGGGAAGACGACGCTGATGCGGATCCTCTACGGCCTGACCGCACCCGACGCCGGCGAGATCCGGATCGACGGGAGGGCCGTGACGATCCGCTCTCCGAAGGACGCGATCGCGGCCGGGATCGGGATGGTCACGCAGCACTTCGCGCTCGTGCGACCGATGACCGTCGCCGAGAACCTCACCCTCGGACGGGGAAGAGGAGTCAAGCTCGACCTCCGCAGGGCGGAGGCGGCCGCCCGCGAGGCGTCCGAGCGGTTCGGGATCCGGGTCCGGCCTGACGCTCGGGTCGGAGACCTGTCCGTCGGCGAGCAGCAGCGGGTCGAGGTCCTGAAGGCGCTCGCTCGTGACTGCCGCGTTCTCATCCTCGACGAACCGACCGCAGTGCTCGTGCCGCAGGAGGTCGACGCGCTCTTCGCGACGCTCCGCAGGCTCGCCGAGGGCGGCATGACCGTCGTGTTCATCAGCCACAAGCTCGGCGAGGTGCTCTCGATCACGGACCGAGTGACGGTCCTGCGGCGGGGACGCGTCGCGGGCACGGCCGAGACCCCCGACGTCGGCGAGCGAACGCTGGCGGAGATGATGGTCGGGCGGCCGACGATCGGCGTCACTCGGCGGGACAAGGCGAGCCGAGGACGAGGGGTCCTGCGGGTCGACGGGCTGGCGGCGGCCGGCGCACACGGATTGCCGGCTCTCCGCGACGTATCACTCGAGGTCGCGGCCGGGGAGATCGTGGGCGTGGCCGGGGTATCGGGAAACGGGCAGACCGAGTTGGTCGAAGTCCTCTCGGGAACGCGTCGACCGACCGGAGGGTCGATCGAGGTCGACGGACGCCGTCTCGGCGGACGCGGGGTCCCGGAGGCCCTTGGAGCGGGGATCGGACGGATCGCCGAGGACCGCCACGCGAGCGTCGTCGGCGACCTGAGTGTCGCGTACAACCTCGTCCTGGAGCGGCTTGATGACTTCCGCAGAGGCGGCCGACTCGATCAGCGGGCGATACGCGCTCACGCACAGGAGCTGATCGAACGGTTCGGGATCCGTGCGCGTCCCGACGACCCCGTCCGAACCCTGTCGGGCGGCAACATCCAGAAGGTGCTCCTGGCGCGCGTGCTCTCGCGCGAGCCGAAGGTGCTCGTCGTCTCCCAGCCGACGCGCGGGCTTGACGTCGGCGCGACGGAGTACGTCCGCTCCCAGCTCCTTGCGCAGCGCGCGCGCGGCGCTGCGATCCTGCTGGTATCCGAGGACCTCGACGAGCTGCTCACGCTTGCCGATCGGCTGATCGTCCTTTACGAGGGGCGGGTGGTGGGGCGACTGGACGTCGGAGAGGCGGACCCCGCTCGGCTCGGGCTACTGATGGCGGGCCGGGATGCGGAGGCCACATCGGGAGCTGCGGCGTGAGCCTGGCGGCCGTCCGCGGTCAGCCGGCGGTGAGGCCGTGATCGCGCGACGGCTGGGTGGCCTCGCACTTCCCAGGCGGCTCGGCGGCATGGGGTCGGTCGTCACGGCTGCCCCACTGCTCATCCCACTCGCGATCGCGGTCACGTTCGTCGTCACGGCCGCGTTCGTGCTGGTCGCGGGCGCCGACCCGATCCAGGCCTACTACCGGTTCCTCGTCGAGCCGTTGACGTCGCGCTTCACGCTGCTCGAGGTACTCGTCACCGCGACCCCGCTCCTGTTCACTGGGGCGGCGGTCGCCATCGCGTTCCGCGCCGGGTACTTCAACATCGGCGCCGAGGGTCAGCTGCTTGCCGGCGCGATCGCCGCCGCAGGGATCGGCATGGTCGTGGGCGGTCTCCCGGCGGTCCTCGCCCTGCCGCTGATGATCGCCGGTGGAGCGCTCGCCGGCGCGCTGTGGGCACTCGTGCCGGCGGTCCTCCGGGTACGGTTCCGCATCGACGAGGTCGTGACCACGCTCCTGCTGAACCCGGTCGCGGCGCTCGTCGTCAGCGCACTCCTCAACGGTCCCTGGCGCGATCCGCAGACCGGCTTCCCGGAGTCGCCGCGGATCGCGGAGTCCGCCGTCTTCCCGGCCCTACTCGGGCGGTCGCGGCTGCACATCGGGTTCGTGCTCGCGCTCGTGGTCATCGCCGTCGCCTGGTTCGTGCTCACCCGCACCCCGACGGGGCTTCGGCTCCGCGCCGTCGGGTCGAGCCCGCGGGCGGCCGCTTTCGCAGGTCTCGACGTCAACGGAACGCTCCTCCGAGCGGCGCTCGTCAGCGGCGCGATCGCGGGCGTCGCCGGGGTCAGCGAGGTCGGCGGCATCCAATATCGACTGACGGGAGGACTCTCGCCGGGATTCGGATATACGGGGATCGTCGTGGCGACGCTCGGCGGGCTCACGATGCCGGGCGTCGGGCTGGCCGCACTGCTCCTGGGGGACCTCAGGGTCGGAGCCGGCACCGCTGGGCGCGCACTCGGGATCCCGTCGCAGCTCGGCGAGATCGTCCAGGCGACCCTGCTGCTCGTGACCATCGGCGCGCTGGCGCTGCTCGCGGTGCGGGCCAGGCGCGGCAGCCGGGACGAGAGCGCGACGGCCGATACGGTTTCCCCCGGCGGCCCCGCCGGCGTCCAGGACGCCCCGCTCGCGTGAGCTTCCGTTCCGGGCGTCGGCAGGATGGTATCTGCCGGCCCGACCGCAGCTCCTCGTTCCGCCTGGAGCGGTGAGGCTCACGGTGGCATGACCTTCCTTCTCGATGTCCTCACCGCAACGCTCCGCAACGCGACGCCGCTCGCGTTCGGCACCGTGGGCGAGACGTATTCGGAGCGCGCCGGAGTCCTGAACCTCGGCATCGAGGGCACGATGTATGCGGGCGCATTCTTCGGGTTCGCGACCGCGTACTGGACCGGCTATCTCGAGCTCGGGCTCCTCGCGGCGGTCGTCGTCGGGCTCCTGGCGGGCGGCCTGATGGGGCTGCTGACCGTGACGCTCGGTGCGAACCAGCACGTGTCCGGACTCGGACTGACGCTGTTCCTCATCGGAGTGTCAGAGTTCGTCAACCGACTCGCGTTCGGCGCCGGCCAGCGGCTGCGCAAGATCGAGCCATACCCGGTGATCGACCCGTTGGGCCTGGGCGGGCTGACCAGCCAGTACGCGCTCACCTACGTGGCGTTCCTGCTCGTGGTCCCGCTGGCCTGGTGGATCCTCATGCGGACCCGCTTCGGCCTCGCGCTGCGAGCCGTGGGAGAGAATCCGGAGGCGGCAGACGCGGCCGGGATCAACGTCTTCCGGACGCGCTACGCGGCGCTGATGATCGGCGGTGCGCTGATGGGCCTCGGTGGCGCGTTCTTCACGCTCGCTGCACTCGGGACCTTCACGCTCGACATCATCGCGGGCAGGGGGTGGGTCTGCGTCGCGCTCGTCATCTTCGGTCGCTGGGGGATCTGGCGCGCGGTCGCCGGAGCGCTCCTCTTCTCGTTCGTCTACTCGCTCCAACTCCGGCTGCGGATCCTCCCGGGATGGGAGGGCGTGCCGTTCGAGTTACTGCTCGCGCTGCCGTACCTCGTCGTGATCGTCGCGCTCGCACTCTCCGGAAGGAACGTGGCGTACCCCGGCGCGTATCTCAAGCCATACCGCCGTGCATGACGAAGAACGCGGCGATCAGGCGGCGCACGCCAAGCGAGAGGCGCCAGCCCCCGCCCGTCGAGGTATCCGCCCACCGGATACTCGCTGGAGTCCGAGGCGGAGACCCCGGTCAGCGGCGAGCAGCCCGCGTGGCAAGCAGCGGGCGTGATCGGCGAGCGCGCCGGACAGCAACGAGACACCTGAGGAGGGCAACGGATGGAAGAGAGGCCCGCGACGGACGCGCAGCCGGCGATCGAGCCCGGGGGTGCGGACGCCGCGGCGCGGGGGGGCGGCGAAACGGAGGAACAGCGGTGGCTCGACGAGCGGTTCCTCGGAGTCGCGATCGAGCAGGCGCGGATCGGACGGGCGGAAGGGGGCGTCCCGATCGGCGCCGCCCTTGTCGCCGATGGGAGGGTTCTCGGCGCCGGCCACAACCGGCGGGTCCAGCTCGGTAGCCCGATCCGGCACGGGGAAACGGATGCGCTCGAGGTGGCAGGGAGGCTACCTGCGGCCGTCTACCAGCGCTCGACCATGTACACGACGCTTTCTCCCTGCGACATGTGCACGGGCGCCGTCCTGCTGTACGGGATCCCACGCGTGGTCATCGGGGAGAACGAGACGTTCATGGGGGCCGAGGACCTGCTTCGCTCCCGGGGTGTGGAGGTCGTGAACCTGCGCTCGGAGGAGTGCATCCGGCTGATGCGCGACTTCACCGCGGAGCACCCTGAGCTCTGGAACGAAGACATCGGCGTCTGAACCTCGTGCGGGACGACGGATCAGAGCACGGTCCGTCGAGGCTGATCGATGCGCTGGGCCGCCTGCTGAGCCTTCGTGGCGGAGAGGATCTCACGAGACACCGCGAGCACCTCCTCCAGGCGCCGCCGGTCGACCTCGATCGTTTCGAGCTGGTGTTCCGCGATCAGCGCCCGCCTCTCGTCGGCGCGGTTCTGGGCGTTGAGCACGAATGCGGACAGGAAGATCGCCTCGCTGTTCTCGAGGATGCGCCAAGGTCCATCCGTGCGAGCGTGGCGCTAGCCTGTTTCGGTGCACCAGAACGCCGCGGCGGCGGGACCCCGCCAAACGCCGACCCTCCGCGACTCCTACCTCACGCACCTCGAGTGCGGGCTGTGCGCCACCCCGTACGACGCAGACCGTCTCCAGACGACCTGCCCGTCCGACCGCCGCCCGCTGCTTGCACGCTACGCCCTCGAGAAGGCGCGTACGGAGCTCGACCGGGACGAGCTGAGTCGACGAACCGCGGGGATGTGGCGATGGGGTGAGCTCCTCCCCGTTCGCGACCGCGAGCACCGGATCTCGCTCGGCGAGGGCTCGACGCCACTGCTGCCACTTCTCCGACTCGCGCGCAGCCTCGGCGTCACCGGGCTTCTCGGCAAGGACGAGGGGCGGAACCCGACCGGATCCTTCAAGGCACGCGGCATGTCGGCCGCCGTCTCCCGCGCGCTCGAGCTCGGCGCGGTCGGCCTGGTGGCACCATCGGCCGGGAACGCCGGCGCCGCACTTGCCGCGTACGGCACGCGCGCGGGCCTCCCCGTCACGGTCGTGATGCCCTCTGACGCACCGCTGTCAGCACGGCGCCAGGCGGAACGCTTCGGCGCGCGGCTCATCCTCGTGCAGGGACTGATCAGTGACGCCGGAGCGAGGGCGCGGCAGCTCTCGGCCGAGGAAAGATCGTTGGACGTCTCGACGCTGCGCGAGCCGTACCGGGCAGAGGGCAAGAAGACGATGGGCTACGAGCTCGCCGAGCAGCTCGGCTGGCGGCTGCCGGAGGTCGTCGTCTACCCCGCCGGCGGTGGGACCGGGATCGTCGGGATGTGGAAGGCATTCGAGGAGTTGCAGACGCTGGGTTGGATCGGCGCGGCGAGGCCGAGGCTCGTCGCGGTCCAGTCGACCGGGTGCGCGCCGCTCGTGCGCGCGTTCGACTCGGGCGATCGGTTCGCCCAGCCGTTCCCGGACGCCCGGACCCGAGCCGCCGGCCTCCGCGTCCCGTCGGCCGTCGGGGACTTCCTGATCCTCGACGCGATCCGGGCGAGCGGCGGCTGCGCGATCGCGGTCGAGGACTCGGAGATGGATGCAGCGCGGGCAGAGATCGCGTCCCTCGAGGGACTGGACGTGTCGCTCGAGGCGGCGGCGACGCTCGCGGGGTATCGGCGACTTCTCGAGGACGGACTGGTCGAGCAGGACGCGGAGACCGTGTTGTTCCTGACGGGGTCCGGCCTGCTCGAGGGTTAGGCCGGCCGGCGCGACGGGAACCCGAGGACGGTGTCGATGGCTGCAGGCCTGCGTCGATGCAGGCGCGTCGGTGCAGGCCGCGTCGAGCAGGCCTGCGTCGGTGCAGGCGCGATGCCGCGCGCGACGCCCTCGCCCTGGATCGTTGACGCGCTGAGGCGCGCCGTCATTCCTCCCCGCGATGGGGATCCGGTCGACCCAGCGCGAGCGCGAGGTCGGCGCTCGCGACAAGCAGGAACACGGCGGTCGCAAGGAACGGCCCAAGCAGCCACGCGAACTGGCTCGGGATCTGCGCCGCGAGCGTCGCGGCACCGACGGCCGCCGCGACCGAGAAGAATTGGACGATCCCGGCGAGGAC
>JADDQH010000041.1 GCA_016781485.1 Chloroflexota bacterium | reverse complement strand
CGGGCCGCGAGGCAGCAGCCACGGGGCGAGGTGACCCTCGTCGTCGCCGGGGCGACGGACACGGTCGGGGCGGGCCGCGCGCCATCCCGCGGCGGTGAAGTGCCGGGCAGATGGGACGACCTGCGGCAAGCGGCAGGGCAGCATGGAGGCGAAGCGGATCCCGGTGCGCTGCGGGCGGCGCGAGCATGGGTCGACGCGCTCGTCGCGTCGGGCCTCCCGCGATCGTCTGCCGCGCGTCGAGTCGCCGCTGAGACGAGGCTCCCGCGCCGCGAGCTCTTCCGGCAGGCCGACCCGGAGTGATGGTGGGCTCAGCGCGGTTCTACCTCGCGGGACCCGCGCCGGCCTGACGGAGTCGTCGCCGCAGATCTTCACGAGCCGCAGTCGGGCGGACGGGTACGCGTGCTGCGCCGAGCGTCCCAGGGCGACGGCGCGTCCTCGCGTTCCCGACTATGTGGGCGTCGGCGAGCTCGCCCGGGAAACGATGGGGCTGTGCGCGAGCGAGACGCGGGCCCGCGTGATGACGTCGCTGTAGGTGTCGCCGGGGCGCCAGGCGGCGACGGCGGTGCGGGCGCCGGGACCGACCGCCAGCTCGTCGACGATCTCGCCCGCGAGTCGAACGCCCGCCTCCTCTCCGACCCGCGGCACGACGAGCGCGAGCCGCCTCCCGCCGTAGCGATAGGCGGTGCCGCCGCACTTCGCCGCGACCCGGCTCACGATGCGGGCAGCAGTCTGGATCGCGGCGTCGCCCGCCGCGTATCCCTCGCGGAGATTCAGCTCCGTGATCCCCTCGAGCTCGACCAGGATGACTGCGAATGGGGAGTCCTGGACGGATGCGCGCTGGACCTCCGCGGCAACGACCTCGTGGAAGTAGCGATGGGAGTAGAGGAGCGTCAGGTTGTCGGTGAGCGCGAACGACCCGTGCCCGATCAGCGTTTCGTTGCCGTTCAACTTCATCTGGAACTCCGGGTCGGCGAGGGCGATACCGAGCGAGCTCTCGTCCTCCACCGGTGGTTGTCGCCGGATCTCGTCCACGAAGATGCCGACCACCTCGGGGTCGAACTGGGACCCCGCGAATCGTTCCAGCTCCAGACAGGCATCGTCGATCGACAGCCGCCGGCGATACGGACGGCCTGACGTCATCGCGCTGAAGGAGTCGGCGACCGCGATGACCCGCGCCTCCTTCGGGATCTCCTCGCCTCTCAATCCGGACGGGTAGCCTCGCCCGTCCCAACGCTCGTGGTGGTGGAGGATGCCGAGGGCGATCTCGTCGAGGGCGGGCACCTGCTGGACGATCCGGTATCCGATCCGCGGGTGGAGCCGGACGACGGCGAACTCCTCGAGACTCAGCGGGCCTGGCTTGAGCAGGATCCGTTCGCTGATGCCGATCTTCCCAACGTCGTGAAGGAGTGAGCCGAACACGACTTCCTCGCGTCGCTTCGCGTCCAGCCCGAGGCGATCGGCGACCGTCCCCGCGTACCGCGCGACCTCGTCGCCGTGACCGCGCAGCGACCCGTCCTTCGCCTCCATCGCATCGGCCAGGACGCGGACGGTCGCCATGTACGAGCTCCGCAGCTCGCCGTGGAGCTTCGCGTTCTGGAGCATGGCGCCCGCCTGCCCGCCGATCGCCAGCAGCACCTCGTCGTCGAGCTCCTCGAAGCCTCCGGGCCGGTTCGCGCACACGACGACGCCGCTGAACTCGTCGAGGATGTAGATCGGGATCGCGAGCAGGCTCTCGATCTCAGCGTCGGAGCCGGCGGAGTCGCCGTGTTCCTCATCGTGCGGCTGGTCTTCCCGGATGGTCCGGTCCTGCTCCAGGACCTCGGTCGCGAACCGCTGCGCGATCGCGCTGTCCTTCGGGTCGTTGTCGAACCCTGCGGACGCCACCAGATCGAGCTTGGAGTCCCTGTTCCTGTCCTCGCGCGACAGCAGCAGTCCCTTGGGCGCTTCGAGGAGTGTCATCGCGACCCGGAGGATCATCTGCGGCACGTCACTGGCATCACCGAGCACCCCTCGCTCACGGTGGAGGCTGAAGATCTCATTGCGCATCTGCGCGATCGCACGCGCCGCGGACGCCTGGCTGCGCTGTGCCTCTCGGCGAGCGTCCCGCTCCCGGCCCACCTCTTCCTCGAGCTGCGCTGTCGTCTGCTCGAGCTCGACGTCGCGCTTCTCGACCTCGGCTTCGAGTGCAGCCCTCGTCTCCGCGACCGCGGCTTCGCGGTTCCGTGCCTCCTCGTCGAAGGCGCGCCGTGCTTCGGCGAGCGACGCCTGCCGCTCCTGCATCTCGATCTCGAGCCGCCGGCGGACCCACTCGTCGGTGGCGAGCTTCCGGGATGCCGCGCGTCGTTCCAGGAACCAACCGGTCAGGAACGCCAGGGCTGCGAGCAAGGCGGCCGCGAGTGCGACGCCCACGAGGGGTGGCTCACGCAGGTCGAGCCCGGTCATCGCGCGCGCGAGCAGATAGGCACCCGCGATCCAGAGCCCGATCGTGGCGAGGACGTAGAGAAGGAAGCGAAGATCGAGGCGCCGAGACTCGTTCATGGCTGTGCTCGTGCTCGTGGGGCTTCGGCACGCCAGCATGGCACACCCGTTCGTCGTTCTGCAACGCATTTGCGATTCCCCCGGCTTGGGCGACCGCGCTCTACGTCGGCGACGCCGCCCGGGGATGAGCCGTGGGCGCCGACGCCAGTGATGAGCGGCGACGAAGCGTTTACAGGCAGAAAAGCGTCAGCGAACCGTCCGATGAGTCGCGGCCGCTAGTCTCGCCGTTGTCGCGACGACCTGACGGTTCTCGTCAGCCACCCGCCGGTCCCGTTCCGCCGTCCCGCCGTCAACGCTGCCACGGCGCACTCGCGCCGTGGGGGAGGTCGAACAGATGAATCGAGTCCTGCTGACGGGCCGACTGACCCGGGACCCCGAGCTGCGCACGCTCGCGTCGGGCAAGTCGGTCACCCAGTTCTCCGTCGCCAGCAACGACTACCGGAGCGGCGCCGAGAAAGCCGAGTACCACAACGTCGTGACCTGGGATCGCCTCGCCGAGATCTGCGGGCAGTACCTGGGCAAGGGCCAGCTGGTCGCCATCGAGGGACGGCTCCAGACGCGCCAGTGGGAGGACGACAAGAAGCTCCGCCACTGGAAGACCGAGGTGGTCGCGTCGTCGGTCGAGATGCTCTCGGGACGCCGCAAGAAGGACTACGCGGCCGAGTCGGCTGCCGAGGCACTCGAGGCGCAGGCCGAGGCCATGGGCGGACACCCCGAAGCCGACGAGTTCATCGAACCGGCGGAGCTGGAGACGGCAGCCGCCTGAGTCCCACTACCGCGCGGGATCCCAAAGACTTCCCCTCAAGCGGGCGCGGTTCCCCCTCCCCGCGCCCGCTTCCTCTTCGGCTTCGGACGCGGCAGCACGGCTGAACGAGCGCGCGGTGCGCGTGGGAGCTCGAGACGACCAGGCTGGCCGAGACCGCACCCCACTCACGGTGACCTGGAGGATGAGGCAGAGAGGCTGCATGAACGGCTTCCCGGCTGAAAGCATCGCGACGGGCGGCACGGCGACCGCGAGTGACTACCGCTGGCGGCGCACCTCTCTGCGTTCGTTCAGCGGCCTACGCTACGCCGCGCCTGGCGCATCCAGGTCGATCCGCTGGGACGCGAACGCACCGGGCGCACTGCTATCATCTGGACTCGTCCAGACGGCCGGGGGCGGTCCGGCCGGCGGAGACGGAGGAGGTCGTTGCCCGACAGGGGACAGATCGGTCCGGCGGGGGTGCCACCCCAGCCCGAACGACGTCGCGACAAGCGTGCGGCGGCTGAGGGGAGCGTCTATCCAGGTCCCGAGCACCCAGGCTCGGGGCCTTTTTCATTGCCGAGCGGTGCGGGTGACACGACCGCACGGGGCTCCTAGTGGCCGCGACCGTCGTCGTCGGACTCCAGTGGGGCGACGAGGGCAAGGGCAAGACGACGGACCTGCTCGCCGAGTCGGTGTCCCACGTCGTGCGCTACCAGGGTGGTGACAACGCGGGGCACACGGTCGTCCTGGCTGACGAGGTGTTCAAGCTCCATCTGGTGCCCAGCGGCGTGCTCTACCCGCACATCACGCCGGTCGTCGGAAGCGGCGTCGTGGTGAATCCCGAGACGCTCCTCGCCGAGATGGCGACGCTCGCGGAGCGGGGCGTGGACACGGCGCGGATCCGCGTCAGCGACGCGGCCCACGTGATCATGCCCTACCACGTCACGCTCGACCGGGCCAGCGAGGCTCGGCTTGCGGGAGGTGGGATCGGGACGACGCAGCGGGGGATCGGGCCCGCATACGCCGACCGGGCGTCTCGGACGGGCGTCCGGATGGGCGACCTGCTCGACCCCGACGGCCTGCGCGCGCGGCTCGAGCGCGCCGTGCCGGAGAAGAACGCGATCCTGGTCCACGTCCACGGCCTCGAACCGTTCGACCTCGACGCGCTGTACGACCAGGCGATCGCGTGGGGCGAGCGTCTGCGTGAACACATCGTGGACACGGTCGGGCTCGTACAGCGCGCCCTCGCGGAGGGTGACCACGTCCTTCTCGAGGGTGCCCAGGGGACTCTCCTCGATCTCGACCATGGGACGTATCCCTACGTCACCAGCTCGAACCCCGTCGCCGGTGGTGCGTGCACGGGAGGTGGCATAGGCCCGCTCCAGGTCGATCAGGTCATCGGGGTGCTGAAGGCGTACTCGACCCGCGTCGGGTCTGGCCCGTTCCCCACCGAGCTGACCGACCACAGGGGTCGACACCTCGTGGAGAAGGGTCACGAGTTCGGAACGACGACGGGGCGCCGGCGGCGCTGCGGATGGTTGGACGCCGTGCCCCTGCGCTACGCGATCGCCGTCAACAGTGTCAGCAGCATGATGGTCAACAAGCTCGACATCCTGTCAGGGCTTCCGGAGGTCCAGGTGTGCGTCGGGTACCGGATCGACGGACGGATCGTCGACGAGTGGCCGGTTCGCGCCGGAGACCTTGCTCGGGCGGAACCGGTGTACGAGACGTTCCATGGCTGGGAGGCGGACCTGCGCGGCGCCCGTCGGCTCCAGGACCTCCCCCACGAAGCGCTCGCTTACCTCGATGGGCTCGAGGCGCTCGCCGGTGCGCCGATCGCCCTCGTCAGCGTGGGGCCCGAGCGGACGCAGACCATCGTTCGGTCAGAGCAGCCGGCGCGGACGATCGGGACGGCAGGTGAACAGGACGCCTCGAAGCGGCGATTGCTCGGGAGGCTGCCGAGGCGGCCGATCGCGGGCAGCGTGGCGACGGCACGGGCACCCGGCGCCGGGTGAGAACACCCTCGCGGATCCTCGTGCTCGGCACCGGGGGGCGCGAGAACGCCCTCGCGTGGCGACTCGCCGGGGAGCGAGGCGTCGAGGCGGTCTTCGTCGCGCCGGGGAACCCCGGGATGCGTGACGTGGCGCAGGTCCGACCGGACGTGCGCGCGGATGAGGTCACGGCAGTGCTCGCGCTCGTCGCCGCCGAGTCGATCGAACTCGTCGTCGTGGGCCCGGAAGGTCCGCTCGTCGACGGCGTCGCGGACGCACTGCGGGCCGAAGGCGTCGTGGTCTTCGGTCCGGATGCCGGTGCCGCGCGGATCGAGGGGAGCAAGGCGTTCTGTCGGGAGGTCGCCACCGTCGCAGGGATCCCGATGGCGGAGGGAGACGTGTTCGACTCGGTCGCGTCGGCGCTGGCGTACGCCCAACGACTCCGGCCTCCCGTCGTGGTGAAGGCCGATGGGCTCGCCGGGGGCAAGGGGGTGACCGTCTGCCACACGCTCGAGGAGGCCGAGGCCGCCCTGACCGACGCGCTCGTCCTGAGTGCGTTCGGGACGGCGGGCAGACGGGTCGTCGTGGAGCGGGCGCTCGTGGGCCGGGAGGCGAGCGTGATCGCGCTGTGCGATGCGACGACCGCAGTCGCGCTTCCCGCCGCTCGCGATCACAAGCGGCTCGGCGAGGGAGACAGCGGACCGAACACGGGTGGGATGGGGGCATACTCGCCGGTCGCCGAGCTGGATGCGGAGCTCGTGGCGGACATCCTCGAGCGGTTCCACCGGCCGATCCTCGCGGAGCTCGCTCGCCGCGGGACGGCATTCCGCGGCGCCCTTTACGCGGGACTGATGCTGACCGAGGACGGGCCGAGGCTGCTGGAGTTCAACGCGCGCTTCGGCGATCCCGAGGCGCAGGCGCTTCTGCCTGGCGTCGCCGTCCCCCTCGCGCCATTGCTGCTCGCCGCGGCGGAGGACCGACTCGCTGCGGCGGCGACACGGCTCGGCGTCGCGGAGTCGACGCTTCCGGCTGCCGCGGGGCATTCGGTGGCGATCGTCCTCGCGGCTGCCGGATATCCGGGTCGCCCCCGAAGCGGGGACGTGATCGAGGGCGTCGAGGACGCGCGTAACGAAAGCGCGCTGGTGTTCTGGGGGGGCGTCGCCGCGCGTGGGGACGAGCGGCTCGTCACGGCCGGCGGCCGGGTCATGACCCTCGTCGCCCGCGGCCCGTCCCTCGAGGAGGCGGCCGAGCGCGCCTACCGTGCGGCTGGCCGGATCGACTTCGCCGGTCGGCAGATGCGGCGGGACATCGCGCGATCGGCTGTCGGCGTGGGCGTTCGGTGATCCCGCGCTACACGCTCCCCCAGATGGGGGCGATCTGGAGCGACGGCGCGAGGTTCGACCAGATGCTGCGGGTCGAGATCGCGGTCGCGCGCGCGCAGGCGAGGCGGCGGCTGGTCCCCGAGGAGGCCGTACGGGCGATCGAGGAGCGCGCGCGGGTCGACGTGGAGCGTATCGCGGAGCTCGAGCGGACGACCGACCACGATGTCGTCGCCTTCGTGACCCAGGTCGCCGAGACGGTGGGCGAGCAGGGGCGATATCTCCACCTCGGGCTGACGAGCAGCGACGTCGCCGATACCGCGCTCGCGCTCCAGTGCCGCGCCGCCGCCGACCGCCTCCTCGGGGATCTGGATGAGCTCATCGACCTCCTCGCTGCTCGGGCGCGCGAGCACGCCGAGACCGTGATGATGGGCAGGACGCACTCCGTCCACGCCGAGCCGATGACGTTCGGTCTGAAGCTCGCGTCGTGGGCGTTCGAGCTGGACCGTGACCGGCAGCGGCTGGCAAGGGCGGCGGACGACCTGGCGACCGGGAAGGTCTCGGGGCCCGTCGGCACGTACAGCCACCTGTCGCCCGACGTGGAAGCCGAGGCGCTCGACTCGCTCGGACTCGCCGTCGACCCAGTGAGCACCCAGATCGTCCAGCGAGATCGTCACGCGGCGTTCCTGGCCGTGATCGCGGTGACCGGCGGCTCGATCGAGCGGTTCGCGACCGAGATCCGGAACCTTCAGCACACCGAGATCGGGGAGGTCCAGGAGCCGTTCCGCAGCGGTCAGAAGGGCTCGAGCGTGATGCCCCACAAGCGCAACCCGATCCTCAGCGAGCGGCTCGCAGGCCTTGCCCGGCTCCTCCGCGGCTACGCGCAGGCGGGCTTCGAGGACCAGGCCCTGTGGCACGAGCGCGACATCAGCCACTCGTCGGTGGAGCGCGTCGCGCTCCCGGGGGCGACCATCCTTCTCGACTACATGCTCGTCCGGTTCACGGCGCTCGTCGAGGGGCTCGTCGTCCGACCGGAGCGGATGCGCGAGAACATCGAGCGGGGACTCGGGCTCCCCGCGAGCAGCCGCGTGCTGCTGGCACTCGTGGAGCAGGGGGGGATGTCGCGGGAGGACGCGTACGCGATCGTCCAGCGCGCCGCGCTGCGGGCAGCCGACGAGCGGCGGCAGTTCTGGGAAGTGCTGATCTGGGATCCGGATGCTCGCCGTGCGCTCGCGCCCGAGGTCCTCGAGAGCTGTTTCGACGAACGCCACCTGCTGCGCCACGTGCCAGACGTGATCGCTCGGCTCGACCGGCTCGCGCGGGCCGACCAGACGCGCCGGCCAGAGGTGGTCATCGAGGACGACCGGCCGACCCGGGTGGAGAAGGTGGCCGGTGCGGAGCGCTGAGCTCGTCGACTCGTTCGTGCGGTCGGGCAAGGTCCGCGACCTCTACCGTCTCGACGAAGGGCGGCTCCTCCTTGTCGCGTCGGACCGGATCAGCGCCTTCGATGTCGTGCTTCCCACGCAGATCCCCGACAAGGGGCGCGTCCTGACCGGGCTGTCCCGGTTCTGGTTCGTCGCGACGAACGCGGCGGGGATCGTCGGCAACCACCTCCTCTCCGCCGATCCCCGGACCCTTCCCCGGTCCTTCCACTCCCGCGCGGACGAGCTTCGCGGGCGGGTGATGGTGTGTCGATACGCATCCGTCCTTCCCGTCGAGGTGATCATCCGCGGCTACCTCGCCGGGAGCGGGTTCAAGGACTATCAGCGGACCGGCGGGGTGTGCGGCATCCCTTTGCCTCCGGGCCTGCGCGACGGAGAGCGGTTACAGGAGCCGGTGTTCACGCCCTCGACGAAGGCGGACAAGGGCCACGACGAGAACATCGACTTCGACCGGATGGTCCAGCTCGTCGGAGGCCCGCTGGCGGAGCGGGTGCGCGAGATCGCGCTCGCCGTCTACCGGTTCGCGGCCTCGCGTGCGGAGTCGGCGGGCCTGATCCTCGCGGATACGAAGTTCGAGTTCGGTCTCCTGCCAGGTTCCGACGAGCCGATCCTCGTCGACGAGCTCCTGACGCCCGACTCGAGTCGATTCTGGGAGGCCGCCGCGTACGCCCCTGGCCGCCCCCAGCCCTCGTTCGACAAGCAGTACGTTCGCGACTGGCTCGAGGCGCAGCCGTGGGACAAGACGGCACCGGGACCCCACCTGCCCCCGGGCGTCGTACAGGGGACGCGCGAACGCTACGTCGAGGCATTCGAACTGATCACCGGTGGTTCCTTCGCCGACTACCTCGACGACGACCAGGTGCCGGGCGCCGGCGAGCGAGACACCGTGGCTGCGGTCGGATGACGAGCTATCGGTTCGCGATCGACGTGATGCCGAAGGAGGGGATCCTCGACCCTCAGGGCCGCGCGGTCGAAGGGTCGTTGCCGCACCTCGAGGTGGAGGGCGTGTCGGAGGTCCGCGTGGGACGGCGCGTCGAGCTGTCGGTCGAGGAGGCAGACGAGGACACCGCACGCGCGGTGGTCGAGCGCCTGGCAGGCGAGCTGTTCGCGAATCCGCTGGTCGAGTCGTGGACGATCGATCGGGTGGGCGGCCGCAGAACCGAGCACTCGGACGCGAGGGTCGGCGGGCCGTGAGGGTCGGCGTCGTCGTCTTCCCCGGCTCGAACGGTGACCGCGATGCGCTACACGCGGCGCGCCTCGCGGGCGCCGAGGCGGAGCTGGTGTGGCACGAGTCGACCGATCTGGGCGGGAGCGACGTCGTGGTGCTGCCGGGCGGCTTCGCCTACGGGGACTACATCCGCGCCGGCGTCCTCGCGCGGTTCAGCCCGGTGATGGGCGGGGTGCGCCAGCACGTGGCGCAGGGTGGTCTCGTGCTCGGGATCTGCAACGGGTTCCAGGTGCTCGCCGAGGCGGGACTGCTCCCGGGCGCACTGCTCCGCAACGCGTCCCTCCGGTTCGAGCACCGTTGGGTCCGGGTGGCGGTCGAACGAAGCGATACGCCGTTCACGCGCGCGATCCCGCGGGGCCGGACCCTTCGCCTTCCGATCGCACACGGCGAGGGCCGGTATTTCCTTCCAGCGCCCGATCTCGAGGGACTCGAGGCGCAGAAGCAGGTCGTGTTCCGGTACGTGGCGCCCGAAGGCAACCCGAACGGGTCTGCACACGACATCGCGGGCGTCATCGACGTGAGTGGTCGCGTCTGCGGGTTGATGCCGCACCCCGAGCGAGCGTCCGAGCCGATCCTCGGCTCCGACGACGGGATGCTCGTGTTCCGATCGCTCCTGGAGAGCGCGGCCGAGACGGTCGGCGCGGGACGGGAGTCGGCGGAGGTGGTGGGATGACGCTCCTCGCGCCGCCCACGGCCGAGTCCGCGCCGCTTCACCGCGCGCTCGGCCTGACGGACCACGAGCTCGACGCGATCGTGGAGCGGATCGGGCGCGAGCCGAACCAGCTCGAGCTCGCCATGTTCAGCGTCATGTGGAGCGAGCACTGCTCCTACAAGAGCTCGCGCCGGCTTCTCGCCACGCTCCCTGTGCGCGGTCGGGACGTGGTCGCGGGCCCGGGCGAGAACGCGGGTGTCGTCGCGATCGGCGACGGGCTCGCCGTCGCCTTCAAGCTCGAGTCGCACAACCACCCCAGCGCCGTCGAGCCATATCAGGGAGCCGCGACTGGCGTCGGCGGGATCCTCCGCGACATCTTCACGATGGGTGCTCGGCCGATCGCGATCCTCGACGCGCTGAAGTTCGGTGACCCCGCGGAACCAGGGACGCGCGCGCTCGTGCGTGGGGTCGTCCAGGGAGTGGGCGGGTATGGCAACTGCGTCGGCGTCCCGACCGTCGGCGGCGAGCTCGTCTTCCATCCCTCGTACGCCGAGGATCCACTCGTGAACGTGATGGCCGTCGGGCTGGTCAGGGAGGAGCACCTGACGCGGGCGGTCGCGCCCGGTCCCGGGAACTTCGCCGTGCTGTTCGGGTCGGCCACCGGGCGTGATGGGATCGGAGGGGCATCGGTGCTCGCGAGCGCCCCGTTCGGAGAGGGGGAGTCGTCGAAGCGACCGAGCGTGCAGATCGGCGACCCGTTCGCGGAGAAGCTGCTCATCGAGGCGAGTCTGGAGCTCATCCACCGCCGGCTCGTCGAGGGGCTCCAGGATCTGGGAGCAGCTGGGATCACATGCGCCGCCGCCGAGATGGCGGACCGCGCGGGCACGGGCATCGTCATCGACCTCGACGCGATCCACCGCCGCGAGACCGGGATGGAGCCGTTCGAGGTCATGATCAGCGAGTCGCAGGAGCGGATGCTCGCGATCGTCCGACCGGAGCGCCTCGACGAGGTCCGCGCGGTGTGTACGCGGTGGGGGCTACCGGCCGCCGTCATCGGACAGGTGACGGACGACCGACACGTCACCGTCGTGCAGGGACGGTCGACGGAGCGCGACCGGGTCGCGACAGACCGCGTCACCGACGGTGCCTCCTTGTTGTCACATGCGGTGCTGGCGCGGATCCCCGCCGCCGCCTTGACAAGCGACGCGATCGTGTACGACCGCGCCGCAAGTCGACCCGCGCGGAGCCGACCGGCGCCGGCACCCGGCGCACCTCCGATCGCGCACGACGGGCTTCCCGAGCGTGGCACGGACCCAGCAGCGGTGTTGCTCGCGTTGCTCGGCAGTGCGAACGTCGGCAGTCGAGCCTGGGTCACGAGGCAGTACGACGCCACGGTCGGCACGGATACCGTGGCCGGCAACGAGCACGCCGCGGCCGTGATGCGGGTCAAGGGGACGCGGAAGGCGCTCGTCGTGGCCACGGACGCCGCCGCACAGGTCGCCGCCCTCGATCCGTACCTCGGAGCCGCGATGGCGGTCGCCGAGTGCGCGCGGAACGTGGTCATCACCGGCGCCCGCCCACTCGGCGTCACCAACTCCCTCAATTTCGGGAACCCCGAGCGGCCCGAGGCGTTCTGGCAGTTCGCCGAGGCCGTGCGGGGACTCGGCGACGCGTGCCGTTCCCTCGGGCTCCCGGTGACGGGCGGGAACGTCAGCTTCTACAACGAGTCGCCCGCTGGGGCGATCGCGCCGACGCCGCAGATCGGAGTGGTAGGGCTGCTCGACGACGTCGAGCGCCTCGTGCGTCCGGGCTTCGGTGCCGAGGGTGACGTGGTGGCGCTCCTCGGCGACGCCGTCCCGGGCCTTGCCGCTTCGTCCTACGCGGAGATCGCGGGCGCCGCTCCCGAGGATGAGCTTCCGTCGCTCGATCTCGAACGCGAGACGTTGCTCCAGGAGCTCGTCTTGACCGCGGCGCGACGCGGGCTGCTCCGTTCCGCACAGGACGTGAGCGGCGGGGGTCTCGCGGTGGCGCTCGCCGAGTGCGCGATGTGGGGCGGCGTGGGTGCCGACGTCGCTCTCCCGGTCGGGTCGGCCCCTGCGGCCGAGCTGTTCGGCGAGAGTCCGAGCCGAGTCGTCGTCACGGTCGCGGCCGGATCGTGGGACGCGCTCAGGCACCTCGCCGCCGAGCACGACCTGCCGCTCCGGCGGCTCGGCGTCACGGGCGGCGAGCGTCTGCGCGTCGAGTTGGTGGGAGAGGGAGCCACCGGTGCCGCCGAGGAGCGAGGGGCGGGGGTGGCCGACGAGATCGACCTCGCGCTGAGCGACCTGCGCTATGCGTGGGACCACGGGCTCGCGAGGGCGCTCGGCGCGGAGCCGCCACCGGATGCCCATGACCGTTCGCCTGCCCGAACCGGGAGGGGTCGCTAGCGTGTGCGGGATCGCGGGCGTCTACGCGCCCGGGCACGAGGCCGCCGCGGTCGCCGCGCTCGGGCTGTTCGCGCTCCAGCACCGCGGACAGGAGTCGGCGGGCGTCGGCGTCAGCGACGGCGAGGGCGTGATGGTCTACCGCGACCTGGGCATGGTGGCGCAGGTCCTCGACGAGCGACGGCTCCCGTCACTGCGGGGCCATCTCGCGATCGCCCACTGCCGCTACTCGACGACCGGCTCCACTCTGTGGGAGAACAGCCAGCCGGCTTTCAGGCTGGGACCCCGGAGGACGGTCGCCATCGGTCACAACGGGAACCTCGTGAACACGCGCGAGCTGGTCGAGCGGTTGCCGGGAGGACGGGCGCGACTGCAGGGCTCCACGGACACGGAGCTCTTGACGGCGCTTCTCGCCGACGCGCCAGGGGAGGACCTGGTCGATGCACTCCTCGATCTCCTCCCGTTGGTCAAGGGCGCCTACTCGCTCGTCGTGATGGATGAGCAGCGCCTGATCGCACTCCGCGATCCGCACGGCTTTCGACCCCTCGTCCTCGGCCGGTTGCCAGCCGGGCCGCGGGAGGCCACCACAGAGGCCGTCGACTTCGATCCGGGGTGGTGCGTCGCATCCGAGACCGCCGCGCTCGACACGATGGGGGCCGAGTACGTGCGTGACGTCGCGCCGGGCGAGATGGTGATCCTGGGGGAGGGCCCCCGACCGCGGTCGATCCGTTTCGCCGAGGGGCGCGAGAACCTGTGCGTCTTCGAGCTGATCTACTTTGCCCGCCCGGACTCCTACATGCTGGGACGGAACCTGTACGAGGCTCGACGCCGGATGGGGGAGGCGCTTGCGCGCGAGGCGCCCGCGGACGCCGACATCGTGCTGCCTGTCCCCGACACCGGTGCGCCGGCAGCAGCCGGATATGCCGAGCAGAGCGGGCTGCCGTACCGGGAGGGCATGGTCCGGAATCGATACGCCGGGAGGACGTTCATCCAGCCCAGCAGCGCGCTCCGGCAACGCGGCGTGACGGTGAAGCTGAGCCCGCTTCGGGAACAGGTCCGCGGCCAACGCCTCGTCGTGGTGGACGATTCGATCGTGCGCGGGACGACGACGAAGCAGATCGTGACTCTCCTGCGGCGCGCCGGTGCCGCCGAGGTCCACCTCCGGATCAGCGCGCCGCCGATCTTTCACCCCTGCTTCTACGGCATCGACACCCAGATCGAGACGGAGCTCATCGCGTCGCGACTGGACCTGGACGGGATCCGGGAGTTCGTCGGCGCGGACTCGCTTGCGTACCTCTCGATCGGGGGCGTCCTCGACGCGCTCGAGCTGCCGCGCGAGCGATTCTGCTTCGCGTGCTTCGACGGCCAGTACCCGCTCCCCGTCCCGTACGACGTCGGCTCGCACAAGTTCGTGCTCGAGGAAGAGCTGATTAGCGTGGAGACGTAACGTGGCCCGCCGGGCAGGGACGCCGGACCGCGCGCGATACGCCGCGGCCGGCGTCGATGTCGCCGCGGCGGACCGGGCCGTCGCACTCATCGCCGAGCAGCTCGAAGGCGGGACGAACGCAGCGCGCTCGTTCGCGGCGCCGTTCCCGGTGCCGCCCGGCTACCGCGAGCCCGTCCTCGTCAGCACGACCGATGGCGTCGGCACGAAGACTGCGATCGCGCGGGCGGTCGGGCGGTTCGAGACGATCGGCCAGGACCTCGTCGCGATGTGCGCCGATGACGTCGTGTGCCAGGGGGCGGAGCCGCTGTTCTTCCTCGATTACCTGGCGGTCGGGCGCGTCGAGCCCGCCTACGTCGCGGAGCTCGTCCGCGGGATCGCCCGCGCGTGCGAGTCGATCGGGTGCGCGCTGGTCGGCGGCGAGACGGCGGAGCACCCGGGGCTGATGGAGCCTGAGGCGTTCGACCTCGCCGGCTTCTGCGTCGGGATCGCCGAGCGGGAGCAGCTGCTGGACGCGCGGTCGGCACAGGCAGGTGACGTCCTGATCGGACTCGCGAGTTCGGGACTCCACGCGAACGGATTCTCGCTGGTGCGTGCGCTCGTCGCAGAGGCCGATCTTGACCTCCGGGCTCCGTACCTTGAGACCGTGCAGCGGATCCTGGACCGCGAGGCGGCCGACCGGGTCGCGCGCGACGAGCCGGAGCACGTCCTGGCGACGCTCGGCGAGGTGCTGTTGACGCCCACGCGCGTCTATGCGCGCGACGTCCTCGCCGTTCGGGACGCGCTCCTGGCCCACGGGACCCCGCTCCGCGCGCTCGCGCACGTCACCGGCGGGGGGCTGCCCGGGAACATCCCGCGCGTACTTCCGGACGCCCTCGCGGCACTCGTCGATCCCGACACGTGGTCTCCGCCGTCGGTGTTCCAGCTGCTCGCGACGCTCGGCAGGCTCGACGGGGCAGAGCTGCGGGCCACGTTCAACTGTGGGGTGGGGATGGTCGCGGTCGTCCCTCCCCAAGGGGTCGAGGCGGCGCTCCGGTCGCTGTCGGAGCGCGGCCTCCCCGGTTGGCGGATCGGCGAGGTGGTGGCGGCGGGGGACATCCCTGGCGAACGCTACGCGGAGCGACCGGGAGCGCTCGGCGGCATGGTGCGTCCGAGGCAACGGCGATCGGACGCCCTCGGAGATCGCGACGCCGCGGGGCACGCAGATTGACCGCGGCGGAGCGCGGTTCGCCGATCGCGGTCTGCGTCTCCGGGAACGGCAGCAACCTCCGCGCGCTTCGGCGAGCCGAACTCGCGGGGTGGCTCGGGGCGACGATCGGTCTCGTCCTGGCGGATCGTGAATGCCCCGCGCTCGCGTTCGCGGCGGCGGAACGGATACCTACCCGCGTCGTCTCGCCGGACGGGTACGACGAGCGCCGATCCTGGGACGAGGCGGTGGCGGGAGCGCTGCGATCGTCGGGAGCGAAGTGGGTCGTCCTGGCCGGCTTCATGCGGCTGCTCGGCCGCCCGGTGCTCGACGCGTTCCCCGGCCGTGTGCTCAACGTCCACCCGAGCTTGCTCCCGTCGTTCTCGGGCGCGCATGCGGTCAGGGATGCGATCGCCGCTGGCGTGAAGCAGACCGGCGTGACCGTCCACGTCGTCGACGAGGCCGTCGACGCCGGCCCGATCGTGGCGCAGGAGCCTGTCCCCGTCCTCGCTGGCGACGACGAGGCGGCACTCGCCGAGCGTCTCCACGCGGTCGAGCACCGGCTGCTGCCGCATGTCGTCGCACTCGCCGTCGCGGGCGCGCTGCGCGTCGACGGTCGCCTCGTGTCGATCGACCCGCTCGTCAGTGCCGCACTGCCGCGCCGCCGGCGGGCCCTCCTATCCGTTTCCGACAAGGCTGGACTGGTCGAGCTCGGCCGCGCTCTCGTCAAGCTCGGCTTCGAGCTCGTGTCGACGGGTGGGACCGCGCGCGCCCTGCGGGCGTCCGATCTGGACGTCACCGACGTCGCGTCGGTCACTGGCTTCCCCGAGATGCTCGACGGGCGCGTGAAGACGTTGCACCCGCGCATCCACGGCGGCGTGCTCGCGGACCTCGGGCGCGCCGAACACCGGGCGCAGCTCGCATCCGCCGCCATCGAGCCGTTCGAGCTCGTCGTCGTCAACCTGTATCCCTTCGAGGAAGCGACACTGCGACCGGATGTGACGCTCGACGAGCTGATCGAGGAGATCGATATCGGCGGTCCTGCGCTCGTACGCGCCGCCGCGAAGAACCACGCCTCCGTGGCCGTCGTGACCGACCCCGAGCAGTACGACGCCGTCGTTCGGGAGCTTCGCGAGGCGGGGACCGTTGGTGAGACGACGCGTGCCGAACTCGCGGCGGCCGCGTTCTTCACCACGTCCGCATACGACCTGATGATCGGGGCGACGCTCGTGGAGCGGCTGGCGCGGCCGCAGGCGCCAGAACCGCTCGCTGCGGCACCGGACCTGAGCGACCCGCGATTCCCGAGCGAGCTCACGCTCGACCTCGAGCGGGTCCTCGAGCTGCGGTACGGTGAGAATCCGCACCAGGCCGCCGCGCTCTACGCGCTCCCCGATGCATCCTCAAGCTCCGGGCCGTTCGCTGGCGGCGTCGATCTCCTACAGGGCAAGCCGCTCAGCTACAACAACATCCTCGACGCGTCCGCTGCCGCCGCGCTCGCTCGCGACCTCCGGGGAGCGGGCTGCGCCGTCGTGAAACACACGAATCCCTGCGGCGCCGCCGAGGCGCCCGACCTGATCCGGGCCTGGGAGCGTGCACTCGCCGGCGACCCGGTGAGCAGTTTCGGAGGCGTCGTCGCCCTCACGGGACCGATCGATCGCCGGCTTGCCGAGGCACTCACGTCGATCTTCCTGGAGGTCGTCGTCGCTCCTGGTCTCGAGGACCAGGCGCTCGAGATCCTTTCTGCCAAGCCGAACCTGCGTGTACTGCTCGACGCCGGGCTCGGAAGCGCCGCAACGCCGTCGATCGAGTTCCGGAGCGCAGGCGGGGCGCTCCTGGCTACCGAGTCGGACGTCCGCCGGGATGACCCGGCGCACTGGCGGGTGGTCACGCGGCGGGAGCCGACAGCCGAGGAGCTGGCGGACCTCGATCTCGCGTGGAGAGTGGCGCGACACGTGAAGTCGAATGCGATCGTGCTGACGAAGGCGGGCTCCGTCGTGGGGGTCGGTGCCGGACAGATGAGCCGGGTCGATAGCGCCCGACTCGCGGTCGCGAAGGCGGGCGCGGAGCGTGCAGTGGGAGCGGCCTGCGCCTCCGACGCGTTCTACCCCTTTCCGGACGGCGTCCAGGCATGCACGGACGCAGGTGTCACGAGCTTCGTCCAGCCGGGCGGGTCGCAGCGGGACCGGGAGGTCATCGCCGCGGCGGATGCGGCCGGCGCTTCGATGGTGCTCACCGGGATCCGGCACTTCCGCCACTGACAGGCAACGGCCGCGGCCGGGCGGGCCTTCGGTGCAGCGGCGCTCGCCCACCCGCGTCGAGCGCCGTAGACTCGGCACCAAGCCGCGCAGCGGCGCGTCGGGCAGGTCGAGGAGGTATCGATGGACGAGGGCATCTCCCGGGAGCGGCACGGATCCGGATCGGAATGGGCGTCCTCGGACGCCGATGCCGCCGAGGCGTTCAGCGAGGCGGCCAATCCGGAGGTCGACGACAGCATGAACCCGACGGCGGCTGCCCCGTACGACCAGGAAGGCGAGACCCTGGCGACGGGCGTCGGTACAGGCGAGGGAGCCCCGGCCACGGACGGCGGGATGTCGGCGACCTACGCCGCCGACCCCCTGGGACAGGCGGCGACGACAGGCGGCGAACTCGGAGCGGAAGCTTCGACGGCGATCCCGATCAGCGGGCCGATGGGGGCGTCAGAAGAGGGACCCGAGCTCGAAGGGCACGTCGATAGCCCGGGGGCAGGCAGCCGCACGGTCGACGACCCTGCGGGCGTAGGTGCGATGGACCGCGTGAGCGGCGGCTCCGGTGACGAGTGGCGAGAGAGCGTGACGCCGGACCAGGGTGCGGGCGGCCTGGCGACCGACTACGGGTCGGGGTCGGGGGTGTCCGGGGGTGCGACCTACGGGACCGGGGCGTCGGCAGCGGGATCGGGCGGCGAGGAGGGCGCGAGCGGGGGCGGCGCGTCGGCCGGTGGAGGCGGGCCAGCGGCGGCAGTAGCCCCGATGGTGGGTCAGCTCCAGTCGATGATCGAGAATGTGACGACACAGGCAGCCCCGGTGCTGCGGCAGATCGCCGCCAAGGCGGCAGAGCTCGCCGCGGTCGCCGGCGAGCGGGCGGGCCCGATCGCCCAGAAGGCCGCCGAGAAGACCCAGCAGGTCGGCGAGACCGTCGCGACGCGGGGGAGGGAAGCGGCCGCAAACCTCCGACAGGGCGGCGGTGGGGCGGATCCACAGCCGGGCGGTGGGACGCAGCAGTCGGGTGGCCCCGTCGAGGAGGAGCAGCAGGGCCAGGGCCCCGCGTCGGGGCCCGGTCTGTAGCGCGGCCTGGGTCTGGGGCGCCGTTTCGTGCGGCGCCGGAACCAAAGGAAGAGCCCCGTCCTCGCGGCCGGGGCTCTTCCGTGTCCGCCCGTGGGAGTCGGGCGAGGTGCGTGCTTCCAGAACCGCGAGTCACCGGATGAACACGCCCCGCGACTGGCGCGGCTCGGTCTCCTCCTGGTCGTGTCCTGCTCCCGCCTCCGGCACAGCGGCCGCCTCCATCGTGGGCGAGGTGCTCTGGGCGATCGCCGTGCCCGCCAGCAGCGCGACCGCCACGAGCAGGCCTGCGGCTGCCGTCGCGAGCCGATGCCCGAACACGCGCGCTTCTCTGACATCGGGCGTGCGAGGGACGTCACGCGCCTCACGCTCCAGCCGCGCCATCCGCGCCTCCGCCTGGAGGTGCTGCTGTCGGCTCTTGACCCCGAGATCCATCGCGTACTGGTTCATCTCGCCCTCCTGCCCGTTCACCTCAGTGCTGTTGCCGCGATCGTCGGCGCTCCGAGGGGTGGGGGAGGAGCACGTGGGCGACAGCGCAGGAGTCATTCGTGCGCCCGTTCGCGTGTCGCCTGCCGCGACTGACGCTGTGTCGGGTCGCGGACACGAATGGGGTTTCGCCGCTCCCGAGTGGGACTAGGATTGGGAGGAAGAACTGGCGCCGACTCTGAGGTTGGGGCCGTCCGTCCGCTACTGACGGTTCGGAGGCGACGTGGACGAGGACTTCGCGGTCCACAGCCTGCGCTCGTGCGCGCTGTTTGCGCACAGCGACGAGGAAGGGCTGCGCGCGCTTGCAGCCACTCTCCGCAGGCGCCGCTTCCGGCGCAACGAGGTCATCTTCCACCAGGGCGACCCGGGCGACTCCCTCCACATCGTCGCCGCCGGAGCCGTCAAGATCGTCCTGCCGTCCGCCGAGGGCGACGAGGCGATCATCGCGACGCTCCGCCCGGGCGATTTCTTCGGCGAGCTGTCGCTTCTGGACGGCGCGCCCAGGTCGGCGACGGCAGTCGCGCTCGAGGCGACCGAGACGCTCGTCCTGCCGCGGGCGGCCTTCCAGGCATCGCTCGCGCGCGACGACGCGTTGCGGGACGCTCTGCTCGCCGGAGTCGCGGGCGAGCTCCGGCGCCTGACGCGGCACGTCGAGGAGCTACATTTCCTCGACCTCGCTGGTCGCCTCGCGATGCGTCTCACACGCCTGGCGGCTGAAAGCGCGCCGAATGCACGCGGAGAGGTCGTGCTCGACTGGCCGTACACGCAGTCGGACCTCGCAGCGATGATCGGAGGGACGCGACAGAGCGTGAACAAGCTGCTTGGCGATCTGGTGGACGAAGGCCTGGTGACGGTGGGGCCTGACCGGCTCGTGATCACGGACCTCGTCCGCCTCGCGAGGCGCGCGGAGCGATGATGCGCCGGGGATGTCGCCGAGCCGACAGTGCGAGTGTCGCGTGGACGCCGTCTCGCGCTGCTTCGCGCCGCGTACGCTGCGCATCGTCGGGCCCGAAGAGACCGCATCAGTGAGCACAGGAGGTCTTCACGATGAGCGACCCGATCGGCCCGGGCGAGGGCTACACGCGACGTCGCCTCGGTGGTGAGGCGGGGACCGACGAGTCGGACGTCGAGGGACACGGCCTCGTGCGCCGCGCATCGGGCGGGGACGACGACGATGACGTCGAGGCCCACGGCAAGAGGTTGTAGTCCCCTCGTCTGACGCGACGTGCCGGAGCAGGATCTACCCGCCGCGCTGCAGGCTCTGCAGGCCGCCGCGTGGCGGGCTTCTGTTGCTCGCCGCCTCCACCGTGGCGCGGAGCAGACGCTGCTTCAGTCGATCGTCGACGCCACCGTCACCCTGTTCGACGCCGAAGCCTCTTCCATCGCGCTCTTCGAGCGCGAACCGGACCGACTGGAGTTCCGGGTGGCAGCGGGACCGCAGGGCCAGGGAGCGATCGGGCTTTCGGTCGCACCTACACATGGCATCGTCGGATACGCCTTCTCGAGCGGCCAGGCCCTTGCGCTGTCCGACGTCGCCACGGACCCTCGGTTCGACCGCGCGACCGCGGAGCGGACGGGATACGTCCCGCGCTCGATCGCCGCGGTCCCGCTCACGGACGGCCAGCGGACGGTCGGCGTCCTCCAGGTGCTCGACAAGCGCGGGTCACCGACCTTCTCGCTGCGAGACATGGAGCTGCTCGGCGTCTTCGCACATCAGGCCGCGGCTGCGATCAGCGCGACCAAGGTCCAGCGCGGCATATCCACGATGCTGCGCGCGGTCCTCGTCGACATGGGCGGCGACGCGATCGGTCCCGATCAGGTCGAAGCCCTGGTGACCGCGAGCACCGACCGCCTCGACGAGTCGGACGAGGCGCCGTTCTGGCGGCTGGTCGAGCGGGTCGGCGCCCTGGCATCGCTGACAGACCGCGAGATCGGCCTCGTCGCCGACATCCTCGACACGGTCGCGAGGCATGCGACGCGGAGCGCTGGGCGGAGGTGAGCGAACGCGACCCGCGGCGGCGGCGATCCTTTCCGCAGCTCCCGATCTGACCCTTGGTCGAGCTTCCGGCGTGGTCCGAGCCCTTCCAGGGGGATGACCACTCCCGGCTCGCGCGCGCGGCCGCGCTGTCGGGGATCGACAGAGAGTGGGCGTGGGGCGGATCGACCGGCGCCGGGATCACCGTAGCTATCGTCGATAGTGGGATAGAGCGCGACCACCCGGCGGTGATGGGACGGCTGGTCGAGAGCGTCGCCGTCGAGTTCGTCGAGGGCGAGCCGACCGTGGTCGCGGACGACGGCGGCGACCTGTTCGGCCACGGGACGGCGTGCGCAGGGATCATCACGGCACTCGCTCCAGATGTCGAGCTCGTCTCGGTCCGCGTCCTCGGCGCTGACCTGCGTGGAAAGGGAGCCGCGTTCCTCGCCGGCCTGGAGTGGGCGATCAAGCGCGGGGTCCAGGTCGCCAACCTGAGCCTCTCGTCGAAGAGCGAAGCCCTCTACGGGGCGTTCCACGAGCTCGTCGACTTGGCCTACTTCCGGAACGTGGCGCTCGTGAGCGCCGCGAACAACCTTCCCGGCAACAGCTACCCATCGCTGTTCTCGTCGGTCTTCTCCGTGGCGGCGCACTCCGAACCCGATCCAGTCCGCCTCTACTACAACCCGTCTCCGCCGGTCGAGTTCGGCGCGTGGGGAGTGGATGTCCCGATCGCATGGAAGGACGGCGGAAGGACCGTGGCGACGGGCAACAGCTTCGCGGCGCCGCACGTCGCCGGGCTCGTCGCGCTGATCTCCGCCCGGCATCCCGGCCTTACCCCCTTCGAGCTCAAGGCGATCCTCGCCGCCGTCGCGGATAACCCGAGGACCCAGGCTCGTGGGTGACGACGCTTGCCGCCTACCGGCGGCTCCTCGGGAACGCGGCGCTGACGAGGTTGCTCTTCGGCGAGTCGCCGCGGGCTTGTACGGAGTCGGTCCTGTCCTCGCGGCTCCGGCGTCGCCCTGACGGTCACGGTCCTTGGCACCGTGGCGCTCATGCCTCACGTCGCCACGGCGCCCGCGCCGCTCGATCCCGCACGGTCGACCATCCTCACCCTGCCCGTATTCGCGGGGCTCCCTCCAGCGCCGCTCGAAGCCGTGGTCGGGAGGTTCCGGCGCGCTCTCGCCAACGGTCGACTGATGCTCGCGGCTCGCGTGAGAGCAGGTCGGTGCCGCAGGCTCTCCTGTGCCTGTCGCCGGGGCCTGCGGTGTCGGCGAGTTGACAGGAGTTCCGTCAGATAGCCCGTTGACCGCCCGGCGTTTCGGCGCAAGCTTAGGTGCGGTGCATCTCCCGGCTCTCGCCGGGATGCGCGCGAAGAACACAGAGGAGCAGGACGTGAGTGACGAGAGGCAGACCGACGAGCTGCGCCAGGGCCAGCAAGCCGAGTCCGACGCGCCCGAGCTCGACCAGAGCGAAGAGGGCGACGTCGAAGGGCACATGATGTCGCGAGCGGCGCCCGAGCTCGCGCGGCTACGCGGCGCGGACATCGAGCGGGACAACCGGCAGCGCCAGCGGGAGAAGGACGTGCGCGTCAATCGGCCGCAGGGCCGCTGAGTCGCGCGAGCGCCGTCGCTACAGCACCGAGGGTCTCGGAGGGATCGCCAGGGGAAGTCGCGACACGTATCGCCTCGACCCGGTAGGCTCAGGGCCTGAGGGAGCGGTCACGAGGGTGCGATGAGTTGCGACTTCCCCGTGTTCCGGGCGAACGTGGCTGAGGCCGCGGCTCCATGACGAGCCCGCGCCGCTACTACATCACGACCGCCATCGCCTACGCGAACAGTCCTCCCGGGCTGCACACGCTGTTCGAAGTCATCGGTGCGGACGCGCTCGCGCGCTGGCACCGGATGCTGGGCGACGAGACGTTCTTCCTGACGGGGACCGACGAGCACTCGCTGAACATCCCCGGACGGGCGGTGGAGCTCGGGAAGGACCCGCGAACCTTCGTCGACGAGATCGTGGAGATCTACAAGCAGCAGGAGAGCATGCTCGGGATCACGCCCGACCGCTTCATCCGGACGACGGACGCGGACCACATCCGTGCCGCCCAGGAGATGGTCCGTCGGGCGTACGGGAACGGCGACATCTACCGTGGCACGTACGAGGGCTGGTACTGCTCCGCTGAGGGCTTCCGGCTCGAGGCCGACCTGATCCGGGACGGCGACCGCGTCACCTGTCCCAACCACCCCACGCTCCAGCTCGAGTGGGTCTCCGAGAGCAACTGGTTCTTCCGCCTCTCTTCCTACCAGGAACGTCTCGAGCGGCTCTACGAGGAACATCCCGACTGGGTCCAGCCGGAGTACCGAAAGAACGAGATGCTCGCCTTCATCCGCGGCGGGCTCGAGGACTTCTCGATCAGCCGGGAGCGAGCCGAGTGGGGGATCCCGTTCCCGATCCGCGAGGACGGTTCGGATGCGCTGCTGCCGGACGGTTCTCCCGACCCTGCGGCTGGCCGCATCTACGTCTGGTACGACGCTCTCGTGAACTACATCACCGGCGTCGGCTTCCCGGACGACCCGGAGATGTTCGCCAGGTGGTGGCCGGCGGACCTCCACGTCATCGGCAAGGACATCAACCGCTTCCACACCGTCTACTGGCCGGCGATGCTCATGAGCGCAGGGCTGCCGCTTCCGAAGCTCGTCTGGGTGCACGGCTGGCTGCTCGTCCAGGGCGGCGAGCGGATGAGCAAGACCCGAGGCAACTTCCTGGACCCGAACGACGTGGTCGCGGCCCTCGGATCGGACGGCGCGCGCTACGTCACGCTGCGCGAGGTCGCGTTCGACCGCGACAGCGACGTCTCCTGGGATTCGTTCGTCCGCCGCTACAACGCGGACCTCGCGAATGACTTCGGCAATCTCCTCAATCGCACGCTCTCCATGACCGGTCGGTACCTGGACGGCGAGCGCCCGGCGCCGCGCCCTCCGGATGCGTCTCCGCTCGCCAGCGCCTGGGGCAACGTGCTGGCGAACTACCGGGAGCGGCTCGAGCGATGCCTGCTGCACGAGGCACTCGAGACGCTCTGGGGATTCGTCGGCAGGGCGAACCGCTTCGTCGATTCGGAGCAGCCCTGGGCGCTCGCGAAGTCGGCGAGGAACGAGGACCCGGCCGCCGCCCAACGGCTGCAGGGCGTGCTGGGCGACCTGCTCGAGGCGTGCCGCCTCGTCAGCTTCGCGGCGGCGCCGTTCATCCCCGCGACCGCACCACGCGCCGCGCAGCAGCTGGGCGTCCCCTATCCCTACCGTGCGGACGGTAACGGGGGGCCTCCGATCCTCGAGCTGCTGCGATGGGGCTCGCAGCCTCCCGGGCGCGTGAGCACCCCGGCCCCGCTGTTCCCGCGGCTGGAGGTCGAGGCGGTCGAGTAGTCGTGACCAGACGCCAGTTGGCGGTCCCGACCTCTCGACCGGAGCGAGTCAGGGTGGCACGATTCGGTGAAGACGAGGCGTCGAGCCTCGGCATGGAGGAGCGAGCGATGCCGGACAAGGGACCTGGCAGCAAGGGCGGCGCCAAGAAGCCGAAGGGCGGCAAGACCGACAAGGGGAACGGGAAGAAGAAGTAGTGACGAGCGCCCCGCCGCGCCGTCCGTTCGGCTCAGCAGCGCCATCGTGAGCACCCGCTTCGGCTAGCGCGTGCGCCTCGTCGACTCACACGCGCATCTGCAGTCGGACCGTTTCGCCCCGGATGTGGACGCCGTCGTGGGCGCGGCGAGAGGCGCTGGTGTCGAGCGCTTACTGGCTCCGGGGTGGGACGTCGGCTCGTGCCGGGCCGCGCTCGAGCTGTCCGAGCGATTCGGGTCCATCGACGCGTCCGCGGGCGTGCATCCCCATGACGCCGGACGCCAGACGGACGCGGACCTCGAGGCGATCGAGCAGCTGGCGGAGGACGCGCGGGTCGTCGCGATCGGAGAGACGGGGCTCGACTACGACCGCGAGTTCTCCCCGCGAGAGGTCCAGCTGACGAGCCTCCGGCGCCACATCCAGCTGGCTTTCCGCGTGGGCAAGCCGCTCATCCTCCATTGCAGGTCGAAGCGCGGGGAGCAGGATGCCCAGGACGAGCTTCTCCGGGAGCTCGAGTCCGCCGGGGTTGGGGGAGGGGAGTGGCGGGCACGGTTCAAGGAACGCGTCCCCGGCCTCGTCCACTCGTTCTCCGGTCCGGTCGACTACGCGGAGCGTGCGCTCCAGCTGGGGCTGGCGATCAGCTTCAGTGGCCTGAGCTTCAGGAATGGCGAGGGGGCGACGGCCGAGGTCGCTGGGCTGACCCCCGCCGACCGACTCCTCGTGGAGACCGACTCCCCGTATCTGTCGCCTCCCGGCGGGCCGCGGCGGCGGAACGAGCCGCGCTGGGTGGAGGTCACAGCACGGTGGCTCGCCGACCAGCGGGGCGAGGATCCCGACGCGCTCGG
>JADDQH010000109.1:4376-7449 GCA_016781485.1 Chloroflexota bacterium | reverse complement strand
GCAACCCAGCGCCATGCCGCTTCGAGGCAGAACCGGAAGCCGCGTTCATGCGAAAGCGGAGTCGTGGAATCCTTCGGCCGAATGGACGTATTCGAGGTGCGGTCAGCGCGCGATGAAGGACTGCTGCGCTTCGCTTGGAACGGCAAGGAGTGGTGGCGCGTAGACGTTGAGCTGCCCGGCTTGAGCGCAACGGCGAAGATCGATCCATTCGCGGCCGACGGCGACCGCACGCTCGCTCTGTTGTTCCGCCGGCTAGCGGATGACTGGAAGGGTTGGGACGGCGTGCGGGACTGGTCTTCGATTGAGGGGACGCTCGACCTCCGAGCAACGCACGACGGACTCGGTCACGTCCCGATGCGCGTCCGCATTCGCAGCTCGCTCTACGAGGACGCGTGGAACGTGGAAGGCACCGTCTGGCTGGAGGCCGGAGGCTTGAGCAAGCTCGCTCGGGACGCGGCTGCGTTCGAAGCGGCGCAGCCGTCGTAGAGCTTCTGCTTAGAGGCAGGAGCGGCGTCGCGCGCGCGAAGGTTCAGACGATGATGAAGCCGCGCTCGGCTTCGAGTTGCGCTTCCACCAGTTCGATCAAGCGGTCCTGCTGAGGCAGCCGCGACGCGAACGCCTCAACGCGCGCCTCGATCTCTGACGATGAAGGAGTGCCGCGACCGGGCGTGAGCACAAGCACCGAAGGGAACTCAGCTCCATCGGTAACGATCACGCTCCAGAGACGGCCGGCTGCGGCGTGGTGTTCCGATGCTTCGCGCATGACGGCCGCGCCGATGCCGCTCCCGCTCTGGCTACGACGACGATCAGCGTGTGGCTCTGCATCCTCAAAGGACAGGAAGCACGAAGAAAGCATGTCATAGGGGGCGAAACCGGACGAGCGCTTTCGCATCGAGGCACAAGCAGAAGCGCGACAGGCGCCCAGGTCTTCGGGTAGGAGCAAATACGTGGACTCGCTCCGACTGAGTAGCAGTGCAGCCGTTGCGGCTAAGCCCGGGCACCTTGGTTTTCGAGGGCCGGGCGACCTGTGCACGCACCGAGGCCCACGCCCGACGAATGCCGGGGGGTTGAGTAGCGGCATGAGAGGTCAGGCCGGACTGGCGTCGCTCGCGCTTGCGTTAGTTATTGCCGGATGTGGGCGCGACGATCCCAAGCAGTACACGTGCGCTGACATACGGCCGGACCCGGAGAAGAGGGAGGCACTCGTAGCTGAGGTTGAGGCGACACTCTTGGAAGACGGGATACTCGCCGGTGCAACGTCGGAGCAGCTCGACCAAGCTGCACACGAGTTCACCGAGGGTGCGTGTCGGCGCCTGAAGCCGCAGGGCAAACCGTACATCGACTTGCTCGAGCGATTACAGAGGAAGCGGTCCCGGTCCCGGCGATTTCCTTGAGTGTCGCGTCCGTATCCGAGGCGCGCGGATAGGCAGCGGCGAGCGGATACCTCTGGCGGGCCGATCGTGAGGCGCGGGGTGCGCTGTTCGTTGTCGCGGTGCTGGTGCTCACCGACCGCACGCGCCGGCTGCTGTCGCCGTCGTCAGTTTCGGGTGAGTCGCTTCTGCTTTGAGGCAGAAGCGGAGGCAGGCGAAAGCGGCAGTCAGGACAAGTACCGCTGCCGCCTGAGCGCGGCGGCGGCCCACGCCGCCCCACCCGCAGCGACCAGCACAGTCCCCGCGATCAGCCACCCCATGCCATCGACCGACGTAGCGAAGGCCGCGTCCTCGGGACCAGCACCGACGGATCGGTTGAAGTACGCGCCCTCGACCGTCGCACCAAGGCTGAGCAGCCCGACCACCAATGCGGCGATCCCCGCGACCAGTAGCGGAAGCCCCGCAAGTTCCAGCCGGCGATTGCTCCTCTCTGACACCGCGGCCAGCGTAACCGGCCACCCCCAACGATGCGAGGTAGAAGCGGACGCCCGTTCAGGCGATAGCGCAAGCCATGCGGGTGGGATGATCCTGCGGATGAGGATCTCCTGGGATCGCGACGCCGACGCGGCGTACATCAGCCTGATCGAGGACGAGGAACGGTTCTACGGGGTCTCCCAGGAGCAAGTGACGCTGGAAGATCTGGCCGAGGAGACCGGGTTAGATGCCCTGCACTCGCTGGTGCTCGACTTCGACCGCGACGGCAAGCTCATCGGTATCGAAGTGCTCGCCCCGCGCCGAGCGCTCCGCGACTCGACGCTACGGCAGGCGACATAGCCCGCTCCTGCGTTGAGGCAAGAGCAGCGTCACCGCCTTCAGGCGTAGCGGTGATCCAGCGGCTACAAGCCCAGGGTGCATGTGACGAACGTCGACGATGATCGTAGAAAATCAGAGCGTGCGAACCCTGATCCTTACCGCCTCATTGCTCGCTGCGCTGCTGGTCTTGGTGGCACCCGATCGGGCTCTGGCAACCCAGTGCGTCGAGGAACGCAAGATTGCCGCCTCCGCCGCTGCCAACTTCGTCGGACATGTGGTGACACTCGCCCGGGACAAGCGCCGGGCGGCCGTGGTCGTTGAGTGGGCGGCGGCGGGACGTGACCTCAGACGCGGCGACCGCGTCGGCGTGCTTGACATCTCCCCGCCGAACACGGAGATCGCTGGCAAGCTGTTGGTCGGTGCGCGGTACCGCTTCCTTCCCTCTCGTGACGCGTGGCCGTTCGAGATCGACGGTTGCAGCGCCAAGCGCCTCGGCGGTTTCGTGCTCCCGCCGCCGGCGGTTCGAGAGGTCGCGCCGGGCTGGGTGCTTCCGGCGATGGGGTTCCTCTTCGTCCTGGGTTGCGTCGTCGGGGGTTGGTTCACGCGCCAGCGACTGACGAGCCGGTGGCGAAGCTCCTGAGCCCAGGCTGCCGCTTCGAGGCAAACGCGGGAGCCGATGCTCAACCGCCCGGGTCGGGAGGGATGGGGTCATCGGGTCCTCCGCGTTCGAAGTGTCCGGCCCACGGAACACGCGACCGCCAACCCGCAGGCGCGTAGACCTTGACCTTCACGTAGAGGCCCGAGGCCCATTCTTCGGTGTCCCAGAACGAGTAGGTCTTCACGGTGTAGATGCGGCCCGACGGCCCTGTCACCTGCGTCACCTCGCACGA
>JADDQH010000109.1:2976-4353 GCA_016781485.1 Chloroflexota bacterium | reverse complement strand
ATCGAGCGCCTTGAGCTCGCGGAGGCGGCGCTCCAAGATCGTCCTGCCTTCGCTACTGGCCCGTTCCACGCGTCAAGCCTCCCAGTCCTGCCGTCCGGCTGCTGCTTCGAGGCACGAGCAGCGTCGCCGCCTACAGGCGAAAGCAGCGCTTGGGGTACGGTCATCGCAGTGGACGTAGACCGGCTGTTACGAGACCTGCGTGCTGAGGACTGGCAGGTCGCGGCTCGGGCGGCTTCGGCGCTTCGTGAAGCTCCTGGGCAGCAGGTGACGGACGCCCTCATCGCTGCGCTGGATGCTCCCAACACCGCGATCACGGACGCTGCCGCCGAATCGCTCATCGTGCGCAACGAACCGGGCACCGCAGATCGCGTTTGGTCCGCCCTCGCCTCGCTTTCAGACGATGTAACTGATCAGGTATGGAGCGTCGTGGGGGATCTGCCAGAGCAGGCAGTCAGCCTTGAGCTCGAACGGCGCTACCGGCACCAAGACTGAGACTGCTGCATTGAGGCAGAAGCGGAAGCCGCTTGCAGGGCGAGCGCGGCAGCCCTGAGCTCTATTGCAGGGCGATGAAGCCAGTCCTTGCTTCCGCTTCGAGAAGAGCGATGAGCCGATCTTCGGCCGAGAACTGACCCGCGAGCTTCTCGAGCCGATCTGCAACGTCGGCCATATCCGGAACAGCGCGCCCTGGGGTCATCACGAGCACGCTTGGGAATCGCGACCCATCGTCGGTAACGACGCACGACCAAAACCGGTCGTCACCTGAGTCGTACCCGGGGATCCGCACGCCATTGTCGGTGTCGACGCACGCCCAGGAGTCACCTGATTCGTGCCATATGGCTTCGCACATGACGGCCGCGCCGATGCGGTCCGGGCTGCTGCGCATACGCCGCCCGGCAACGTCCTCAGCCTGCTCTTGGGAGATCGTCCGCACCTGGGAAGCATCGACGACAGACTCGCCTGAGTCAACGCGGTTGCCTGCTCCAGCCGAGCTGTGAGTGCTCCTTCGAGGCAGAAGCGGCAGCCGCCTTCGGGCGAAAGCAGAGCTGCTGCGGAGCGGCGTTAGGGCGGCGGGTTGCTTCCGAAGTCGCCCTCGTGGAACTGCGTCGAGCCGTCATCACCAGCTCGGAGCAGCGCGTCGGCGAAACCGGGTCCGTCGCCCACTGCCACGCCATGCTTGTTCATGAGCTTCCGAACCTCGGGCGGAGGGTCCGGCAGGCGACCAATGCCGACAAGCCGCTGCCGCGCTGCAAGCCGATCGTCCCGGCGCTCTAACGGCAGGGCGCGCGCAGACGCCAGCAGCGCAACCAACTCCGCATCCGCGCCTTCGGGGGTCGCAGGCCGGCGCAAGACCGTGAGAACTCTCGCCCGCCTCGCATC
>JADDQH010000109.1:0-2843 GCA_016781485.1 Chloroflexota bacterium | reverse complement strand
TGCGCTGAGCTTACGGGCTGCTGCTTCGAGGCAAGACCGGTAGCGCTCGTAGGCGGAAGCGCGAGCCGTCACTCGAGGGGTACGTATAGAGCGTGCGCGCCGTCGGCTGGCGGACCGAACGTCTGCTTCGTCCCCTGAACCTCGTCTGGGCCAGCATCGCCATCCCGGTCGCTGTGCTTGCCGGAGTCCTGCTCTTATCGGAGATTGTCGGGCCGTTCGAATGGGACGGACGCGCCTACTCGCCGCGTCCTGCACGCGTCGCTCTAGAGCAACTTCCGGCCGCTGTTGGCTTCGCCGCGTTCTGCTTCGGGGTCGGCAGCAGACGGCGCGGCGGATTCGTAGCGATCTGGTTTCTCACGACGGCCCTCTGGGCGACGATCCTCGCCCTGGAGCCTGGCACCGGGTCTTGAGTGTGTGCTCGCGTCGCCGCTTTGAGGCAGAAGCGGAAGTCGCGTTCAGGCGAAGCACAAGCCGAGGGGTGGCTGCGCGAGACTCCCTGGGTACGATCCGATTGTGATCGTCTTTGCGGTGAGCACCTGGGTGCTGCTGCTGGTGATGCTCGCGCTCGCGGCGACCGTGCCGCCGATGCCTCACAAGGCGCTGTTGCGGAACGTCGGAATCGCCTGGTTCATCTCGATGCTCGCTTGGAGCACAGCTGGCTCCACCGACTGCGGGACGGCGTGCACCGTCTGGCACGACGGGCTTAACGGGCTGATCGTCGGAATACCGCTACTCGGCCTGCTGGCGTACCTCGCACTCGTCACGCGCGATGGGCTCCGGAGAAGAAGCTCACGGGTGTCGCATTGAGGCAGGAGCGGCAGCCGGCTTCAGGCGGAAGGAGCAGTCGCCATGATCCCCTAGTGGACTGCCAATGTCACGAAGTAGAGGAGCTGCGCGGCGACGACGCGGTGGCATACGCCGAGCAGCACCTAGGCCGAAGTTCCCTCGGTCGGCGCGCTGAGATTCGGCTTGGGGCACTGGCGTTGGCGCGGTTGGGGTTGTCGGGGTGGTGACTACGCGCCGGCGAGCTTGAGCGCGTGGGCTTGCAGGTCGGTGGGTTCGGTGAGCTTGTCGAAGGTCGCGTCGGTGCCGGGCAGGCTGATGGTGTTGCGGGTCTGGGTGGCCAGGTCGGCGAGCAGGCCGCGGAAGGAGTGCACGGGCTGGCCGCTGGTGGTGCGTTTGGTGGCGGCCTTGTGTTGGGCGGCGGGCGAGCGGCGGGCCTTGGCGACGGGGTCGGGCCGCTCGGGTGGGTGTTCGTCTTGGTAGGTGAGCTCGGTCCAGGCGTCGCGGAGGTGGCGTTCGAGGTAGAGCGCGAGCATGCAGCAGAACACGTGGGCGCGGACGCGGCGCTCGAGGCGGTGATGGATCGGGCGGATCTCGAGCTCGGGGCCCTTGAGGACGCGGAAGGCGCGTTCGACGTGCTGGAGGTCTTTGTAGGCGCGCACGACGTCGGCTGAGTCCAGGGCGTGGCTGTCGAGCGAGGTGCGCAGGACGTAGATGCCGTCCAGCGCGGCCTCGGCGGCGATCTGATCGCGCTTGCGGCGGTAGCTGAGATGGCCGTCGGCGATCTCGACGTCGAAGTGCTTTTTCATGCGGAAGCGCTTGATCGCGGGGCCGACGGCCAGGCCGATCTGGGCGGCGTCTGAGAGCGTTCCGCGTGTGACGCGCTCGCGGATCGGCGCGAGCTCGGCCTCGGTCGCGGCGAGCAGCTCGTCGCGCTTGCGGGCGCGCTCGGCGGCGACGAGTGGGTTGCGGCAGACGATCAGCCGCTCGCCGGGGAACTCCTCGCTGGTGATCTCGGCGAGGTTGACCTCGTCAAACAGCGACGGCTGCAGCGTCCCGGTCTGGGCGAGCTGTTTGACCTGCGGCGCCTTGAGCGCGGTGATCCAGTCGACGCCGTCGGCCGCGCGCAGCGCGTCGAGGTTGGCGCGGGTGACCATCCCGCGGTCGGCGACCAGCACCATCTGCCCGAGCCCGAAGCGCACCTTCAGGCGCTCAAGCTGCGCGGGCACGGTCTGGTGGTCTTGGGTGGCGCCGCCGAAGACCTCCACGGCGACGGGCTTGCCGGTGCGGTCGGTCATCAGGCCGTAGACGATCTGCGGTGTGCCGCGGCGGCCGTCGCGGCTGTAGCCCCGCGCGGCCAGCGGGCACGACCGGCCCTCGAAGTAGCTAGACGACAGGTCGTAGAAGACCAGGTCGCCATCGCCCAGGTGGCGGCGCCCGAGGCGCCGCTCGATGCGCTGCTGACGCTCACCGAGCCAGTCCAGCGCCGCGTAGAGGTCATCCTCGTCCGCGCCCTCGACGCCGAGCTCTGACGCGAGCGTCGACTGACCCAACTGCCGCGACATGGCCAACTTGGAACCCGGCTCGAGCACCCGCTCGACGACCATCGCGAGCGCCAGATCACGCTCGCGCGACGGCGAGCGATCCAACAGCCGCGCGAAATCCAGCCGCCTGGCCATCGCCAGCACCGCGGCGACATGCCCGGCCGGCAGCGACCGCTCGATGCGCAGCTCGCCGCCGGCCACGAACCGCTCGCCGCGCAGATAGCGGCGGATCACCTCGACCAGCCCGTCGGGCAGATGCGACAGGTTGGCCAGTGTCTGCTTTTTGACCTTGCCGCCCTCCCGATACGAGCGGCGCAGCAACGTCGCGGTGTACTCCTTCTCGCCCCGCCGCTGCCGCGTTGTGACCACATGCATCGCGCTCGACGCCCCAACAGCTCTCGACATAGACCGAACACTACCCGACCAAGCGGACGGACTGTAGTGACTACACTCGGCCGCAAAGAAAACGCCGCAACCCCGCCTCAACAGCCGGATCACGGCCAGAACCAGGCGTGA
>JADDQH010000040.1 GCA_016781485.1 Chloroflexota bacterium | reverse complement strand
AAGTTCCGACCCTTGACCGCACCCGACTCGATCAGCCGTCGCATCGGGGTGCCGTGCCCCGCGAGCACCCCCCAGTCCTCGTTCCCGGTGTCCGCATGTGCGTCGAAATGCACGATCCCGATCGACGCGGGGGCGCGGATCTGTGCGATCGCGCTTGCGCTGGGCCAGGTGATCGAGTGGTCGCCTCCGAAGATGATCGGGATGGCGCCGGTCGAGGCGACCTGCAGCACCTTCTGGTAGATGACGGCGTGGCCACGCTCCAGCGACGCGGGCACGACGTTCGCGTCACCCGAGTCGACGACGTCGAGCTCCTTGAACGGCTCGACATCGAGCTGCAGGGAGTGGCCGCCCTTCGTGTAGGTCGCCTCCCTGATCGCGCGCGGGCCGAGGCGCGCACCCGGTCGATGGGTGACGGCGTCATCCAGAGGCGCTCCCACGATCGCCACGTCAGGGCGGCGTCTCTGGAGCTCCTCGGGATCCTCGATCCAGGGTCGCTTGCAGTAGCTCAGCCTGCCGGCATACATCGGCTCATCGGCGCCGGTGTACATCTGGTAGGAGCGATCCCAGCCGTTCAGGCGGCCGTAGTCAGGGCGGGCGGGCTCGGACACCGCGTTCTCGCGCTACGACGCCGCCGGTTCCGGGCCGCGGTCCAGCAGGGCGTCCGCCTATCGTAGTCGTCGCTGTCTCGCCGCGCGTCCGTCCGGCCATCCGTGCTGGCCGGACCCGGCGCGTATCAGTGCCGAAGCGTAAGACTGAACTCCACGATCACGACCATCACCACGATGAACAGCGCGACCGGGATACTGAACGTCCCCTGGACCCGGAGCAGCACGAAGAGGGTCACGACCAGCCCGAGCCATCCCGCGCGCCGTCCCGCTCGCCACCACGATCCGCGCCAGGCGATCGAGCGACCGAGGGTGAACGAGACGAGCCACAGGAGGGGCGCGGCGGTCAGCGCAACGGCCAGACCCAGCAGGCCGGCACCGACGAGCTGGATCGGCACATCCCCCACCGGCGAGCGGGTGAGGAACACCAAGGCGACGAGCAGCCAGGCGATCCCGGCGCCGGCGAACAGCACGAGGTTCGCCGACCGATCGCGGGGGAACATGAAGAGCGAGTCTAGCCGCGCAGCGAGACGGCGCGGTCGTGGACCTCGTGTACGCACGACACCCGCCTCACGCCGCGCTCGCCGGGCAGATGTGCCGGAAGGGGCAGAACCCACAGCCCACGGGGTCGGGAGTGGGCTCGAAGCGACGACGACGGATCGCATCAGCCGCGCGCTCGAGCTTCTCCCGGGCGCGGTCGAGGCGGGCGGGGGCGACTCGGGCGCGTCCGATCACGCCCGAGTCGAGGAAGTGGAGCCGCACGGCGGCGGGAAGGGACCCCGTCGTCGCCTGCTGAGCAAGTGCGTAGATCTGGAGTTGCAACGACTCGCGCGCCTTCCGGTCCGCTTTCGCCTGGTCCCGGACATCCCCCGACTTGTAGTCAGTGACGACGACCCCCTCCGGCTCGGCATCCACCCGGTCGAAGCGCCCTCGGACGCGGTCGCGTCCGAGCATGAAGCTGAATTCCTGCTCCACGCCGACCGGGACGGGCGACCCGGAAGCGATCTCCCGGTCGCGGAATCGACGCAGCGCGTCACGTCCGGCGGCGAACCTCGCGTCCTCGTGCTCCCGCGACAGGAAACCTTCACTGGTCCAGTGGGCGGCGAACACCTCGAACAGTCCTGCTTCGGTCATCGTCTCGCCGCGGCGGCGACGGATATTGAATGCGGCGACCGCCTGGTGGAGCGCACTCCCGTAGACGAGGGCGTGATGGGATGGCACGGGCACACCGAGGACATGCCGGAGCTTGAACTTCAGAGGGCACGCCAGGTAGTCGTCGATCTGCGAGAAGCTGAGGCTCAGCCGCTCCGACGGCGCCTCAACGCACTCCGAGGGATGCTGAGTGCCGGCGCCCGGACGATCGCTTCCCCTCGCGCCCCGGGCTCCGCCGCCAGCGCCGTCAGGGGACGTGAGGACCGTGACGGTGGCACGGCCCGCGTCACCGCGCGCCCGTAGCGCTTCCGAGACGATGCTCGGCTGACCCGCCGCGGGGGAGAGGGAGTCGAGCGGCCGGTCGAGCGCTTCCGCAAGGAAGACCGATGGACGTCGCACACGGCTTCCCGCAGCCTCGCTCGAATGGGTCAGCACGAGCTCGTCGCGAGCGCGCGTCAGGGCGACGAAGAAGAGCCTCCGCTCCTCGGCCCACGGCACGTCACCCTCGTGTTTCGCGGACGCCCGCGCTCGGCATAGCTCGTCGGGGAATCGCAGCCGTTCGGGACGCGAGCGGGCGGGGAACCGGCCATCGGCAAGGCCGACGAGGAATACCACGGGGAACTCGAGCCCCTTCGCCTTGTGGACCGTCAGGACCGCGACGGCCCGCGGATCCTCGTCCAGCTCGGCGGTCGCGGGGTCGTCTCCGGCGTCGATCAGCGTCTTCAGATGGTTCGCGAGGAACTGGACGCGGTCGTCGGCGAGCACGCGCGACTGCGCGCGGACGATCTCGAACAGGCGGGCGACGTTCTGGAGCGCCTCCTCGGCGGCGGACGTCGGCGTGGCGGCGAGTCGAGCGAGCCGTCCGCTCCGCTTCAGGTGGTCATAGAGCACTTCGCCGGCGGGCCGCTGGTGCGAAAGCTCGAGTGCCGCTCTGAGATCCGCGACGAGGCGCCCGATCCGTTGCCTCGTCTCCGACGAGATGCGGAGCAGCGCGGGTTGATCCTGGAGTTCCTCGAGCATGTCCCATAGCGGCAGGTGGCGTCGACGTCCCATCTCCATGATCCGGCTCAGGTCGGGACCGCCCAGTCCATACGGCTCCGCGGTCGCCAGCCCGTACAGGTCCACGGTCGAGGTCGGGTCCGCCACCGCGCGCAGGAAGGAAAGGAGCTCACGGACCTCCGGACGTGCGTAGAGACCTGACGCCCCGCTGAAGCGCCACGGGAGACCCCGCATGTTCAGGCTGCGCAGGAAGGGGTCCGCATCGACGTTCGCGCGAACGAGGATCGCGAAGTCGCCGGGAGCGGCGCCCTGTTCCACCCGCCGAGCGATCTCATCCGCTACGCCATCTGCCTCCTCGCCGACCGTCCGGAACGCGACGTGACGGACGGGTGCCGCGCGTCCGCGCCGTCGCACCGCGATGAGCGAGCGGTCGTCCCGCCGTGCCTCGGACCCGACCGGATCGTTGTGACTGATCAGACGCTCGGCGGCTGCGAGAATCGGCGGGCGCGAGCGGTAATTGCGACGGAGCACGATGCGCCGTCCGCGGGGGAACCGCGCCTCGGATCCGAGCATGTTGCCGAGGGCCGCTCCCCTGAAGGTGTAGATCGACTGGTCGTCATCGCCGACGACGGTGACGTTCCCACTGGGACCCGCGAGCGACTCGACGAGCGCGAGCTGCGCGGTGTTCGTGTCCTGGAACTCGTCCACGAGGACGTAGCGGAAGCGACGCCGGACGTCAGCGTGCATCGAAGGGTGTTCGCGCAGCAGTCGGAGCGCGAGCAGCACCTGGTCGCCGAAGTCGATGCATCCCTTCTCTGCGAGCAGCTTTTGGTACGAGCCATACGCTCGCGCGAGCTCCATCTGCCGCCGCGCTTCCTCGTGGGCCGCCGCGGCCTCCTCGTCCCGGCCGGTGCGCGCCGCCAGCGTCTCGGCGGTCACGGAGAGCCGGGCGGCATGCGCCTCATACTCCTCCGGGGTCACGCCCTCGTCCTTCGCGCGCTGGAAAAGGTCGACGAGCGCCGACAGGAACCGGGTGGGGTCGCCGAGCGGTCGGTACTCCGCGAGATCGAGGGCGAACAGGCGCTCCCTGAGGAGGATCGCCGCCTCGGCACGGGAGAGGACCCGAAGGTCTGTCGTGAGCCCGAGTTCGAGCGCGAACTCCCGGATTAGGCGGTCGCCGAAGGCATGGAAGGTGTGGATCGCGGTGTCCGACTGCCCGTAGGGAACAAGCTCGTCCACCCGCGCCTGCATCTCGTCGGCTGCCTTGTCCGTGAAGGTCAACGCGAGGATCTCCGACGGCCGAGCGCGCTTCGTCGCGATCAACCAGGCGATCCGCCGCGTGATCACCCGCGTCTTGCCTGTGCCGGGGCCCGCGACGACGAGCAGGGGACCTTCCCCATGGGTGACCGCCTGCCGCTGCTCGGCGTCGAGGCCGTTCAGGAGTCGTGACACTGCCTCGAGCGAGACGGGAGCGCTGGAGACGCGGCGGTCGGTCCGGCGTGTCGGACGAGTGGCGAGGACTCCGGAGCTCGAAGCGCGAGAGGCGGATCGCGGCGACGGTGGCGCGTCCTCGGGTGTGCGTGCGGCTGTCATGACGCAAGGGTCCGCGGGGGTCGTGACAGCTAGGGTGTCATCTACTGCCACGTCCGCGCCGCGATCTCGCCGGGCTTCGCCTCTCCGGACCGCTCGAGTCATTCCCGCGTCGGGCATGGATCTCAGCGTCGACGCGTGGTGCTGGCAAGGGCGCGGTGTGCAGGATCGCCGATGCTATCCTTCCCCACCGCCGCCCGAGCCATCGATCCCGCAGCGGCGGAGAGGGATCGGCAGGAGAGACGATACGGTGACGAAAAGGGCGCGTGGCACCGCGCGCCGCCAGCCGCAGCGCCGCCCAGGGAACCGTTCGGCCCCGTCCCGGCCGGAACGCCGAGAGTCACGGCAGGGTCAGGCCGCGGCGGCCAGCCAGTTCGACGCTGGCGCCGAGATCGCCGACGATGTCGTCGACGAGCGTCCTGCGACTGCCGCCGACGAGCTCCGCGCCGCTGCTCGTTCCGCGCCTGCACGCGCCCGCGCCAGGACGTCGAGCCTCCTGGCGACCCGAGCGGCCGCCGAGTACGTCTACGTGGCGCAGGACCTGCGCCGGATCATCGGGGTCGCGGTGCTCCTGTTCGGCACGATGCTCGTTCTCTGGCTGCTGATCGTGGTGCTCCGCGTCATCCCCGTCTGACCGCCTCGCCAGAACGCGCGAGGTCCGCCTTACCCTCCGGCTTCGCGACGCTCCCGCTCTGCGAGCGCACGTTTTCGCTCCTCGCGCTGGCGCATCACTCGCCCCGCCACGCCCATCGCGTCGTCCTTGCCGCTCGATGCCGCCGCTCGCTGCGAGCGCCCTCGCTCTGACGCCTCCCGACGCGCTGCCTGGAGTCGATCCAGCCGGGCGCCGATCTGCAGCTCCATCCCCTGGTCCGACGGTTCGTAATAGCGCCGCCCGACCAGCGCGTCCGGCAGGTACTGCTGCTCGACGTCGGCGCCCTCGTAGTCGTGCGGGTACACGTATCCGAGCCCGATCCCGTGGTCCCGGCGCTCGCGCCACGTGCCGCTTCGGAGGTGCATCGGGACCGGGAGCGATCCCCTCGCCTGGACGTCGCCCATCGCCGCCCAGTACGCCGCACCCGCCCGGTTCGACTTCGGGGCGCTGGCGACGTACGCGGTGGCCTGGGCGAGGGCGTACTGGGCTTCGGGCAGTCCGACCCAGTCGAGCGCATGGGCGGCGGCCACGGCGACCTGGAGTGCGCGCGGATCGGCGTTGCCGACGTCCTCGCTGGCGCTGATGATGACCCGCCGGGCGATGAACCGCGGGTCCTCACCAGCCGCGACCATCGTCGCCAACCAGTACAGAGCGCCATCAGGGTCGTTGCCGCGCATGCTCTTGATGAACGCGCTCACGGTGTCGTAGTGGCCGTCGCCCGCCCTGTCGTACGCGAGCACACGTTCCTGCGCGGCGGTCTCGATCTGCTCGAGGGTCGGTCGCACCGGTTCCCCTGGGTCAGCGTCTCGTCCCCGTGCGAACGCGACCGCCGCCTCGAGCACGTTCAGTGCAGCCCGAGCGTCGCCCCCGCTGATCGCGACGAGGTGGTCGAGCGCCTGCTGGCCCAGCTCGACCCCGGCGCGGAGCCCGCGCTCGTCCTCCATGGCGGCTCGAACGACCGCCGCCACCTGCTGGTCGGTGAGCGGCTCGAGCCGGAAGACGCGCAGCCGGCTCAACAGCGCGGAGTTCACCTCGAAGTACGGGTTCTCGGTCGTGGCGCCGATCAATGTGATCGTGCCGTCCTCCACCTGCGGGAGGAGCGCATCCTGCTGCGCCTTGTTGAACCGATGGATCTCGTCGATGAACAGGATGGTCGAGCTTCCGCCGCCCTCGATCGACTCGCGCGCGCTCGCGATGATCGCTCGGACGTCGGCCACCCCACTCATCACCGCGCTCAGGGTGGCGAAGGGAGCGCGGACCGCGTCGGCGAGGAGCCGTGCGAGCGTGGTCTTGCCGACGCCGGGCGGGCCCCATAGCACCATCGACACGAGGTGGCGCCGCTCGACCATGAGACGCAGCGCGCCGCGCTCGCCCACGAGGTGCTCCTGTCCCTGGAACTCCGAGAGGTTCCGCGGCCGGACGCGAGCGGCGAGCGGGACGTGCGCGCCGGCGGCAGCGGAGGGAGTCGGCAGCCGGAGTGGCTGCGTCCGGTCCGGGCTCGTCTTCGGGCGACTCGGCATGGGCGGAGTCTAGCCCTCGCCGTTACCATCGAGGAGCGGCGCGCGTGCCCCCGATCCGTTCTCGATGACCTTCGCCAGCCGCTCCTGACCGAGGTTCCCCGACCCGTGACCGACCATCAGACGACGTACCTACGCGTCCCAGGCCCCACTCCTCTGCCCGCCCCCGTACGCGAGGCCGGCGCGCGCCAGATGGTCAACCATCGAGGACCCGAGTTCAAGGCGCTCCTCGAGCGCGTCGTGAGCCGCTTGAAGCGGGCGTTCCGCACCGAGAACGACCTCGTCATCCTGACGGCGTCGGGCACCGGCGGCCTCGAAGCGGCCGTGGTGAACCAGCTGTCGGCGGGAGATCCCGTCCTGTCGGTCAGCATCGGTGCGTTCGGCGACCGGTTCGCGAAGATCGCGATGCGCTACGGCGCCGACGTGACCAAGCTTGACGTCGAATGGGGTCGCGCGGCGGAGCCGGATGCGGTGGGAGAGGCGTTAGCGGCGATGGCGGCGGCGGGGCGTGGCGCGAGGGCGGTCCTCCTCACCCACAATGAAACGTCTACGGGGGTCACGAACCCACTCGAGCAGCTCGCTTCGGTGGTGCGTGACGCGGCTCCCGACGCCCTGCTCATCGTCGACGCCATCAGCGCGCTCGGAGCGGTCCCGTTCGAGAGCGACGCCTGGGGACTCGACGTGGTCGTCACGGGGTCGCAGAAGAGCTGGATGGTGCCGCCGGGTCTGGCGATGATCAGCGTGTCACCGCGGGGCTGGGCTGCCGCCGAGCGCGCCACGATGCCTCGCTTCTACTTCGACCTCGCTGCCCACCGCGACAGCCTCGCGAAGGGCGAGACCCCGTGGACGCCGGCCGTCGGCATCTGCTTCGCGCTCGACGTCGCACTCGAAATGCTCGAAGCCGAGGGGTACGAGCGGATCTTCGCAAGGCACACGGCCTGCGGAGCGGCCACGCGGGCTGGTCTGGAGGCGCTCGGGATCGAGCTGTTCGCGGACCCGCGGCACGCGTCCGACACCGTCACCGCTGCCCGTTTGCCAGCGGGGGTCGAGTGGTCGGCCCTCAACCGCGAGCTCAGGGGTCGCGGGCTCGTGCTCGCGGGTGGCCAGGGCAAGCTGACCGGCCAGATCTTCCGCGTCGGGCACCTCGGCGCGGTCACGGTGGACGAGATCCTCGCCGCGCTCGAGATCCTGGAGCAAGCGGGCGAGGCGCTTCGCCTCCCGACTCGCCGCGGCGGCGCCGCCGCCGCGGCTAGCGCCGCCGCGGACGGTCGGGGGCGAACGGCAGTCCCGAGCGCGTGACCGGTCGCGAGTGCACAGGGGGACCGACGAGGCCCGACGCATGAAGGTCCTCGTCGCCGAACCGCTGGCCCCCGAGGGGATCGCGGTCCTCCGCGAACACCACGAGGTCGAGGTCAGGACCGGATTGCCGCGCCACGAACTCCTGTCGATCCTCGGCCGCTACGAAGCGCTCCTCGTGCGGAGCCAGGTCCAGGTGGATGCCGAGGCAGTCGAGGCCGGGAAGCGGCTCGTGGTCATCGGCCGCGCCGGCGTCGGTGTCGACAATGTCGATCTCGCCTCGGCCACACGCGCCGGGATCACGGTCGTCAACGCGCCGACGGGGAATACGATCGCCGCGGCCGAGCACACCCTTGCGCTGATGTACGCGCTGGCGCGCCGCGTGCCTGCTGCCGACGCGTCGCTCCGGAAGGGCGAGTGGAAGCGCGCCGCTTTCACGGGTCGTGAGCTGCGTGGGAAGACGCTCGGCATCGTCGGGCTGGGCAAGATCGGGATGGCGGTCGCGGACCGGGCCCGGGGGATGGAGATGCAGGTCGTGGGCCATGACCCGTACGTGACCGAGGAGGTCGCCGGTCACCACGGCGTCACGCTGCTGGACCTCGGGGCGCTGCTGTCGACCGCCGACGTCGTGACCCTCCACGTGCCACTCACACGCTCGACGCGCAACCTGATAGGGGAGCGCGAGCTCGGATGCATGAAGCGGGACGCCTACCTCGTCAACGTCGCGCGCGGCGGCGTCGTCGACGAGACCGCTCTCGCCGCCGCGCTCGTGGAGGGTCGGCTCGGCGCGGCCGCGGTAGACGTCTTCGACGCGGAGCCCCCGGTCGACTCACCTCTGCTCGCCGCACCGAACACCGTCCTCACGCCGCACCTCGGGGCGTCGACGGAGGAGGCACAGACACGGGTGGCGATCGAGGCGGCGGAACAGGTGCTCGACGTCCTCGAGGGGCGGCCGGCCCGGTACGCCGTCAACGCGCCCCTCCTGACTCCCGAGACCGCGCAGGCCCTGGCGCCATACCTCCCGCTCGCGACCGCCCTCGGGCAGTTCTACGCGCAGTTCGCGCGCGGGATCGAGGACCTCACGCTCGAGGTCGCGGGGGAGTCGGCGGCCTACGACACGACCCCACTCGCGGCGGCTGCGCTCCGCGGCCTCCTCGAGACGGTCACCGAGGAACGCGTCAACCTGGTGAACGCGATGAGCATCGCCAGGGCGCGCGGGATCACGCTCGTCGAGCGCCGCGTCCCCGAGGCGGGACGCTATTCATCGCTGGTCACGCTGACCGGCTCGACGACGGTGAGCGGAACGGTCGCTGCGGGCGAGCCCCGGCTCGTCCGTCTCGGCGACTACTGGCTCGACATGCCGCCGGCGCCGTCGATGCTCGTCACACGGCATCGGGATCGACCAGGGACGATGGGCCGGATCGGTCTGATGCTGGGTGACGCCGACGTGAACATCAGCGCCATGCACCTCGCCCGCCGCGGCCCGCGCGCCGACGCGCTCATGATCCTCGCGCTCGATGACACGGTCCCCGAGGAGGTCACCGAGCGCATCCGGGCGGACGACGCGGTGCTGGACCTGTGGGTCATCCGGCTGGACTGAACGAAGCACGGGTGGGGGCGAGGCTCGTGCTCGTCCGCCACGGTGAGTCGACGTGGATCGCGGAGGGCCGCTTCCAAGGTCGCGAGAATCCACCACTCTCCCCACTCGGTGAACGCCAGGCCTCACTCGTCGGGGAGCGGCTCGCCGCGCCCCTCGCAGCCCCTCCGCTCCCACTGCCCGGCCGCCCTCCACTCGGCGTCTGGCATTCGCCGCTGACCAGGGCGCATCGCACGGCGGAAGCCATCGCCGACCGGATCGGGGACGTCGCGCTGTACGAAGCGCCGGCCTTCACCGAGATCGGGCAGGGAACGTGGCAAGGGAGGCGCCACGAAGAGATCGTCGCCGAGGACGGCGCGGCGCTGGAGGCTTGGCGCCGCGAACCCGTGCGCTATCACGCGCCCGGGGGCGAGCCCCTCCTCGAGGCGGCGTCGCGCGTCCAGCAGGGACTGCGCGAACTCCTGGCCGCGCTTCTCGCGGAGGGACCCGCGGAGGCGCCTGGGCCGTCGGCCGCCCTCGGGTCCCGGGTGGCACCTCCTGCGGGCGCGGCCGGTCGCGCCGCTCTCGACGACCGAGCCCTTGCTGCGCGCGTCAGCGATGACCCTGACGCTGCATCTCCGAACCGCGCTTCAGCGGTCCCTGGGTACGCCGTCCCCGCCGACGAAGAGCCCTGGGCGATCCTCGTCGCCCACGACGGCATCTTCCGACTGATCCTCCTGACACTCCTCGAGCTGCCCTACGAGCGCTTCTGGAGCTTCCCGTTCGTCCTGTGCGGCGTCAGCATCGTCGCGGTCCGAGACGGGCACGCGGTGCTCCGCGCGCACAACCTCTCCGATCACCTCGCCACGCTCGCCGCTGGCGGCGGTGCTGCCGCTGCAGAAGCGAAGGGGGATCGTCGGGGAGCGCTCTAGATCCAAACGCCGCTCGGCGCCGTGCATCGCCGGGCGTCGGCGATGCGTGCTGGTGTCGCCCTCGTTCCTCACCCGCCGCCGGTCCGACGTTCCGCGGGTGTCGCGTCTACCGGCGGACGCGCCAGCGGCGATCGAAGTGCGGCGGTCGGCGCAGCGCGAGTCGGAGAAGACTGACCCGGATCCGGCGGTACGCGCCGCGCAGTGACTGCACAGCGTCGGCGCGGTGCGCCCGTCCCGCGTAGGTCGCCTCGACCTTCGCCTGTGCGACGAGCTGGAGATCGCCGCTTACCCGCGGCACCACCTCCGCGAGCTTCCCCGCGTACTCGTACGCCGTCTGGTTCGGTCGCGGTCCATGGCCCAGCCGAGCCGCGATCCGCGTCACCCCGCGGTACGCGAGCTCGGGGGCCAGATCGGGCCCGGCCCGACGCAGCCGCAACCCGACGCCCGCCACGGTCGCGGCGACCCCTGACATGACGATGAGCACCAGTTGCAGCTGGTCGCGATCGACCGGGCGAGATCCCGCCGGGGCATTGCCGAGCTCCGGTCCGCTCGTCGCGAACTCCTCCTCGTCACGACCCTCGAGGTCGCGCTCGTCTTCACGGTCGAAGCGCGGCGTGCGGCGCGGCGCGGCGGGATCGTCCGGCGGCGGGGTCGCCACCGGAGCGCCCAGGGCCAGGCGAGTGGGCGTCTGCCCGTTCTCTCGGTTCCCCGGGGTAGGGTCGAAGCGGATCCAGCCGTAGCCGGGGAAGTAGGCCTCGACCCAGGCGTGTGCAGCGCCCCGATCGATCTCCCAGCTGCCGTCGGGCAGCTTCTTCCCGGGCAGGTAGCCCATCGCGAGGCGTGCCGGGATCTCCTGCGTCCGGAGCAGCATCACCATCGCCGTCGCGAAGTACTCGCAGTAGCCGACCTTGGTCCGGAGGAAGCATTCCACGAGCTTTTCCGACCCGCACAGGTCTCTCACGTCGGTGGAGTACCTGAAGCGGCCGCTATGGAAGTAGTCCTGGATCGCCTGCGCGATGTGGTACGGATCCCGCTCGTCCTTGGGAAGCCCGTTCACGATCTCCTCGGCGACGCTCTCGGTCACCTCCCCGATCGAACCTGGCGCGATCTCTACGAACCGTCGAGCCCAGATCGGGTAGCTGACCCCCGCCGCCGCAAGCTTGTTCTCGGTGATGCCGTTCGGCTCCGCTGTCTCGCGCACCAACGCGGTGACGGAGTAGGTCTCGCCGGCGCGGACAGGCTCGGTGAGTTCGATCGCCACGAGCGGTCCTCGCGAGTCGTTCGTGAAGATCCGCGCCGATCGATCGGTGGTGAGCGGAGCGTCGGGTGCAAGGAAGAGATCGCCGGGGAGGTCGACGGAGGTGACGGTGAACGCGACTTCCCGTCGGCCGGCTCCGGCCCCGACCTCGTCCCGCGTACCTCCCAGCAGCCGTTCCCCCGGCGGCCGCGGATCGGCACCCACCCGGTCGAGCTGCTGCCACGTCAGCCCGTCGAACGAGTCGTACGTGGCGCCTCGCCAATAGTGCCCTTCGCCGTCCTCGGCCCGGGCCCGGAACACGAGCTCGGGCGACGACTCCCAGACGCCACGGATCGTCTGGCTCGAGCTGAACAGCCCGCTCGGGCCGCGCGCCGCCCCGGAGATACCGCCCGCGATCCGGTTGAGCTCGATCCCCCACCGCACGAGATGGTCGTCGGCGTCGCGCCACGCGCCCGCGAGCGGCGCAGAGGCCGCGTTCGTGGCAAGCACGAGTGACCCGACGAGCGTCAACGAGACGAACACGAGACCACCGCGCATGAAGACGCCCGACACCTCGTCGACGCCGGCGATCCGCCGGCGTGCCCACGCATGCTGCTGATCGAGGAGGTTCAGCCGCAGGAGCAACACGAGCGAGGCGGTGGCGAACAGCACGAGGAACCCGAGCTGCGAGTCGATCGTGACGAGCGCGTTGACGAGCAGCAGGAGCCCGGTCAGGAGGACGGCGGGGAGCGGTCGGCGACGCCGGAAGATACTGAACGCGGCGAACTGCCCGGTTCCCCACGCGATGACGCCGAGCGTGAGCAGGAAGGCCGACGTCTCTGCCGATCGGACGCCTGCGTAGAACAGGTCGTACGCGAAGCGGTCGAGTGACTCGGTAAGCGCGCGCACGCGAAGCTGGAGGTTCGGGTCCGCCGACAGCGACGAAGCGACCGCGAAGATCAGGTAGGCGGTCGCCAGGATCGCGCCGGCCACATGAGCCACGAGCGCAGGACGTTGCGCCTTCGCGGAGACGAAGCCCCACAGCCCACCGAAGACGATCGCCCACGGGAGGAACCATGTCTGGCTCGTCTTGCCCGCCCCGTAGCCCGCCCAGCGGACGTCGTCGACCGCCCATCCGACCGTTGACAGCATGAACAGCAGGATGAAGAGCGTGGACCAGCCCTCCACCGGCCCGCGCCACAGCTGCCGCCTCGGCTCCTCGGCCACCTCTCCTCCTGCCCCCGGTAAGCCGTTCATCTCGCCGAGACGTGCTGGCGGGAGCCGCCGGAGACAAGCAACTCGCCGAGTCGGCGACCCGGGACGATCACGTGGACGGGCAGCTCGTATTCGGCAAGGGCGTGACGGAGCGCACGCCGTGCCTTCTCCCACTCGTCCGTGGTCGCCGCATCGAGCGAAGGCTCGCCTGCGCGCGCGCGCCGGTATTCGTCATACGCGAACGGATCGAGAAGACACACGGTGACCACTACGCCGCGGCCGCGAAGGCCGGCCAGAGAACGGACCCAGTCGCGCTCGAGCGATGGCGTGATGACGATGGCGGTCATGCCCCGACGAAGGCGCGGCAGCGCGGTGACGAGCGCTTCGGTCAGCGGCACGGAACCGTCCGCGTCGACGCTCGCGAGGAGTTGCATCACCTTCTGGCGCTGTCGGTTCCCGCGATCCGGAGGCAGGACATGGTTGCGGACGGCTGACGCCTGCAGGCCGACCGCGCGGTTCTCGACGAGCGCGCGACCGGCGATCGAGGCGGCGAGCCTGACCCCGGCCTCCAGCGTCGACTCCTCCCCCGCTCCGGTGTGCACACGCCGTTCCAGGTCGAGGAACAGCCACACGTCGGCAGTTCGCTCGATGTCGAACTCCTTGACCTGCAGCTCCTGCTGCCGCGCGCTGCTCTTCCAGTGGATCCGGCTGAACGCGTCCCCCGGCACGTACGGCCGCACCGACGTAACGAGCGGCGACGTCTGCTGGCTCCGCTCGGGCCGCACGTGCGTGCCCTCCAGCGCGACCGGCGGCAAGCGCCATCCGGGCAGCGCCTCGACGCGCGGGTAGACGATCACCGTGTGGCCGGACCCCACCGTCGCGGTGGCCTCGAAGAGGCCGAAGGGATCCCCGGAGCGGATCCGCATCGGGTCGACGCGGAAGTGACCCCGCCGGACGAGCGGCACCCGTGCGATCCAGGACCGCTCGGCACGTGACCCGAGGGCAAGTGCGCGCCCCGGGAGCGGCACCGGCAGCGTGGACGGGTTGTGGGCCTCGAGCCATAGCTTCGGCAGCGGGCTCCGGTTCCGAAGCGTGTACGTCGCGCGGAGCGTGTCACCGACCTGGGCGTGGAGCCGATCGAGCGTGTAGCCCGCCTCGAGGTCGGAAAGCCCGAAGCGTGTCAGGAGATACCCGCCGCCGACGAGGAGTATCCCCAGGTAGAGCAGGAAGAACAGGTAATCGACGCCCGTCGAGAACGCGGCTACGACGAGCGCGAGACCGAGGGCGACGAAGCCGAGACGGCGCAGCACTCGGATCGCTCTCAGACGCGGGGCGCGGCCCCGAGCCCGCGCCGGTCGGTCCGTGCAGCGGGCGCCTCGACCGAGACCGAGTCGAGCAGCTCGCGGACGATGAGGCCCGGATCGACGTCGCGGATCGACGCCGCCGACTTGATGATCAGCCGGTGGGCGAGGGCGGGCTCGGCGAGCAGCTTGACGTCGTCGGGGATCACGTAATCGCGGCCCTGAAGCGCCGCGTAGGCCTGCGCCGCCCGATACAGCGCCAGCGAGCCCCGGGGCGACGCGCCGAGGTAGACGTCGGGATGCTCGCGCGTCGCGTTGACGAGCCGGACGATGTAATCGGTGACTGCAGGATCGACGTAGATCTCTCGCAGACCGAGCTGCATCCTGCGCAGCTCTTCGACCGCCAGGACCTCCGAGATCTCATCGAGGGGGTGAGCTCGCTTCTGCTCGTGGAGGATGACGATCTCGTCGCGCGGCTGCGGGTAGCCGAGATGGAGGCGCAGGAAGAAGCGATCCAGCTGGGCCTCGGGGAGCGCGAACGTTCCCTCGTATTCGATCGGGTTCTGCGTCGCGATGACGAGGAACGGCTCCGGCATGCGGTACGTGACCCCGTCGATCGTCGCCTGCCTCTCCTCCATGCACTCGAGGAGTGCCGACTGGGTCTTGGGGGTCGCCCGGTTGATCTCGTCAGCGAGCACGATCTGGGCCATGATCGGCCCGGGCCGGAACTCGAACTCCTGGGTCTTCTGGTTGTAGATGGAGAGGCCGGTGACGTCCGAGGGGAGCAGGTCGGGCGTGAACTGGATGCGTCGGAACGTGCAGCCGAGGCTCTTCGCGAGCGCCTTGGCGAGGACCGTCTTGCCGGTTCCCGGGACGTCCTCGATCAGCAGGTGTCCCTGGCAGAGGAGCGCGACGAGGGCGAGCCGCACCTCATGGTGCTTGCCCACGATGACGCGCTCTACGTTGGCGACGACGGTGTCGCCCGACTCCTGGATACTGGCCACGCAGCCTTCTTCTCCCTACCGACCCGGTCGAACCTCGGACGTTCCCGCAACACGAGACGTCTCGCCGGCTGCCTGCGTGGCGAAGTCCGGCCGACGATGGTACGTCAGAAGCGCCAAAGGGGCTGGCGGCGGCAGGGGTGGGTGGCGTGGCCGTGCACTTCTCGGGGGCGGAAGTGCCCTCACCGCGGACGACGAGCCCGGGGAGTAGAGTCGCGGGATGAGCACGACGCGACGAACGACGCCGAGCGGGCTGGACCTCGGACGCGAGCGGGCCGACTAGGACGAGCTATGCGGCCTGTTCGATTCGCTCGACCAGCGGGAAGTGCTCGAGCCCGGATATTTCGCCGAGGGCTGGTCGGTCAAGGACATGCTGGCGCACGTCGGACATGGCTCGCGGAAGCTGGCGCGGTCCTGCAGCAGATCGGCGTCGGGACCTATGCGCCCGAGACGATGGACATCCCCGCGATGAACCGCCAGTTCCTCGACGCGATGAGGGACGTGCCCGCCGATGTCGTGCGTGCGCAGGCGATGGCGTCACGCGCGCGGCTGCTGAGGGAGTGGGGCTCCCTGCGCGAGGTCACCGGGGACGCCGAGATCTGGGTGCGCAAGGCGGGACCGGACCACTACGCGGAGCACCTTCCGCGCCTTCGCGAGTGGGTCGGAGAGCTGATCGGGCGACGCGCGGCCCACCTGCGCGGCCAGGTGCATCAGACCTAGACGCGTCGCGCACCGCTCCCCCGGTACCTCGCTCCACCGCGCACGATCTCCGTGCCCGACCGGTCACCGGTCCAGGCCCAGCCAGTACTCCATCAGCTCGCCGCCGATCGGCACCGCGACCTCCGCCCCCCGCCCGGCCTGCTCCGCGATGACTGCGACCGCGATCCGCGGCGCGTCGACGGGAGCGAACCCGATGAACCAGCTGTGAGGTTCACCCCTGCCACCCAGCTCGGCCGTCCCGCTCTTGCCCGCCGTCGGGACGCCGGGGACCTTGGCGCCACCCGCGAACCGTGCCCCGAGCTCCCCCTCCACCGCGAGCTGCATGGCGCGCTGGATCGCGCCGGCGTCCTCCGGCGACAGGACACGCGTCCACGCCTCCGGATCCACCCTTCGCTCCACGCCGCGGCGCGACCGCATCGCCGTCACGAGCTTGGGGCGCATCAGTACGCCGTCGTTGGCGACGGCCGCCGCGACGAGTGACATCTGCAGGGGCGTCACATATGTCTCGGCCTGGCCGTACGCCGCGTTCGCAAGCTCCACGAGGTCGCGGAACCCGCCCGGCTCGTTCCCTCGCCCTCCTGTCACCTGGCTCGGTGCGGTGGGCAGGTCGAAGGGGATCGGCTGGCCGAAGCCCAGCCGAGCGGCCCAGTCGGCGAAGGCGGCGCTGCCGGTCTCGAGTCCGACGTGCGCGTAGTAGATGTTGGATGAGATCTCGGTCCCCGAGAACAGGTCGAGTGGTGGTCTGTCGACCGCGAGGCGGTGCGCGTCGCGGATCGTGAAGCCCTGGACACGGAACCCCCTTTCCGCCTCCTCGGGTTGATCCGGGAAGATCGTCTCCGGCTCGATCGTACCGGAGCCGAGCCCGGCGATCGCGGTCACGATCTTGAACACCGAACCGGGGGTGAAACGCCCCTGGGTCGCGCGGTTCAGGAGCGGCGAGCGGTCCTCCGGCAACCCCTGGAGCGCCTGCAGGTAGGCCTGCCCGCGGTCGGGGTCGATGAGCCGGTTCGGGTCGAAGGTGGGGTTGCTCACAAGCGCCACGACGCGGCCGGTCGCGGGCTCGATGGCCACGACCGCCCCGCGCATGCCCTCGAGCAGGTCCGCGGCACGTCGTTGGAGGCGAAGTTCGATGGAGAGGGTGATGTCGGTGGGGTCGTAGGGGTCGGACCGGAACTTACGAAGGACCTCGTCGGCCGGGTTGCCCTGGCTCAGCCCGACCAACTCGCTGTCGTATGTCCGCTCCAGCCCTGACGTACCGAAGAACAGGCTCCTGTAGCCGGTGACGGGCGCGGTCACTGGCTGTGGGTATCGGCGAAGGACGCTCCCGTCCGGTCCCCGGACGTTGTCGGCGAGCACGACGCCGCGGGCGTCCAGGATCCGACCCCGCGGCTCCGTGCGCGTCGCCTCTACGACGAGCGGGTTGCCCGGGTCGGTCGCGAGGCGCTGAGCCTCGACGACCTGCCAATAGGTGAGCCCCAGGCCAAGGCCGACGTACACGAGGGCGAGCGCCAGCGCCACCCGGAGTACCGCGCGCCCGATGCTCGGCGCGCCCCCCTGGTTCTCGCTGATCACCCGACCCCCTCGCAACCGATCGCCGTCACGAGACCGCCTCCTCGACCCGCCCCGCTACACGCCGCAGACCCGCCCCCAGCCGCTCGCGCCGCGTCTGCCGCGGCGGTGGAGGCGGCTCGACGCCGCGATCGCTGAGAGCGAGGAGAAGCCCGATGATGATCCCGTTCGCGACGAGGGAGGAGCCTCCGTAGCTCACGAATGGGAGGGTGATCCCCGTCAGCGGCACCAGTCGGACGTTGCCGCCGATGATGATCGCCGCCTGGACGACGATGACGAGCGTCAGGCCGGCGGCAAGCAGAGCCCGGAAGTCGTCGGCCGCCCCGATCGCGATCCGCAACCCCCGCTCGGCGATGACGAGATACAGGAACAGGATCGCGAGCCCGCCCAGCAACCCGAGTTCCTCCGCGAGTGCGGTGAACACGAAATCGGTGTGGAGCGCCGGGATCGCCGGATTCCCGCCGACCTCTGGGAGCCCAGCGCCGAGCCCCGTCCCGAGGACCCCGCCGCGCCCGAACGCGAACAACGCTCGAACGATCTGGAAGCCCTGGCCCTGGGGATCGGCGAACGGGTCGAGCCAGATGTCGACACGCCCGCGGACGTGAGCGAAGAGCGTGTAGAGGAACGCGCTTCCCGCGAAGAACAGGACCGTCCCGAGCAGGACGTAGCTCAGCCGGAGCGTCGCGATGTACAGGATCGCGAGGAACACCAGGAAGAACAACAGCGCGCCGCCGAGGTCCTTCTGGACGAGGATCACCGCGAGAGCGAGGCCCCACATGGCGACCATCGGCAGCAGATAGGGCACCGGTGGCAACGGGATCGGGCCGAGGCGGCTGCTCGTGCGCGCGAGGAGGGCGCGGTTGTCGGCGAGGTACCCGGCGAGGAAGACCACGAGGATGATCTTGAGCAGCTCCGACGGCTGCCCGGCGATCGGCCCGACCCGGAGCGAGAGGCGCTGGCCGTTCGTCTCCTCTCCGAACACGAAGACCAGCAGCAGCAGCCCGACGCCGATCGCCGCCCACGTGTACTTGTAGTACCTCAGCCAGCCGTCGCTCCTAACGGTGATGGCGAGGATGCCCAGGAGCACGAACGCGAGCGTTATCCAGAACAGCTGGAGCGGTGCCAGGCCGAGCTCGAAGCGGCCGAAGCTCTGCGTCGCGGTGTCCTGCGGGAGGCGCGCCATGAGCAGGAGCGACAGCCCTGCCAGCAGGCCCGTGACCGGGAGAAGGATCTCGTCCGTCCGCCGCCCGGTGAGCACGAACGCGAGATGCAGCACGAGGAGCAGCCCGAGGTACGCGACCAGGAGCGTCGGGTCGCCGTACGAGATCGCGTCCCCCTCGAGGGTCGAGTTCAGGCTCACCCACCCGACCGCGAGCGCCCCGCCTGCGGCGACGAGGAGCAGGAACTCACGCGTGCGGAGCCGGGGGCGGATGCGCCAGCGTCTGTGTGCGACGGCGTACGTCATCGTGGATGGCAGCTCATCGAGTCGTGAGGCGTCGAGCAGTGGGGACCGCGACTTCCGCCGGATGGTCAGTCCGGCCCGGCCCGCTCCAATCGTAGACGGACCTGCCCGATCTGGATCTCGTCCCCGAACCCCACCGGGGTCAGCCCCCCGATCCGTTGCCCGTTCACCCAGGTCCCGTTCGTGCTGCCGACGTCTTCCAGGTACCACGCCCGGCCGCGAAACGTAAGGACGGCGTGCTGGCTGGAGGCGTACGTGTCGTCGACGATGATCGAGTTGTTCACGTCGCGACCGATCGTGTTGATCGCGTCGACCGGCAGCGATGACCCGGTGGGCGGCTGGCCTTCGGGCGACGCGAGCACGAGGAGGCGCCCGAGCGGACGGCTGGCGGACGCCGCTGCGGCGCGAAGGTCGCGCCACAGCGCACGAGCGACCAGTACGAAGAACACATAGAGGAGGACGAGGAACGCGATCCGGATGATCCAGAGCCCGGCCGTGAACGCGTCGATCGGCACCTCAAGCGCTCGACTCGACCGTTATGGAGCAGTTTCCTACCTGCACGACGTCGCCTGCGCCGAGCGCGATCTCTGCCACTCGCGCCCCGTTGACGTACGAACCGTTCGTGCTGCCGAGGTCGGTGTAGACGAGCCTCCCCTGCCGGACGACGAGTTGCCCGTGGTAGCGCGAGACGCGCTCGTCGGGAAGCGGCAGGTCGTTGTCCGGTGCGCGTCCGATCCGGAACGCGCCAGGCGGCAGTGGCACCCGGCGCCCGGGCTGACCGGGCGCGTGGACGAGGAGGACGACGTTGGGTGAAGCCGATCGCGGCACCGCGAAGACCGCGGTGTCATCGCGCCCGGCCACTCCCGCCCCCGACTCCGCACCGGGAGCATCGGCTCGGGGCGCGGCCGGTCCGCCCGACGTGCGGAGCGGGCGCGGCGCGGCCACGGATGTGTCCTCGCGCTCCGGCACGCGCCGGAACCCCGCCGGAGCCGGCCGTAGCAGGAGCGGGTCGAGCACGCGAGCGTTGATCCTCGGGTCGCCGCGTGACACGTCTTCAGACTCCTCGAATCGGACGTGCGGACGCTCGAGGAGCGTATACCCGCGCCTCCGTGCCCGGACGAGAAGTGCCTCGGCGAGCTCCGCTTCGAGACTTGCCTGGTAGCTCCTGAAGCTGGCGAGGTCGTCAGGGTGGAGCAGGACGGTGTAGGCGTTCGGGACGTACGTCCGATCGGCTCCGTAACGACGCTCCGCTTCCATCGCGCGCTCCAAACGGCGCTGGAGCTGGACGGGCTGCAACCCGGCACCGAACAGCCGGGCGGCGGGTCCTTCGAAGATCCGTTCGAAGAACCGCTCGAGCGCGGCAAGCGGGCGAGCCATCGGCCGGACTGTAGCAGAGCCCCCCCGACCATCGTCTCATCCCCCGGTACTCACCGGCGAGGTGACACGCGACACTTGCGGACCTAGCGTGAGGCCAGCAGCGCGCCCCGACGGTCGGGCGCCGGTCAGTGCGAGCTGATGACGGACATGCTCACGGAAACCGTCACCCACTCGTTCTGCGAGCGATGCGGGACGCGCTACGCGCTCACGACGCCGAAGCGGAGTCGCCGGCGCGAAGGTCTGAAGCTGGCCGGACGCGTTGCACGCGGGCTGAAGACATACCTGCTCACGGACGAAGGACTCGACGACGCGATGACGGGTGCGCGGCGTGAGGACGACCAGGAACTCGCCGACGGCCGGCTGTCGGCGTTCCGGGAGCTGTTCTGCTTCTGCCTCGACTGCCGGCAGTACGCCTGCCTCGACTGCTGGAACACGGCCGAGGGCCGCTGCCGGACGTGTGCGCCGCTCCTCCGGCAGTCGGAGTCGCATGCCGGGAGCCGCGCCTCGGAGCAGACGGCGGTCGAGCTCACGGAGCGACACCGGTCGGAAGCCGACACAGAGCAGCGGGCGCGCTCCGAGGCCGACGCGTGGCCGGTAGTCGATCTCGCGCCCGTCAACGGCATCCCGGAGCCGGTCGACATGGAGCCTCTGGTCCACAGCGAAGCGCGCGTCCCGACCGAGGAGATCACCCCCGCGCCCGTGGTCGTGCCCCAGCCGGCCGACGCGGAGGGGTCAGGGCCGCGAGCGGGCGACGAGGTCGCTCCCGATCCATCTTCGCATCGACGACCAGTGAGGCCTGGTCGACGCTGGGCGGACAAGGTCGTGAGGCGCATGTCAACGACGTTCGGTCGCGTGACCGGGCACGCACAGGAGCTGAAGCCGGCGAAGGAGACCGAGCGAGGTCGCGGCTCGTCCGTGACGGACGGCGCCCACGGCGTGCCAGCTGCCGCGCTCCGGCCACCGCCGAACGCCCCGACCGCTGCCGCCGTGACAGACGTCGATGCCCTCCCGGAGCGGCCTGTGGATGGACCTGCGGCGGCACCGCATCGCGTCGCCGCCGTTGCGTCCCACCGGATCGTGCGCCGCAAGCTCCGCCGTTCTCCTCGGCGTTCGATCGCGTTCGTTTCGGCCTCCGCTGGACCTGCCGCGATCGTTCCTGTGCGGGAGACGGCCGAACCGCGGCCGGGGGCATCCGTTTCGGTGACGGATGAGGGAACCTCGGCCTGCGACGACAGCCAGAACGACGTCGTGGAACTGGACGCGCCGGAGATCCCAGCCGAAGCAGACGCGCTCCAGACCGTCCACGGATCGATCCCTTCGCCAGGACCCGGCGGCCGGTCAGGCGCGATCGACGGCAGGTCGTTGACCAGCGACCGGCTACCCACGCGGTTCATCTTCCCGCTGCCTCCGACCTCAGATATCGCGCCGGCCACGGAAGAGGCCGAGCGGGGGAGCCGCGAGCCGGACCGCGAGCGGTTCGCACCCGAGCCGGCGCTCGTGGCGTCGGACACCGCGTCCGTCCCGCCCGCCGTGCCGCCGTCCCCACCCGCCGCGGCAACCGAACCGCAGCCACCCGCGTGGCAGCTGGTCGCCGAGGACGCCGCTCCGACGCGCCCCGCGTCCACGACCCTCGGGGCACCTCGATCACCGCTCTTCGGCCTGCTGGCCAAAGCGGTGAGCCGCGACGGAACGCCAGACGCGGGCGGTGTGGGGCAGGGCTCCGACCGCACCGTCATCCGCCCAGGCTCGAAGCTGCAGACCTGCATCGACTGCAGCCTGCCGCTCTCCGCCAACGCTCGCTTCTGTCGACGGTGCGGCGCCCGCCAGGTCTGATCCGCTCTTCGCCCCGACCCCTACTCTCGCTCGGCTCGCTGGCCGTCCAGAGCCTGCCCGCGTGCCTCCAGCTCCCGGTCCTTCCGGCGCCGAGCCCAGGCCGCGCCCAGGATCAGTGCCTGGAAAACGTAATTGAGCCAGATGAGAGCAGCGAACAGTGTCGTCAGCGCACCGAACGCCTGCAGTCCGGCGACGAGCACGCGCGAGATCGCGCTGAACAGGAGCGTCAGGCTCGCGATGGCGATCCCCGTCACGAGCGCCGGCAGCCACGAGGCGCGCCAGCTGGGTGGCGCGGTCGGGACGATCCGGTAGACGAGCAGCACGGCAAGGCTCATCACGGCCATCGTCAGCAGAGGGCTCGCGAGCCGCACCAAGGTCGGGTCCTCGCCGATCCTCACCGTTCCCTCGATCACCTGCCACACGCTCCCGGCGATGACGCTTGCGACCGCAGCGGCCAGCAGGATCAGGACGCCGAGCATCCCCCTGATCCGGCGCTCGATCAGGCTTCGCGCCGCTCCTCGCGAGAAGATCCGGAGCATCGCCTCGTCCAGTGACCCGTAGAAATTGCTCGACCCCCACAGCAGCCCGACGAGTGCCACCGCAGACAGCGTGCTCTTCTCCCTGACGATGGCCTGGACGTGGTCCCGCACGACGTCCGCGATGGGCGGGAAGCGCTGCACGAGGTCACGGATGAGCGCCGCGCGGCGTTCCGGGTCGTCGAACAGGAAGCCCGACACCCCGGCGAGCAGGAGGAGTGCCGGCAGGATCGCGAACAGCGCATGGAACGCGAGGCCCGCCACCAGGAGTCCCCCGCCGGCGCGCTCGGCGATATCGAGGACCGAGCTGATCGCGGCGACCACGGGGTGCTCGGTGACACGCCGGACGACGCGCTCCACGACGTTCCGGACGCCCGATTCGCTGCCCGGCTCCCGCTTCTCCTCATCGCCGCCGACCGCGCTCAGCTCACCACCGGCGCCCGCCCGCGCCGCCGCAGCGTCATCTCGCTCGCGTCCGATGAAGTCCTCGAGCTCGATCTCGGCGGGCCGGGCAGGCCCCTCTCGGTGCCCCGGCACCGTCATCGGCTAGCCACTGTCAGTGGTCGGCGCGGTCGAGCCGCCGCCGGACTCGCGCCGTCTCCCGCCGGAACCCTTTGCCTCACCCGCACCACCACCCGTCTCCACGCGTGGGGAGGACGAAGGCGCGCCCGAGCGATCCCGCGCGCCGCCTGCGTCACGGACGGCTTCCCCACCGCCATCCGCCGATGTGCTCGAGTCGTCCGACTTCGGAGCACCTTCATCCGCAGCGCCGCCGGCTGGTCGTGCTTGACCGCGCGCGTCCTTCTTCGCCCAGCCCGAGCCCTTGAACACGATCGCGGGCGGAGAGAGGAGCTTCCTCACCGATCCGCCGCACACGCCGCATCGCTGCGGCCCCACTGCTGTCAGCGAATGCATCACCTCGACGCGGTTCCCGCACTGATCGCATGCGTACTCGTAGATCGGCACGTCGTCCGAGCCCTCGCCGATCAGGCCTGAAAGAGGCGCAGCCCGCATCGCGGGCAGTAGAACGCACGCGTCTGCCCTGACCTGAAGCCGCAGTGGGCGCAGACGAGTCCGACCTGCGCGCCTGATGGCGCTCGACCTTCCACAGTCGGCGCTGCGACGACGGACGCGGTCGCGCTGATGTTCGCCTGCAGGCTCGCGAGGATCCGTCTCGACGTCCGGTCGGTGTCCGCGCGCAGCCCGGAGCCGCCCCATCCCACGACGCCGCGGACGACGACGTCCCCGGTGACCTCGTCCCAGTGTGCAGCCACACCGCCCACGAGCGCGTCGTACCGCGGGTAGCCGCCGGCGTCGAGGTCACCGTGGAGCAACGCGAGAGCGACGGTCTCGAAGGCGAGGTCGACCGCCTCGAGGGAGACAAGGACGTGCATCCCGTAGCGCCCGACCGGGCCCAGGTGGCGGACCGCCTCCAACCACTGCGTCGCCTCGAGCGTGCGCTCGATCCTCGGGAGCGCTTCCTGGAGCTCGGGCGGGAGCGGCTGAACGAGCTCGATCGGGGATCGATCCAGTCCGTCGAGCATCGCGGGAAGCTGGGCGACAGCGTCCGAGCCAGGCGACATCCTGGCGCCCTGACTGCTCTTGGCGCGAAAGTGCAGGTCGAGCGTGTAGTCGCGCGCCTCGATCGCCTGCGGCTCCGGCTGCGGCACGCTGACGGGCCGCCCGCGTCGCTTCAGCAGACCTATCGGCACGGCCACCCTCTCCTCGCCGAGCCGCCCTGGCTCGCTTCTGCTGCGACATGCTACCAGCGTCCGCCGGCTCGGCCGCCTTCGACTGCAAGGCGGACGGAACCCGCAGGCAGGGCGCTGAGACGGGCCCGGACCGCGAATGCATCATCATTGCGGCCTTGCCGCATGAAAACGCCTGACGGCTTCTCTATGAGCGCGCCCCACAACGCGAGGGGCGACGCTGTGCCCGAACGGCTGCTTGCCGGCCGATACCGCGTCCTGGAGAAGGTCGGCGAGGGTGGAGCAGGCGAGGTCTTCCGGGGTGTCGACGAGCGGCTCGACCGGGTGGTGGCGATCAAGATCCCCCGAGCCCAGTTCCTGCAGGACGAGACGTCCCGGCAGCGGTTCGTGGCCGAGGCCAAAGCGGCGGCGAGCCTGTCCCACCCGAGCATCGTGTCCGTCTACGACTTCGGGGTCGCGGAAGACGGGACGCCATTCCTTGCGATGCAGTACATCGACGGGCAGACCCTCAAGGATCTCGTCCAGGTGCGAGGGCGCCTCCCGGCCGCCACGGCGCTCGCCATCACCGACGAGGTCTGCCAGGCGCTCTCTGTCGCTCACGCGAGGGGCCTCGTTCACCGGGACGTCAAGCCGCAGAACATCCTTCTCGACGGACGCGGACGCGCGCTCCTGACCGACTTCGGGATCGTCAAAGCACTCTCCGGACCCGCGCTCACACAATCGGGCACGACGTTCGGCACCGCGGCGTACCTCTCGCCGGAGCAGGCGATCGGAGCGGCCGTCAGCCCTGCTTCGGACGTCTACTCCCTCGGCTGCGTGATGTACGAGATGGTGACGGGCGCGCCGCCGTTCACGGGTGACAACCCGACTGCGGTGGCCTACCAGCAGGTGTGGGAACGACCGAAGAACCCGTCGCTGCTCGCGCCCGACATCCCTGCCCCACTCGAGAAGGTCATCCTCCGCTGCCTGGACAAGGACCCGCGCAATCGATATCGCGACGCCGAATCCCTCGCCATCGCCGTCGATCGGATCCGTTCGCTCGACCGCAGCGTGCGGGGCGGAGGAGTACCGAGCCTCGGCTCGAGGCCGGACCACACCACCTACCCGCTTCCCGTCGCTGCCGAACAGAGCCACGAGATCGCCGTGCCCCGCGGCCGTGCTGCCTCTTCCCTCGCCGGGGGCACAGGGGTAGGTGACGCGCATGGGGAGGCAGGCGGCCGCGAGGAAGATGACGCGCCGGCGATGGCGCCGACACGGTCCCGCGACCCCGCCGCTGCCGCCCCCGGGTCGCTCGCTGCCGCGTACGTCGCCTCCCAGGCCTCCAGGCCCACGGTGGACGATCGCCCCTCCTCCGCCGGACCGCAGCAACCAGGTGGAGTCGAGTCCGGCGTTCCCGCGTCGACGCGCGCGGTCGCCGGAACCGGTCCTCAGTCCCTCCACGACGACCCCGTCGCCCCCATCGGGGACGGACGCGTCGAAGGGGTCAGATCGTGGCGACAGGGCCAACGGGTCCAGTCGCGGACGAGGGAGCGACGGCGAGGCGCAGGGTGGATCGCCCCGCTCGCGCTCGCGCTTCTGGCGCTCGTCGCGGTCACGTTCACGCTCGGGCCTTTGAGGACGGCGCTGGGCGCCCTTACGGCCGGCGCGTCGTCCGCGCCGCGAGCGGTGCTTCCGCCGGTCGCCGCACCTTCGCCGACGCCGACATCGCGCTCCCGTCCCGCTGCAGTGTCGCGGACCGCTACGCCCGCTCCGACCCCGGCTGCCCCT
>JADDQH010000108.1 GCA_016781485.1 Chloroflexota bacterium | reverse complement strand
GAATCCCAGCCGGAGCCGCAGGGAGGCCGCGCCCGGCGCCTCGCGTTTACCCTTCTGCATCCGACGCTGAAGCACTACGGATGAGCTGAATGGCACGCCACAGCTACTGGGCCCAGATCCAGCGCGAGCAGCAGCGCGAACAGGCGCGGCAGGAGCGCGCGTACCGCGCGATGCTGCGCGAGGAGGAGCGGCTAGCTCGCGAGGCGGAGCGCGAGCGCGCACGTGAGGACAAGGAGCGCAAGCGGCTCTACGTCGAGAGTCGCGCGGCGGACGTCGATGCGATGAACCGCGACCTGGACGAGCACGTCGAGCGCCTGAGCTCGATCCTGTCGGCCAGCCTCACGGTCGACGACCACATCGACTTCGAAGCCCTGAAGGAGCGGCCGAAGATCCCTCGCTTCGCTCCCGGCCGGATCGCAGCGCCCCTCCCAGCTCCGGTCCTCGAGCCTCCCCCGGTACCCACGGGTCTACGAGCCCTGGTCCCCGGGGTGAAGCGCAAGCACGCCGAAGCCGTCGCGGCGGCGGAGGCCGACCACGAGGACGCGCTGGCACGCCACGAGCAGGCCGAGGGGGAGAGGCGCGAGGCCCTCAAGCAAGCGCAGGCCGAGCATGAGAGCGCGGTGGCGGCGATTTGGGCAGACGCCAAGGCACGCAACCGTCGCGTCGATGAATTCCGCGCGGCCTTCGAAGCCGGCGAGGCGGGCGCTGTCGTCGACTACTTCGGGCTCGTGCTTACGGCGAGTCAATACCCCGACGGCTTTCCGAAGAGCCACAAGCTCGCCTTCGTTCCCGAGTCGAAGCAGCTGGTGCTCGAGTACGACCTGCCGACGGCTGACGTGGTGCCGGCCGTGCGGCAGTACAGGTACGTCAAGACCAAGGACGAGGTCACGGAGGTTGCGCGGCCGCAGAAGGAGCGACGCGTCCTTTACGCCGACCTGATCGCGCAGACGGCCCTGCGCTGCATCCACGAGCTGTTCGAGGCCGACCGTCGCGGTCTCGTGGAGACGATCGTCTTCAACGGCTACGTCGACAGCATCGACCCGCGCACGGGTCAACCGATCCGACCGTGCCTCCTCACCCTCAGGACGACGCGCGAGAGGTTCCTCGAGCTCGACCTCGCCCAGGTCGAGTCTCAGGCCTGCCTGCGCGGGCTGAACGCGGGCGTATCCCGAAGCCCGGCGGAGCTTAGCCCGGTGCGGCCCGTGCTCGAGTTCAACATGGTCGATTCCCGCTTCGTCGAGGAGGACCAGGTGTTAGCCACGCTCGACCAGCGGCCTAACCTCATGGAACTCACCCCGGGCGAGTTCGAGTCCCTGATCACCAACCTGTTCGAGCGGATGGGTCTCGAGACGCGGATGACCCAGGCATCGCGAGACGGCGGCGTCGACTGCGTGGCCTTCGATCGGCGCCCGATCCTGGGCGGCAAGATCGTGATACAGGCGAAGCGCTACAAGAGCACGGTCGGCGTCAGCGCCGTCCGCGACCTCTTCGGCACGGTTCAGAACGAGGGCGCCTCAAAGGGCATCCTCGTCACCACGAGCGGGTACGGGAAGGCGTCCTTTGATTTCGCCGAGGGCAAGCCGTTGGAGCTCTTCAGCGGCAGCAACCTGCTCCACCTGCTCAAGGAGCACGCCGACATGGAGGCCAGGATCGAGCCACCCGAGGACTGGGTCGATCCCGGTCCGCCGGAGTAGCGCGGTCTCCGGTCAACGGATGGCCGGCGCGCGCGTGATACACCCCGGCCGGCCGCGCTCAAGTCGTCGGCGCGCTCCCGGCCGCGCTGAGACTCTCCGCCGACCACCGTCGTCGCGCGTCCGCGACTCGGCGCCGAGTCTCCCGTGTCGAACCTCGGCCGCGCAGGCCCGGCGTTTGCCCTTCGCTCCGCCCTCGTTGCCTTCTGTCGCTGTCCTCGTCCTGGCCCTCGCCCTCCGCGTGTCCCTTCCCTCCCTCGCTGCTTCCGCGACTCCCGTCCCCCCGGCCGCTCTGGTTCGGTTCCTCCTGCTCCCGCCCTTCATCAGCCGTCTCCTCTCCTCATTTCTCATTTCCTGATCTCTGCTCACTCCAACCCACCCACCAACCCATCCCTTCCGCACCCCCACCACCCTCCCTCCATCCCCCCTGTCGTCCCCTCGGTACCTGACCACCCGAACGAAACCGAAGGTGAGGGCGGGTGGTCAGGGACGGCGAGCGCAGCGAGGCGAGAGGGGACGCGACGCGCTTCCGGCTCTGTAGAGCCTCGGCGGTGGGTGCGGCCGCCGGGCTCGTTCGCAAGTGGACTGTCGAGGCGCGAGAAGTGGCTCGGTATCTCGCTCGGCAGATCGCTCCATCCGGCCAACCGCCTGGGCCCGTAGCGAAGTAGCCCGAGTTGCCCCCGAACGCGCGACGCGCCGAGCGCGCGCCTACCCGCCGGCGGCCGATCAGGCCGCGCACCGCAGTCGCCAACAAGCAGTCGAGTCCCAGCACGTGACTGGGCAGCACGCTTCGCTCCGTCGCAGCCGTCATCCTTGTCCCCGTGGCCCGCGCTGACCTTCTGATTCACCTCGTGCGTGCCGCGCGCGAGCGCGATGACAGCGAGCTGCGCCGGGCCGTCGAGTCGATGATTGCTGAGGAGCGCGATAAGCAGCACCACCTGCTCGCCGAGAGGCTCGAGGAGGCATTAAGGACCTCGACGCCATCGAACGGAGAGGAGCACCGTGGCGGGCCGGGGCAGGGCTTTAGCGTTCTCACGCCCCGATTCCGGCTGGACGATCTCTTTCTCCCTGAGAAGGTCTGCGAGGCAGTCGAGGAGGTCATCGAGGAGCAACAGCGGACCGAGGTGCTGCGTGCCTACGGACTTGAACCGCGACATCGGCTATTGCTCATCGGTCCACCAGGGAACGGGAAAACGTCACTCGCCGAGGCCGTGGCGGAAGCCCTGTTGCTGCCGCTCGTCGCCGTCCGCTACGAGGAGGTCATCGGCAGCTACCTGGGTGAGACCGCGGCACGGCTGGCATCGGTGTTCGCCTTCGCGCGTACCCGGCGGTGCGTTCTCTTCTTCGATGAGTTCGATGCCGTCGCGAAGGAGCGCGGTGACGAGCATGAGACCGGGTAGATCAAGCGCGTCGTTAGTTCGCTGCTGCTGCAGGTCGACGCGTTGCCGAGCCACGCCGTCGTCGTCGCGGCGTCCAACCATTCAGAGCTCCTCGATCGCGCGGTTCATCGTCGCTTCCAACTTCGCCTCGAACTGCCGCTGCCTGGGAAGACGGCCCGCATCGCTTGGTTCGAGCGGTTCCTCGGCACGTTCGACGAACCCGTCGGCATGAGCCCGGAGACGCTCGCGCGCAAGACGGCCGGGGCGAGCTTCTCGCAGCTTCAGGACTTGGCCGAGGACATCCGTCGACGCCACGTGCTCGAGCCGGGCACCCCGCTGCGGCGACTGCTGCCCCAGCGCATCGCCATCTGGCGAGATGTGAGCGCGCTCGAAACGCATGCCTGAGCTCCCGGCGCTTCCTCTCCAGCCGCCGCTGGCCGAGCCGCGTCGAACCGGACCGGCGAGCCGCCCTCGCATCGAAGGACCTGGGCCAGCAGCCCAGCAGCAGCGCCTCGGTGGATCATTCCAACGCTTGACCGCGGCGTTCAACGCCCAGCGCTTGCAAGTGGCTGGGGATCCCGATGCGCTCGAACCCGACCGGGTGCTGGTCCTCGAGATCGCCGGCGAGCTCGAGGACTTCGTGCGAGCGGTGCAGCGTGTGCCTGGGCTCGAGTACCTCGCCGAGGAGGCTGAGGACAAGGTCGACCCCGACGAGTTCGCGGCGGTCGATTCTCAGGGGCGACGGCGCCGCTACGCGCGCCAGCTGTTCCTCGTCGCGAGCGATTCGACGGCCTGGCAACAGCTCCTGACCCTCTGGCAGCGCTTCCAGCAGGGCCTCGATTTCCCCCGCGGCCTCACGCCATTTCGGCACCTCTTCGCGCGCCTGAGGGAGTTGCGGCCGTGGGACGATCGCGACCGGCTGGAGCGCACGGGCGCCCTCGAGGCCTGGGAACGCGAACTCGCGGAACTCGAAGATGAGCCCGTCGAGTTCGAGATCGAGCTGTGGCTGCGGTCGAGCCAGCAGCGGCGTGCCGGGGCTGTGGCCGGTCTACGCGACGACCTTCGACGCGCCGGCGGCGAATTCGTAAGCGAGACCGTGAACGAGGAGATCGACTATCACGGCGTCCTTGGGCGCGTCCCGGCGCACCGTCTGCGCGACGCGGTAGCGCGCCAGGAGGTGCGATGGCTGCGGACCGGTCCGGTGCGCTTCTTCCACGCCGTCGGCCAGATGGCGGCGCCGGCGGTCGCCGACGATGCCGAAACCGAAGCGGCGGACGCTCGTCCCGCCACGCCGGGTTCCGGAGAAGCACGGGTTGCGCTGCTGGATGGGCTGCCGATCGGTGCGCACGCGCTGCTGCGAGATCGACTGGTGATCGACGACCCGGATAATTGGGCGGCGACGATCCCCGCCGCCCGGATGGTGCATGGGACCGGGATGGCATCTGTGGTCGTGCACGGCGACCTGAATGGCGGAAGCACGCCGCTCAACAGCCCCGTCTACGTGCGGCCGATTCTCACGCCGAACGCTCCTGACTGGGTTCGAGAGGCTCGTGAGGAGCTTCCGAGGGATAGGCTTGCAGTTGATGTCGTGAACACCGCGGTGGCGCGCCTCTTCGAGGGTGATGCCGTTGCCTCCGGCGTGCGCGCGATCGTGCTCGCCGTCGGCGACACGGTGCTGCAGTTCGACCGGTTCATCAGCCCGCTCGCTCGGCTGCTCGATTGGCTCGCCTTCCGCCACGACGTCGTCTTCCTCGTCTCGGCGGGCAACCACACTCAGCCGCTCGAGCTTCCAGCGGACATGGCCAGCGATGACCCGGAGGAACTCCAGCACGAGCTCCTCTGCGCGATCGGCCGCTCAGCAGCCCTACGCCGTCTGCTGGCTCCGGCCGAGTCGGTGAACGCGCTGACCGTCGGCGCCTCCCACACTGACGAGTCGGCACATGCCCCGAGCGGTGATCGCGTGGAACCGATCATCACCCCGGACCTTCCGAACCTCGGCAGTGCCGTCGGCGGCGGCGTCCGACGCGCCGTCAAGCCGGAGATCCTCCTGCCAGGCGGCCGCCAGCTGGTGCGCCTGGAACCGCCGACGAACGGCCGGCGGCTCGCGACGATCCCGCCGAGCCGTCGACCGCCCGGCGTCCGTATGGCTGCTCCTGGGCGGGAGGCCGGCGTGCTCGACGCGACGGTGTATGCCACGGGCACCAGCGTTGCTGCGGCAACGGCGGGACACCACGTAGGACACTTGGTCGACACCCTCGGCGCCCTGCGCGGCATCCACGGCGATGCGATGCCCGCGGCTGACCTTGACGCAGTCCTCCTCAAGGCGGCGTTGGTTCACGGGGCGCGGTGGGGCACAGCGCGGGCGTTCTTGGACCCGATGCACCGCGAGCTCGGGCTCCAGCCCTCTCGCGACGCGGTCGCGCGCATGGTTGGCTACGGACGCGCGACGCCTGATCGTGCCCTCGTCTGCGACGACCATCTCGTGACAGTCATAGCCGGGGGGCGCATCGGCAGAGACGACGCGCGGTCGTACCGCTTCCCGTTGCCGCCGAGTCTGGCTTCGCGGACGGATCGTCGCCGGGTCACCCTGACCCTCGCCTGGCTGACACCGATCAACCCTCGGCACCGGTACTACCGGCGCGCCGCCCTCAAACTCGAACCGGGCGGTCTCACGGCCATCCTCGGGGAGCGGGCGGACGCGGACGTCTACGGCGCGCGGCGCGGCACCGTGCAGCACGAGGTGCTTGTCGGCGAGCGGGCGGTGCCCTACGCGCCGGGCAGTGCGATCGAGCTCGTCGTCTCATGTCGCGCCGATGCCGGCGCACTCGAGACCCTGGTGCCGTACGCGCTCATCGCGACCATCGAGGTGCCGCCGCAGGCACGATTGCCGATCTACGAGGAGGTCCGTCAGGCGCTGAGGGTGCCCGTCGCCGTCCGCGCTGCGCGCACGTAGGCGTCTGCCAGCGGACGGCCCTAGCCGCTGGCGGGGTCCTGGCCTCGCCGGCTCCGTTTACTCCCCCTCGGACTCAGGCGCGACCGCCTCCTCGATCCCGCGTCCGATGCGGTCGATCATCGCTCGCCGCCCCTTCGACCGTGTCGAGCGCGGCCTCCTCCGACCACGACGCGAGTACGGGTAGACGCTCGTGTCGACGCCGAGCGAGCCGCACACGGTGAACGCGACCGACTCGACGACGAGCTCCTCCTCGTCGGATGACATCGGTTCGTCCCCGGGGGCTCGGCGCGCAAGGGCGTGCGCCCAGCTCGTGCATGATCGTCTTGATGAGCCTCCGCCTGCCGTCCGGCGCTGTCCGCGCGGAAGAGCCGTCCAAGCCGTCGCCGACCCCGTCGACTCGGCAATCGAGACCCTGGCCGCCGAGTTCGAGCAGATCGCCACCCGCGACGGCAACGTCATCACCATCACGGACGAAGTCCGGAGCGTGGCGCTCCAGCGCCGGCTGCGTGCCGTCGGCCTTGCACAGAACTCGCAGGCCGTTGCCGCGGTTGCCAGCGGCAAGGACCATCGGGTCACGTGCGCTTGGGTGGAACCTCACCTCGTCTTTGTGTTCGAGACGCCGCAGAACATCCACATGGTGCGCTGTACGGCGTCGGGCCGCGCCGATGTCGCCGAGCATCCGGATGACGAGCTACCGAAGCCAAAGCGCTGGATGAAGAACGACCCGCCACCCCGGACGCGGCCGCGACGCTCGAAGCCGCCGGCCTCCCACCCCACGCCAGCCGCGATCAGCCCCTGAACCGGCTGTCCGCGTGGTCACAGCATCACGATCTTCGTGGTGGCCGCTGCGGTCGTCATCTTCTTCCTCGACTCTTGGCGAACTTGCTGCACCAGTTGCGTCACGCCGTCGCCGCCGTGTTGCTGCTCCACTGCGACGCCTACCTCTACGTCGGTGACGAGCCTGGCGCTGGACTTGACCCGTACGGCGCATGTCCATCGAGATTGACCCGCTGACGGCCACTCAACTAGCCGGTGGCGACAGGCAGGCAGAGATCGGTGACCCCGCGAGGGCATCCGGAGACGACCTCGCCCTCCGGTCGGCCGTAAGGGATCCAGGGAACACTCCTGGGGAACACAATCCTGATGTGAGGACTTAGCTAGTCGGCGGGAATAGGCGCCTCAGCAGGCCCTTTGTCAGTGGAGCCTACCGGGATCGAACCGGTGACCTCCTGCTTGCAAATTGTGGCCGAGGCCTAACCGGCGACCTCGCTGAGCGTCGTCTCGGCTCTGCGCCGGGCTTTGCGCGGCGAGGGCGCCGCCGTCTGCTGCGCTTCGCTGCCGGCGGGCGCTTCCATAGCGCTTCCATACATCGCCTCAAGCCGGGCGGTCCGCGCGGAGCTCCGGCGCGCGCTCTCGTATGCGTGGACGTAGGCGCGCGCCGTCGTGATCGTGTCGCGGTGACCGAGGCGCGCGGAGACCTCCTCGATGTCCCAGCCGGCGGCGATGAGCGCCGAGCCGTGCGAGTGGCGGAGCGAGTGCATCGTGGGGGCGGGCTTCACGACCGTGCCGCGGCGCGACTCGGCGCCCAGG
>JADDQH010000039.1 GCA_016781485.1 Chloroflexota bacterium | reverse complement strand
CGTCCGTCGATGCCACTCCGGCCGACGACGACCCAGCCACCGAAGACCAGACTGATGAGCAGGATGCCCACAACGAACCGGCCCGGTCGGCCTGCCAGAGGTGTCGAGGGATCATCGGCTGGCCGCGGGGGTCGTGACGAGTCCGGGTCGGAGCCGACGGACCGCGGCGGCGATGCAGGCACGGAGGCAGCGGGAGCCGGGGCGTCCGCGCCGGCGTCGCTAGCCACCGGGGGGTGGGATTCGTAGGGGGCGCCGGGCGCCATCAGATGCCTCCAGGATCGAGTCGAGAGGAGAGGGGGAACGCTTCGCCCCCGCAACCTTCCGCACGATGATGGCAGAGAACGCTCCGGCTCCCCCTGGAGGTATCTTGACCGGGTGCAACCGACGGGGACGATGGCCGCACCTCCGGTGTGTCCCCATGCGCCCGAGGAGATCGCGAAGCCACGGAGTGACCGCTGCGAGGGATGCGGCAGCCGCAGGAACCTGCGGATGTGCGCGGAGTGCGGCTACGTCGGCTGCTGCGAATCGCAGGCCGGCCACAACACGCTCCACGCTCGCGCGACGAGGCACGCAGTCATCTACTCGATGCCTGCGGGAGCTGGGTGGGCGTGGTGCTACGAGGAGAGCCGCTACGTCCCCTGACCTCCCGCCGACTCGCTCTTCATCGCGATGCTGTCGCCGCCATGGATAGACCCCCGCGGCTGTGCGCCGGCGATACGGTCGGCATCGTGAGCCCCGCGAGCCCGTGGGAGAGGCGGAGTGATCGGCTGCGAGCCGTCGCCGCACTCGAGGGCTGGGGGCTGAAGGTGCGGCTCGGCGCCCACGTGGACGACCGACACGGGTACCTGGCCGGTCGCGACGAGGACCGCGCCGCGGACCTGCACGCGATGCTCTGCGATGACGAGGTGCGGGCCATCTTCTGTCTTCAGGGTGGCTACGGGACGCCGCGCCTGCTTCCGCACCTCGACCGCGACGTCTTCGCCACCCACCCGAAGATCCTGTGCGGCTACTCGGACATCACGACGCTCCACCTTGCCCTCGCTGCCTGGGCCGACACGATCAGCTTCTATTCCATCGGCGCCCGAGGGCTCGGTTCTCCCGACGTCACCGACCTCTCGCGCGGGACGCTTCATCGCGCGCTCTTTTCAGCGGAGCCGTACGGCGAGATCCCGCGGGATCCCGATGACTCCTACGTCAGGACGATCACCGGAGGAACGGCGCGAGGAAGATCGACGGGTGGATGCCTGACGCTCGTCGCCTCCACGCTCGGGACGTCGATCGAGATCGAGACGCGGGGGAGGATTCTGTTCCTCGAGGACCTCGACATGCACAGCTACACGCTCGACGCGCTTCTGACCCACCTCCGGAACGCCGGGAAACTTGAGGAAGCGGCGGGCATCGTGGTGGGCGAGATGAAGGGCGTTGGCTGGCGCGAGGACCGTTCGGCGTTCATGCAGGAGCTCTCGGTCGAGGATGTGCTCGAGGAGGTGATCGCACCGCTCGGGATCCCCGCCATCTACGGGCTCCCGATCGGCCATGGCAAGCATCACGTGACGGTGCCGGTCGGTGCCGAGGCGTTCCTGGATGCCGACGCCGGGCGGCTCGTCTTCGATGAAGTCCTGACATCCGACCCGCCGAACACGTGAGCGACAGCTGACACGAGGAGGAACGCATGGACGGATCGGATGAGCGGCGCACCGATGAGGAGCAGGCCCAGCGCGAGGTCTGGGGGCCGGATCCCGGGAAACAGGAGGACGCGGACCGATCGCTGCGGAACACGGCGCGCCAGATGCGAGGCACGTCACTCGAAGGGACGCCGACGAGCCGGTCACTCGAGGAGTTGGGCGAGGCGGCGGAGCGCGTGAACGACGAGCCGGGTTACGGCCGGGAAGGGAAGTAGCCGCCAGAGGAGCCCGAGAAAGCCTGAAGGCCACCGTCCATTCCTGGCGGTGGCCTTCAGCGTGCCTGCCTGTCGATCGGTCCTGTCGTCACCGCCCGATCACTCGGAGCGCTCGGACGAGGGTCCTTTTCTCCTGCTTCTGCCTGCGGATCTGCGCTGCCCGGCGGTGCTGCGCCGCTTCCCGCAGCGCCTCTTGCTGCCTGAGTTTCGCTTCGTTGTAGCTCGTTGACCTCGACATCTCTGCCTCCTTTCTCGAGTGCAGCGTCAGCATGCGCTCGCGGGAGAGCAGATCCATCGGTGCTTCGACCCGTTCTGACCGTGACGTAGGACGGGAGTGCGCGTACGTCATTGCGCCGACGGCATCCGGCGGCTGCTCCTGGAGCTGCGCGCGGGGTAGGCGCGGAACGTCCGGCGCAGGCTAGTCCGTCGGGACGAGCTTGTGCTCGACGGCGTACAGGGCTGCCTGCGTCCTGCTCGCCAGTCCCAGCTTCCCAAGGATGTTGCTGACGTGGGTCCGCGCCGTGCGTTCGGTGATCGCGAGGCTGTACGCGATCTCCTTGTTGCTCGCGCCCTTCCCGAGATGGGCGAGGACCTCGATCTCGCGCTCGGTCAGCGCCTCCGCCGTCTCCGGCTGCATCTTCCTCTCGCGCATCCGCTTCGCGAGCAGCCGCGCGACGGCGGGATCGAGGTGGACCTCACCGGCGAACGCGGCACGAACGGCGCTCGCCACCTCCTCCGCCTCGGCATCCTTCAATAGATACCCGCTCGCGCCCGCCTCGAGCGCAGACGTGACCTTCTCCTCCTCGATGAAGCTCGTGACCGCCACGATCTCCACCTCGGGCTGAGCCTGTTTTATGGTCGCGATGGCGGTGAGACCATCCATCCTCGGCATCAGGAGGTCCATGAGTACGACGTCAGGCCGCAGCTGCGCCGCGGCTTCGACCGCCTGCTGACCGTCCTCAGCCTCTCCCACGACCTCGATGTCATCGAGGAGTTCCAGGAAGCCGCGCAGGCCGCGTCGAACGACGCCATGGTCATCGACGAGCAGCACGCGGATCCGTTCCTCCGCCATATCTCCTCCCTCACGCCCTCGGTGCTGGCGGAGCGTCGCGACGCCCATCAACCCACTCCCAGCGGTCGTTCGAGTCTAGCCAGAATGGTGAGAGGTCGGCGACACGACGGCCGCGATCGCGTCCAGGAACGCCGCCGGCTGCGCCCCCTTGGGCACGAACGCCGCGCACCCAGAGGCTCTGGCGGGGTCCTCGAGGGCGTGAGAAGCGCTCATGGCGATGACCCGCGTCGCCGGCCAGCGATCCCGGAGCCGAACCAGCAGTGCGAGCCCGGCGTCGACGTCGGGGAGTCGTGGGTCGATGAGCACGACGTCCCGAGAGCGGCGCTCGATGAGGCGGATCGCGCTGTCGATATCCCCCGCCGCCTCGACCGAGTCGATCCGGTCGCCGAGCCTGATGAGACCGGAGAGGCTCTGCCTCACCCTCCAGTCGGCGTCGATGATGAGGACATCGATGCCGGGGAGCCGAGGGGCGACCGACTGCGACGCGGGGGATGTCGTCTGTTCCACGCGGTCACTGTGCCTGGAGATCGATCCCGCCGCATCGTCGGAGGGACGCGAACGCGGTCGGACGATGCGCCGCGCGCCTACGTCATTCGGCCGAGCGCGACCCCGCGGCTGGTGCGGCGATGGGTCCGGTTCGTCGCTCCGGCACGGGCGCGACGACTTCGACCCTGGTCCCCTGCCCCGGGCGGCTGGTGACCGCGAACGTGCCCTGGATCCGCTCCGCACGGGTCCGCATCCCGATAAGCCCGAGGTGCCCGCTCGGGACTGCCGCCTGATCGAAGCCGTGGCCGTCGTCCTCGATCGCCATGCGGACGGTCCCGGCCTCCTCGCCGAGGCGGATCGAGGCGCCCGACGCGGACGCATGCTTCACCACGTTGTGCAGAGCCTCCTGCGCGATACGGTACAGCGCGTTCTCCAGGTCCAGAGGGAGGCGCTCGATGTGGTCGGCTTCGACCCGGACCGGCAGACCCGTCCGTCCCTGCACCGCGGCGGCGTGCGTCCGGAGTGCCTGGGCGAGCCCATCGGTCTCGAGGCTTGCCGGCCTCAGCTCGAAGATGAGCGCGCGCATCTCCGCCAGCGCGTCGCGCTGCAGCTCGCGCAGCTCCATGAGCTTCCTGGCGGCGGCGTCCGGGTCTCGCTGCAGGAGCATCTCGATGCTCCGCGTCGTGAGGGTCATGCTGAACAACGCCTGCGTCACCGAGTCGTGGAGCTCCCGTGCGAGGTTCGCTCGCTCCCACTCGGCCGCCCGCTCGGCCGCACTCTGCCGCAGGTCGTGCTCGAGACGGTCGTGCTCCGTCATGTCCCGCAAGGACCCGTGGGCGCCCGCGAACCGTCCGTCGAGCTCGAACGCGACGGCGTGGACCTCGGCGCGGACAGCGTGGCCGTCGCGGTGTCTGAGGTCGAGCCGGTACTGCGTCTTGCGTGACGGGTCGGCGCGGCCGTGGGCCCATGCCTGCTCGGTCCGCTCGGCGGAGTTCGGGTGGACGAGGACACCGAAGTGCTTCCCGATCAGCTCCTGCGGTTTCCAGCCCGTCATGCGCTCGCAGGCCTCGCTCAGGAGCGTGAACCGTCCCTCGGCGTCGGTGGACCAGACGAGGTCAGGGGAATGCTCGAGCAGGTACCGGTGCCGTTCCTCCGACCGCCGCAACTCGTCGTAGAGCCGGGCGTTCGCGACGGCGATCGCGGCCTGATCGGCGAACGCCTGGAGGAGGCCGATCTCATCCTCGCCGATCCGGCGCGGCTCTCGGTACGAGACAGCGAGGGTACCGATCACCTCGTTCTCCGGGCCACGCAGTGGCGCCACAGCCATCCCCCGCAGGCCGAGCCGCTCGGCGGTCTCCTGGTCGTCGGGTTCGTGCGGGATCCGCGGGTCGACCATGTAGTCCTCCGTCCACACGGCCTGCCCGGTGGTCGCCGCGAGCCCGTTCATGCCGCCGTCGAGGGGAAAGTGGAGTTCCCTCAGCCACGCCCGCGTCTCCTCGTCGGTCTCCCCCGACATCACCGCGGCCGTCAGGTGACGTCGTCCTTCCGCCATCAGTGAGAGCTGGGCACCGTCGGAGCACAGCAGCCGCTGCGCCTCGTCGACCAGGCGCTGGAGGACTTCCGCGGGGTCCCGGATGGCCGCGATCCTCGCCGCGATCTCGCGCAGCGCGCGTTCGACGTCCGCGCGCCTCGCCTCTGCGGCCCGCGCCCGTCCAAGCTGGTCGATGAGGCGCGCGTTGACGACCGCAACGGCCGCGTGATCCGCGAGTGCCTTGAGCAGGGCGGCGTGGGCATCCGTGAACGCCGCCGGGCGAGTGGAATACGTCCCGACGGCGCCGAGGGCGCCGAGTCCATCCATCAGTGGGGCCACGATCATCGACCGGATGCCGACCTCCTGCGCGACGCGGTCCGCGACCTTGTCGTGCGGGAACGACTGATCAGCGAGGTAGTCGTCGGTGCGGGTGACCGTACCCTCGGCGATCGCGAGCCCGAACATGCCGATCCCCACCGGAAGGTCGAGTGATCGGAACCACTCCCGGTCGGACCCGGACACGACGCCCGCATCGCGGACCCATCTCATCCGGCCGGTCGCGAGGTCGACGAGGTAGAGCATCGCGCCGTCGGCGTCGAGGAGGCGCGCGGCCTCGTCAACGGCATGCTGCAGGAGGCGCGGCACGTCGATCGTGGAGTCCGCGGGATCGAACACGATGGGCTGCATCGCAGCCGAGGATACGCCGAAGACGGGCTGGCCGGAGTCCGCTTACCTTGTTATCAGTGCTCCGCCCCGCATCGTTCCCGGAGTCCAGAGGATCGAGGTCCTGAGATCGACAGCAATCGCGCATTCCGCCCTCTGCTCATCCCCGCCGCGCTCGCGGTGACCGCCGTTCTCGCCCTGATGGCTGGCTTCGGCGGCCGTCCATCCGAGCCCGGGCCCGACCATGCCGGGGCGAGCGATGCTGTCGGCACGGACGGGAACGGCAGCTTCCATCCGCCGGTGTCCGCACAGACGGACCGGGATGCTCGGCTCACGCCCTCGCCGCAGGCCCTCGCCGCAGGGACGCTGGTCGATGTCGGCGGCCGCAGCGTCTACCTCCGATGCGTGGGGACGGGCGACACGAGCGTGGTGTTCGAGGCGGGGGCAGGCGCGTCGTCGAGCTCGTGGTGGCGGGTCCTGCCGATGGTCGGGCGGTTCACTCGCGCGTGCGCCTACGACCGAGCCGGTCGAGGACGCAGCGACCGTCCGCCTTCGACTCCGACCGCCTTCGATGTGGCGGACGACCTCCACACCGCTTTGGACGCCGCTGGCGTCAAGCCGCCATACGTTCTCGTCGGACACTCCCTCGGCGGGCTCTATGCCCGGCTCTACGCCAGCCGCCACCGGGCCGCCCTGGCCGGCCTGGTGCTGGTCGACCCGGTACCGGCCGCCGCCGACGAGATCCTCGCCGTCCTTCCTCGGGAGCTGCGCTCGCTCATCCGGACCGAGATCGAGGCGCGCGAGGGACTCGACTGGGACGCGAGCCTGCGACAGCTGAGAGAGGCGCAGCCGCTCGGCGACCTGCCGCTGGTCGTGATCGCCGCCGGACGTCGACCGACGTCGGCGAGCGGCGACCTGCTCGACCGGGTGGGTCCGCTGTGGCGAGCCGGCCAGGAGGCGCTGGCAGGGCTATCGTCGAACGGGCGGCTCGTGGTCGCCCACAGGAGCGGGCACTTCGTCCAGGAGGACGAACCGGAGCTCGTGGTCGAGACGATCCGCCGTCTCGTCGAGAAGGGCTAGTGCCGAGCGCGCCGCGGCTGTCAGACGAGGAGATAGACGGGCACCTCCGGGCGTTGCCGGGATGGGAGCGTCACGGCGACCGACTGGTGCGGAGACTCCGGTTCAGGGATTTCCGGGAGGCGGTCGCGTTCGTCGAACGGATCGTCGATCCAGCCGACTCCCAGAACCACCATCCCGACGTGGCGATCCATTGGAACGAGCTGACGCTCTCGCTGTGGACGCACGTCTCGGGAGGCATCACGGCGAGGGATATCTGGCTCGCGCACGCGATCGAGGGCCTCGTCCGAGCGGACTGAGACGCATCAGCCGACCGCGGTCCGGCGAGACGAGCGCGAGGGGTCGGTCGGACGGTCCCGAGACGGCGGTCTCGGTCGGCGTGATCGTTCCGGTCGCTGTCGCGGACGAGTCGATGGGAGGAGTCAGCTCGACGAGCACGGCTCCGGTGACGTTCACGAAGGTCGTCGGCCCGACCCGTGTGTGCCACGGAACCTGGGCCGCGAGTGGCGTGTGCCCGTGAAGCCAGAGGGGCGGGCGAAGGTGCTCGGCGAGCCGCCGGTACGCACTGAACCCCGTGTGGTAATGATCCGACTCGTCGTCGCCGATGCCCCTGGGCGGCACATGGCTGATCACGACGAGCGGTCCGTCGCCGGACCGGCGCGCGGCGAGCACGACCTTCGCCGCCTGGCGCCACGCTGCGATCGCGTCGAGTCCCCTGTCCTCGGCTCGACCGCCAGGCCACGGGAGGCCTGCGACGCGAAGCCCTTCGCAGCCGTGCACACATCCCGGACCCACTGCCTCCGGGGCGCGGTCGGATCCCGCCTCCCACGCCGCTCCGAAATCGTGGTTCCCTCGGACGTACAGGAGCGGCACGGGGAACGCGTCGCCCAGGAAGGCGAGGTAGTCGGGCTCGAGGTCGCCGCAGCCGAGGATCAGGTCGACCCGACCCAGCTCCTCTCGGTTCCGGGCTTCGTACAGCGCCGGGTCGTCGACGTCGGAAACGGCGAGCAGCCGGAGCGTGTCACGCGAGTCGCGGAACAGCGAGCGATCAGGCCAGCTGACGCCGAGACGACGGATCAACGATCTCCCGATGCGTCCCCGGGACCCCGCGCCGCCGGCCGCGCGTCCGCGACTTCCCGGTCCGCGTCCTGGCGCGCGTCCGCGGTGGTCGTCCCTCGATCGCCGGCTTGACTCGAGCGCGTCACGCTTCGTGCTGTTCGAGGGTCTCGACGGTCGACCACCGTCCGCGTGAGTCTGCCGCTGCCGGCCGCTCGGAGATCCTCACTTCCGGCGAGTGCCGCCGCGACATCACCCCGCTGCGCCGCTCGCATCCCCGGGACGCGCAGCTCGACGACCGCGGCGTCGACGGCCGCCTGGTCGTTGTACAGGGCTGCGGCCACCCGGTTGTGGCCGTCGATGACCCAGTACCCGTCGCCGAACTGGTACAGGTCGAGGGGAGGAAGGACGACGAGGTCGTCGATCGCGCGCCGGATCCGCTGCCACCGGCTCTCCCAGTCGCGCGTGCGCGCTTCCTTTATGGGCAGGAAATCGCCGCGTCGGAGTGCGGGACCCTCGACGGCCGTCCCGCGGATCTGGGACACCAGGACCGTCCGGACGCCGAGGTCCCTGATGCCTGCCCTCCGCGCCTCGGGGTGGACGTCGTAGAGCAGCGGGAGTGGCTTCCGCGCACGCGCCTCGAGTCGTCGCCTCCGCGCCGTTCCGCTCGTCCCGTAGCCGCGACGGGCGCCGCTGGCGACGCTTTCCACGCCCCGGACGATCGGCTTCGCCACTGACCCCGCCGCTGCACCTGCGGCGCCAGCGATCGTCGCTGCGGCGCCCGCTATGGCACCGGGGACCGCCGTCGCTGCGTCGACGATCGCTCCGGGGACGGCTGCGGCCGCATCCACCAGGGCGGGGATGGCGCCCGTGGCGTGGTCCCGGTCGTATGCGACGTCGATCGCGCCGATGAGCTTCATCCGCTCGTCGAACGGCGCGAACGCGCTCTTCATCGCGTTGATCGTGAGCCAGCGCACGTCGTCGAGGTCGAGGTCGAACGTCCGTGCGAGCGCGGCGAACTCGGATGACAGCGTCACGCCGCTCATCAGCCGGTTGTCTGTATTCACAGTCACCCGGAACCGGAGCTCCCGCAACCGATCGATCGGGTGCTCCTGGAGCGACGTGACGGCGCCCGTGTGGACATTCGATGACGGGCACAGCTCGAGTGGGACGCGGCGATCGCGGACGTAGCTCGCGAGCCGGCCGAGCCGAGGCTCGCCGTCGCCGAGCGTGATGTCGTCCACGATCCTCACGCCGTGGCCGAGCCGGTCGGCGCCGCACACGTGCAGCGCCTCCTGGATCGACGGGAGCCCCGCGCTCTCGCCGGCGTGGATCGTGACCGGGAGATTCTCGCTCGCCAGGTACCGCAGCGCCTCGAGATGCAGGCTCGGCGGATAGCCTTCCTCCGCCCCGGCGAGGTCGAAGCCCACGACCCCCTCATCGCGGTGACGCACCGCGGCGTGCGCGGCTTCGAGCGACCGGTCCCCCGTCCGCATCGCGCTGACGATGTAGCGGATGGTGATCGCGCGGCCGGTGCTGCCGATCCGGAACCCCTCGAGGATCGCCGCGATGACCTCATCGATCCTGACGCCATTCCGGGTGCTGACCTCCGCGGCGTGCCGCACCTCCGCATAGACGACACCGTCGGCCGCGAGGTCCTCGGCGCACTCCGCCGCGACACGTGCGATCGCGTCCTTGTCCTGCATCACGGCGATCGTGTGCTCGAACGGCGCGAGGTACGCCTCCAGGCTGCGCGTGCTCGCCGGCCGCGTGAACCACCGAGCGAGCTCGCCGGCGTCGTTCGTCGGAAGGCCGCGATACCCCGCGTCCGCCGCCAGCTCGACGAGCGTGCCCGGACGCAGCCCGCCGTCAAGGTGGTCGTGTAGCAGCACCTTGGGCAGGTGCCGGATGGTCTCGAGAGGGATCACGTCCCTAGTATCGGCGGTCGCGGCCAGGGGTGACGGCTGCCGTCCGACCCTGCCTCAGCTCGCGGGTCGCCTACGATATCGGGGGCGACATACGAAGGGGACGAGTCGATGCCGCGAATCTCAGGCAAGGCCGGGACGTTCACCGAGTCGGTCATCCGCGAGATGACGCGGATCGCCCTCCAGCACGGTGCGATCAACCTCGCCCAGGGCTTCCCCGACTTCCCGTGCCCGCAGGAGCTGAAGGACGCCGCGTGCGCGGCGATCCAGGGCGACAGCAACCAGTACGCGATCACATGGGGAGCCACGCCGTTCCGGGAAGCGATCGCCGCGAAGACGGAGGCGTTCTACCCCTCCTGGAAGGTCGACCCCGAGCGGCACGTCACGGTGACATGCGGAGCTACCGAGGGGATGATCGCGTCGATGATGGCCATCCTCGACCCCGGCGACGAGGTGGTGGTGTTCGAGCCGTTCTACGAGAACTACGGTCCCGACGCGATCCTCTCGGGCGCGGTGCCCCGATACGTCACGCTCCACGAGCCGGATTGGTCGATCGACCCTGACGAATTGCGGGCGGCGTTCGGGCCGCGGACGCGAGGCATCGTCCTGAACTCACCCCACAACCCGACGGGGAAGGTGTTCCGGCGCGAAGAACTGGAGCTCATCGCCGCGCTGTGCCAGGAGTGGGACGTCGTGTGCTTCACCGACGAGATATACGAGCACATCCGGTACGCGGGCGAGCATATCCCGATGGCGACGCTCGACGGGATGGCCGAGCGGACGGTCGCCGTGAACGCGCTCTCGAAGACGTACTCGGTGACGGGCTGGCGTGTCGGCTGGGTCATAGCGAGCCACGCGCTTACGAGCGGCATCCGGAAGGTCCACGACTTCCTGACGGTCGGCGCCGCGGCGCCGCTGCAACAGGCCGGCGTGGTCGCGATGCAGCTGCCGGAGGCGTACTACGCCAACCTCGCTGACGGATACCGCGAGCGGCGCGACGTTCTCGTCGCGGCGCTGGAGGACGCGGGCTTCCGGACATTCGTTCCCGACGGCGCGTACTACGTGATGACCGATATCAGCGGGATCACGGACGAGGACGACGTCACGTTCGCGCGCCGCATCGCCGCGTCTCCCGGTGTCGCGACCGTCCCCGGCTCGTCGTTCTACGCCCGGCGCGGCATCGGCCGAACGAAGATCCGCTTCGCGTTCCCCAAGCGGCACGTCACCTTGGAGACGGCCGCCGACCGTCTCCGAACGCTGGCCGCGCGAGTCCTGTGAGCGGGCGGCGCGGCGGTCCATCCTCGAGGTAACGGGGTCTACTCCGGACCTTACAAAACCATTGCATCCCGCACCCGCGACGCGTATGCTCAGCCGCAGGAATCGCGACCGCCAGAGAGTGAAGGCTGGAAAACCAAAGACGCGCCCTCGGCAGACCCGCCTCCGTCGGGTCCGTTCCTCCGGTCGCATCGTGGACAGTGGCGCCCCAGCGCCCACCGCCCAAGCCACGGCTGCGGCCTGCCCATCCGGTCTCGACGACGTCAGTCGAGCCTGCCCTGACCATCCATGCTGGCATCTCGCTTCCTGCCGTTGGGCACAAGCCCACCGTCGCCGCGTCAACACGCGGTGCTCCGGCAGGAAGGAGGCAAGCTATTGCCAGTCGCCCAGGGTGGCGCCCAGAGGGCGGCTCGTCATCGACTCGGTCGGGTCATCCATCTCGCGGTGGCCGCGCTCCTGGTCGCGACCGCGGGCTCCGTCGCAGCGCCTGCGCCGGCGCGCGCCGCCACGACACTCCGCGCGGTCGTCATCGTCGGGCCCGTCGGCGGCTCCACGACTCGGTACCTGGAACGCGGGGAGCGCATCGCGGACGCCGCCGAAGCGCGCGGCATGAGCGTCACCCGGATCTTCCACCCGCGTGCGACGTGGGAGACCGTGGTCAGGAGCGCCCAGGGCGCGAACCTCCTCGTCTACCTGGGCCACGGTAACGGCTGGCCGAGCCCGTACGGCTCCTACCAGAAACTGACGAAGGACGGGTTCGGACTGAATCCCTACGGCGGTGCGAGCGCGTACACCACGAAGTACTACGGGGAAGGCCCGATCGCGGAGCACATCCGACTGGCGCCGAACGCCGTGGTGCTCCTGAACCACCTCTGCTACGCGAGCGGGAACGGCGAGTCCGGGCACGGCATCCCGTCCCAGTCCGTCGCGATCCAGCGCGTCGACAACTTCGCCGCCGGATTCCTCCGCGCGGGCGCGCGGGGCGTCTTCGCATACGGGCACCAATATGTGACCGACGTCATCGCGGCGCTGTTCACCACCGACAAATCGCTCGATGCCATCTTCATGACACCGAGCGGGACCAAGGGCTTCAACGGCTCACGAGACTTCTGGGCGAGCTCCTCAGGCACTGCGGGCAAGCGGCTCCACCTCGACCCGTATCCCGATCTCGGCTACCTGCGCGCGGTCAGCGGGGATCTGACGATGACGGCCGGCGAGTTCCGCAGCGGTGGCGCGGTGTCCACGAGCGGTACCGGCGACACGGCGCCACCCCGCCTCGACGGCGTCCGTGCGGTGGGGGCCGCGCACGTGTTCAGCTCGACCGCGTCGGGAGGACCGATCTTCACACCCAACGGCGACGCTCAGGGCGACCGCCTGCGACTCGTCTACTCCGGGCTATCGGAGGATGCGTACGTCGACGTCCGCGTCCGTCGACCGGACGGGACCCTCGTCCGCAGCTTCGCCGTCTGGTCCGGACGCGGCACGGGGACGATCATCTGGAACGGCAAGACCGACTCGGGTGCGATCGCCCGGGACGGCGCATACGCGATCAGAGTCGCCGCCCGTGACAGAGCCGGCAATCGAAGCTCGTGGAGGACGGTCGGCGCGGGCGTGATGACGACGCTCGAGTCGATCGCGGTCACGCCGCGGCTGTTCTATGCGCGCGACGGCGACGCGCTCGCGCCGCGGACGACGCTGAGGGTGACGCTCATCCGTGACGCCGTGGTCACCTGGAAGATCGTGGACCGCGACGGGAACATCGTCCGGGAGCGCTACTCGGCGAGAGCTTCGTCGCGGGGAACGCTCGGCTGGCACTGGTACGGTCGAGACGCGACCGGAGCGTTCGTCCGAGACGGCGTCTACTACAGCGTCGTATCGGCCAAGACCGCAGCCGGCACATACGGCCAGCGGACGGCCTTTCGGACGGGCGCCTTCCGCATCGGTCTGTCGGATCCGTCGCCGAGACGTGGCCAGAGCGTGACGTTCAGGGTCGTCAGCGCGGAGCCGCTCGCTCGCGCGCCGTCACTCACGCTCCGACAGCCGGGCGTTTCGGCGTACACGGTCTCGACGCGTAACGTTCAGGGAAGGATCTATGAGGTGACAGTGACGCTCAGATCGGGCGGGACCTCGGGGACCCTCGCGCTGGTCACGTCAGGGATCGACTCGAACGGGCGCCGGCAGTCGACAGCCATGGCGGTGCCGTTGCAGTAGGAGCGCCTCGCGCACATCTTTCGACCCGGCCCGCGCCTTGTGGTCCGGGCCGGTCCACGTCCTCGTCTGCGAGGCCCAATGCCTCCTGGCCGCGCGTTCTGCTCGGCCGCGGACCGCGCCGTTCGCGTCGATCGCGTCCTCGATCCCATCCTCGTGACACGCGAGCTGACACACGGGCGTTCGACCATCGCCTGCGAAAGACGGCAACGCCGGGGGTGCGAGGTGATCGAGATCGAATGCGCGTGGTGCGAGGCGCAGCTCCAGGTAGAGATCGCGCAGCTGGAGGCGGAGATCCGCTGCGAAGAGTGTCAGGTCGCGTGGTCGGTGCGCGACCGCGCTGATGAGACGCTTCCCGCTGCCGCCTGACCCGCCCCGTCCGCTGGTCCCCCACCGCTCCCGAACATGGCGCTGTACAGCGCCTCCTGCCGGCGCCGGCCCTCGCCGTAGCGCGAGTGCCGGTCGGGATCGGCGTGCACGACCCGGAGCGAAGGTCGCGCTCGCCGCTCGCCCATGTCCAACGCGGCTGCGCCATTGAGCGCGAGTAGCGCCGCGCCACGTGCGGACGCCTCTCCCGCCTGACCGATCGCGATGTCCCTGCCGAGGACATCGGCGAGTACCTGCAACCACAGCGGAGAGGCGGTGAGGGCGGCACCTGACGCTCGGAGCCTCGGTCTCGCAGGGAGGACGGTCGCGAGCAGGTCGTCGACGGCCGCGAATCGATACGCGATCGCCTCGAGCACCGCGCGGTGCAGCGCGGCGGGGTGCGTGCGGAGCGAGAGCCCGGTGATGGTCCCGGATGCCGCGTCGTGGTAGCCGATGGCTCGCTCTCCGGCGACGAACGGGAGCACGGTCAGCCCGTGATCGTCGGGCTCGTATCCTGCCGCCGCCTCCTCCAGCTCGCGCGGCGACCGCGCGAGGAGTCGTGACAGCGCACGGACGGCCGCGCCACCCTCGTTCAGCTGGCCGCCGATGAGGTCATGGCGGGGGTCGACCCGGAACGCGAACAGGCCGAAGGGAACCCGGGGCGCTCGCTCGGGGATGAGGACGCGCATCGCCGCGGACGTTCCGACCATCACAACGGCTTCTTCGCGACTCGTACACCCGGCGCCGACGTTGTCGCACAGCGCATCGCCCCACGGCGGATACCACTCGACCTGCGCGAGCGCAGGCCAACGGGCACGCCCGCGCTCGGGGAGCCGCCCGAGCGGCACGTCATCGGCGACGACCTCGGGGAGCATCCGCGGCTCGAGCCCGAGGAGCTGCAGCAGCGCGTCGTCCCAATCGTCCCGCGTCCGGTCCAGGAGTCCGGTAGCCGAGGCGTGCGAGAGAGTCGTCGCGGGGACGCCCGTCAGCCGCTGAGCGAGGAGATCCGGTAGGCCGACCCACCGCACGGACGTCGTCCCCGCCCCCTCGAGGTGGTGGATCTTGGCCGGCCAGTAGCTGGGATGGATCGCGCAGCCGGTCCGCTCGTGGACCTGTTGCGGATCGAGCCGATCACGGAGGACGCGGGCGGATGGGGCGCTTCGCGCGTCGAGCCAGCCGAGCATCGGGGTCACCAAGCGCCCGCCCGGGTCGAGCCCGACGAGGCTGTGAAGGAAGCACGAGATGCCGCCGACCCGTGCATCCCCCAGGACGTCCCCGGAGGACGCGACGAGACCATCGAGAAGCTCGTCGACGATGTCAAGGAGGAGCTCCGCATCGACCGAGACGCCTCCGTCGTCGGTCAGCTGCATCTGATAGGGGAGCTGCGCCCAGCAGCCTGCCACTTCTCGACCGAGCCGGTCGTACAGTCCCGCCCGCACAGACGAACTGCCGACGTCGAGCGACACGGCAAGGGGTCGCTCGGCGCGGCGGCGCGTCACGCTGTCCCGTTCCGTCACATCGCAATCGTGGCAGGATGCCCCCACGTGTTCGCGACGTATGCATCCGGGGCCACCTCTCGGGGTGAGGCCCGGTCCTCCTCGGGCTCCGCGACGGCGAGCAGGACCGTACTGGATCGAGTGCTGCCTGAGGCGCCCACGGCGGGAACGATCGCGGTGGGGGTCGTATCGGACACCCACATGCCGCGGTTCGGGCGTCGGCTGCCCGCGGCACTTCGCGACGGGCTCGCCGCCGCACGCGTCGAGCTGATCCTCCACCTCGGAGATCTCACCTCGCTCGAGGTCGTCGCCTTGTTCGAGGAGATCGCCCCGTTCGACGCCGTCGCAGGGAACAACGACGGCGACGAGATCCGGGAACGCTTCGGACGGTCGAAGGTCCGTGACGTGGGGGGCGTCAGGATCGGCATGGTCCACGGCGACGGTCAGCGAGGCACCACCCTCAAGCGGGCGTTGCAGACGTTCAGCGCTGACAGCGTCGACGCGCTGCTGTTCGGCCACAGCCACATTCCCTACTGTGAACCCCACGGGCCGACCTGGCTATTGAATCCCGGCTCGCCGACAGACAAGCGCCGGCAGCCGTCGTACTCGTATGGCGTGCTCGCGATCTCGGACGGGCGCGTCACGCCGCGGCTCTTCTTCTACGACGACCGCAGAACGTGACCCACGATCAGGTCTTTCTGGTGTCTACACTTGACACGCGCCGCATCAATGTGCTAAACATGGCGCGTAGCAGCAAGGACCGCTCCGCCGCGATGGAGGCGCGGTGGAGCCAGGCAAGACGGAGGTGATGCGAATGGCTGTCGAGCGATGGAATCCGTTCCTTCGCGACTTCGTGTCTCTGCGTGACGCCGTTGACCGGCTCTTCCAGGAGAGCGTCGTGAGCCCGGAGCGGCTGTTCTCCCCGACGAGCGCGATGGCGCTCAGGCTTCCCCTGGAGATCTACGAGACGCCCGAGGAGATCGTCGTCCGCGCCCTGACGCCGGGCGTCACGAGCGACAACCTCGAGGTCAACTACCAGCAGGGGGTCCTGACCCTGCGGGCTCGGACCCAGACCCCGGAGACCCACGACGACTGGACGTGGCACGTGCGGGAATTCGGGTACGGCGAGATGGTGCGCTCGATCACGCTCCCCAAGGAGATCGACGCGGACCGCGCGCACGCGGAGTTCCAGGACGGCATCCTGACGCTCCGGCTGCCCAAGTCGGAGCAGGCGAAGCCGAAGCAGATCCGGGTCGGCACGCCCACCCAGATCGGCAGCGGTAACGCCACGAGCTGAACGTCCCGTGATGGAGGAGCGCGAACCGCTCTACGCGATGGCGGTCGCCGCTCGCCTGACGCGGATGCATCCCCAGACCCTTCGTAAATACGAGCGGGCCGGCCTCCTCCGGCCCGCTCGTTCGTCTGGCAGCCAGCGCCTGTATTCGGAAGCGGACGTTCGCCGGCTCAGCCGCATCCGCTACCTGGTCGAAGAGCGTGGACTTAACGTCGCGGGGCTGGAGATGACGCTGCGCATGGTCGACAGGCTCAATGAGCTCGACGATGCGCCCACCCTCGCCGACGTACGCACTGGGATCCTCGAGGTCATCGCGATGAGCAGCGGCGAGATGGACGAGGAGAGTGCGACGTCCGCGCCGCGGCCGGGACGCGAGAGGGGTCAGGACGAGCCAAGAACGTGACACGCTAGCTGGCACGGGCGAGGGCGACACTCGCCTCATGGAAGCGAATGTCGTCCCGCTCCGCCCGGCCCGGACCCTCACACGACCCGAGGTCCGCGTCGACGCTGACCAGGTCACGATCGAGCACCTGGTCCTCGCCGACGCGTCACTCGCCACGTTCGTGGCGGGACGTCCCGCCGACGACCGGCCCGTCCTCGTCGAGCGTGCGCTCCGTATCGGCCTCACCGCTCTTCAGGACGCGGGCGTGACGGTCAACGTCGACGTGGTCCGGCGCGAGTTCGAGACGCTCCTGTCACGAACCACGGCCGCGAACGAGCGCGCCGCCGCGGCACTCGACGCCCTCCTTCGCCAGAACTTCGCCGACGGAGACGGCCGACTTCCGAGGACGCTCGAGCGATTCCTGGGCGACAGCGGTGCGCTGCGCGCATTTGTCAACGAGCTGTTCGACGAGACGAAGCGCGACAGCGCGATCGGCCGGATGCAGCTGCTCCTCGGCAGGTATTTCGACGGTGATGCGTCCCGCCTCGCGCAGCTGCTCGACCCGACCAGGATGGGTTCTCCGCTGCACCAGTTCCGGTCCGAGGTGAGTGACGGCTTCGCGAAGCTCCACGAGCGATTGGCGGCACTGGAGGCAGCGGCGGTGGCGCGAGGTACAGAGCGAGCGAGGTCTGCGGCGAAGGGCGCGGACTTCGAGGACGTGGTGGCGGCGATCCTGGCCGACGTGGCGCGCGGCGCAGGCGACCTCCTCGACCGGACCTCGCTCGACGCAGGATCGGTCCTGCGCTCCAAGAAGGGGGACTTCGTCCTCACGATCGATCCCCGCTCGACGCGCGGGTCGGACCTGAAGGTCGTGATCGAGTGCAAGGACCGCCCGATGTCGGCAAGGGCGATGCGCGAAGAGCTGCGGGACGCGCGCGAGAACCGCGGTGCAGCGATCGCCATGGTCGTATTCAGCTCCCAGCACGCACCGGCAGGGATCGAGCCGTTCACGGTGATCGGCGAGGACGTCTACTGCGTGCTCGACCCCGAGGTGCCGGAGCGCGCGTGCCTCGAGGCCGCCGTTCGACTGGCGCGCCTGCTCGCGCTCGCGACGCTCCGCGACAGCGCGGTAGAGGTGGACGCCGGCGCGATCTCGGCGGCGCTGTGTGGCATCCGCGAGCAGGTCGACCAGATCAGGGCGATGAAGACCCAGTTGACCTCGATCGGGAATGCCACCAAGTCGGTGTGGAGCGGACTCGACCGGCTGAAGGAGTCCGTGCTGGCTCGTGTTGCCGAGATCGAGGCGGAGTTGCGGGTCGTCGACGCGGCGAAGGAAACGGGGGTCAGGCGATGAGTGCCTTGAGGATCTCGCGCCAGCGGCTGTAGAGGAGGTGGTGTCCCTCGCGCGGGTAGAAGCGCGCGTGGCACCGGGGGATCGAATGGGCCATGTGGCGTCCCATCTCGGGCGGTACCGCACTGTCGAGCTCGCCGTGCCACAGGTGCACGACTCCGGGGATCTCGTCCGGGCGGAACCCCCAGGGGCCGGCGAGGATCCGGCCCTCGTCGTACAGGCCGCGGCCTCCCTGCCGGTAGACCTCGACCGCGTTCTCGATCATCACGGACCGAAGTCCGGGGTCGGCCAGGATCAGCCGGTCGGACTCGCACATCTCGGCCACCGCCATCTCGAATGCGCGGACAGGATCACGACGCAGTGGCCGCCCCCAGTTCCAGATCGCGACACGCATCAGCCACGGCGCCATCCCTGCCAGCCGCACGCGGCGCCGCCATGTCGCTCTGATCTCGGTCATGGCGCCCGGACCAACGAACGGACCTGGCCCGCTCACGATCCCGGCCGCGATCACCCTGTCCCGAAGCTTGTACGCGCACGCCGCAGCGTAGGGGCCGCCACCGGACCAGCCGAGGATCGCGAAGCGATCGATCCCGAGCAGATCCGCGAGGGCGGCGACGTCGTCGGGCCAGTCGAGCAGTCTCCTGCCTGGCTTCGCGTCGGAGAGGCCGATGCCGGGACGGTCGACGGCGATCACGTCTGCGCCGAGTGACACCGCGATGGAGTCGTCGGGATGGCGAGCAAGCCGTGAGGTACCGACGCCGTGGAAGAAGAACACGGGCCTGCCGCCGTCCCCGTGTCGCGCGAATCCGAGCTGGCGACCATCGGGTAGGCGGACCACCTGTCCGGGCAGCGGTCGTCCGAGACGCTGCGGTACGTCGGCACGCGAGAACGGTTCCGCTGTCTGCAATGGGCCCCTCGACTGAGCGGCGGCTCGCGGAGCCGCCTGCGGACCACCGTCGACACGGGTCGAGCGCCCGTCGGCGACCCCCCTCGCTCATCCCTCGCCGCCGAGCGGCTGCAGGAGAGGGTCCGCGGCGCATGATAGCGAGGTCGAGGGGGTCTTCGAGATGCGATGTGGCACATCAAGGAGGGACGGCATCCGGCGCACGGGAAGGAGCCGGAGCACGAGCGCCGCGTCGGGCATGTCCCGCTTCGGTAGGATGCCGGCAGGCAACGAGAGGAGGGGCGGATGACGAGGAGCCCGTGGAACGCGCTGATCGCCGAGGGCGTCGGGACGTTCTTGTTCTTCTTCGTCGGGGCAGGCGCGGTCATCCTCAACGACTACCCGACGCCGGACGCGGGAAGCGGCGCCGGACTTCTGGGCGTCGCGCTTGCGCACGGACTGACGCTCGCCGTCCTCGTCTCCGCGCTCGCCGCCGTCTCCGGAGCGCACTTCAACCCGGCCGTGACGGTCGCGGTGTGGATCGCCGGGCACCTCTCCGGGCGGCGAGCCCTCGCCTACATCCTTGCCCAGCTCATCGGCGGGATCGCGGCGGGGATCGCCCTCCGCGCGGTCTTTCCCGAGCCCGCGTGGGCGCCCTCGCGTCTCGCGACACCACAGCTCGGCCCGGGCATCAACGCAGTCGGCGGCATCGCCGTCGAGACGGTCCTGACGCTGGTCCTCCTCGTCGCGGTCTTCGGGACGGCGATCGATCCGCGCGGACCGAAGGTCGGCGGGTTAGTCATCGGGTTCGCCGTCGCGGCCGACATCCTGATGGGCGGTCCGCTGACGGGCGCCGCGATGAACCCGGCGCGCTGGCTGGGTCCGGCGGTGAACGCGCAGTACTACGAGAACTGGTTCGTCTGGGTCACGGGTCCGATCGCCGGGGGCGCGATCGCTGCACTCGCGTACCGGTTCTTCCTGCTGCCGGAGGCCGACCTCGCGAGGACCCCCGCCCTCCCCGACGCGGCCGCTGAGGTGCCCGAGCCAGTCGTCCGGTGACGGCTCCGGTCCGGAGTCGTTGGGCAGCCGCTATCCGGGTTGACCCCTCCGCATCGCCTGGATCGCCGCAAGCTGATCCCGGTACTCGCCTCTGACCGTGTTGACGTGCGCGCGGGGCAGCCCGAGCTCGTCGGCGATCTGGTTGATCTCCGCGTTCTCCTCGGCGGAGATGGAGGTATCGGCCGCGCCGACGGCGAAGCAGCAGCGCAGGACGTCCATCCGCTGCTCATCCGTCGCGGAAGTGCGGAACTCGCGCGTGACGAGGTAGTCCTCCGTGCCGCCTTGCAGCCGCGACTGACTCTTCGCCATCTCGACGACGAGCACAGCCTGGGCCTCGGGGAGATGCCCGAACTCCATCACGATCCGCTCCATCGCCCTGGTCTCGTCGTCGCTGATGTCGAGGTCCGCATGCGCGGCGCGGCTGAGGATGTACGCGAACCCCGCCAGGAAGCGGCTCCGCTCGGGCGGTAGGGACTCCAGCTCGGCGACGATCCGTCGAACCGTCGTCGTCTCGGCATCCGCGTCTCGTGCCCCCAGCCCGCCCACGTCAGCTCGAGCCGGCGCGGAAGGACGATCGGGGCGGCGCAGGAATCTGTCGAACACCACGGTGCGAGGATAGCGCCAGCAGCTGAAGAGGGGTGCACCTGGTGCTGGCCTCCCGGAGCCTGTCGCTGTCGTTGCCGCTCCCCTATGCTCGGAGCGTGGAGGGACGCATGCGATGGGGAGAACGCTCGGAACGGGAGCGGGTCGCACAGGTCGACCGGCGGCCGTCAACGTCGCGAACACGTGCGTGGGCGGCACCAACGGACCGCGGCGTCGGCCGGAGACGAGAGATACCGGAGCTCATCACAGCGTCGCACGTCCAGAGCTGGCTGTTCATCGTGGTCACCGTCGTCGTCGTCGGCACGGCCGGCTACATGCTGCTCGGCGGATGGAACCCAAGCGATGCGCTCTACATGACCGTGATCACCCTTACCACCGTCGGCTTCCGCGAGGTCGTCGAACTCACCGAAGTCACACGCGCGTGGACGATGATCATGGCCGCGGCGGGTGTCGGGTTGATCTTCGGCTCGGTCGGCATCGTCGCGGAATACGCGCTGACGGAGGTCACGAGCGGGAGACGGGAGGCGCGACGGATGAGCCAGGAGATCGAGCAGCTGAGCGACCACTTCGTGCTGTGCGGCTACGGACGGGTGGGCTCGACGGTCGCTGCGCTGCTGAAGGGCGACGCTCGGCGGTTCGTCGTCATCGATGTCCTGCCCGAGTCGCTCGCTCGCGCGGCGCGGGACGGGCATCTCACGGTCGAAGGTGACGCGACCGACGACGCGACACTCCGGAGCGCCGGGATCGAGCGCGCATACGGGTTGATCACCACGATCGACTCTGATGCTGACAACGTCTACGTCATCCTGTCCGCGCGCGCGCTGAATCCCGGCCTGTTCGTGGTGGCACGGGCCAATGCCCTCAGCGCGGAACCTCGCCTCGAGCAGGCCGGCGCCGACCGGATCGTCTCCCCCTACACGATGGCAGGGCGTCGCATCGCGCAGCTGGCCGTACGCCCGCGAGTGGTCGACTTCATCGACGCCGCGCTCTCACGGGGGGAGCACGCGTTCTCGCTCGAGGAGGTCGAGGTCGCCGACGACGGCCGGCTCGCGTCGCGGACGGTAGGAGAGCTGCGAGAAGAGGGGATCTTCACCCTGGCCATCATCCATGACGAGGGGGTATACGAGGTGCCTCCGCCCCTGGACCGGCGCCTGCAGCCGGGCGAGAGCCTCATCCTGGCCGGGTCGAGCGAAGCACTGGCGCGACTGCAGTAGGGTGTAGCCGATGAGCGGCTCGATGATCCTCGCCGGTGGCACCGTCTTCGATGGCACCGGTTCTCCGCCCACGCCTGCGGACGTCGTCGTCCAGGATGGCCGCATCGTGGACGTCGGGCCGGGGCTGGACGGCTACGAACGGGTCGACGTCCAGGGGAAGACGCTCCTCCCCGGGCTGTTCGACTGTCACACGCACGTCATCCTCAGCCACATCGACATGTGGCGTCTCCTCCAGACCCCCTTCTCGTACCAGTTCTACGAAGCCGCGCGGAACCTGCTCGCGACGCTGCGGATCGGGATCACGACCGTGCGTGATGCCGGCGGCGCGGACCTGGGCATCAAGAGAGCGCTCGAGGACGGTCTGATCCCCGGGCCGCGGATGCAGATCTCGATCAGCATGATCAGCCAGAGCGGCGGGCACGGCGACGACTGGTACGAGTCGGGGGCGGAGGTGCCGCTGTTCGTCCCGCACCCCGGGCGTCCCCCGACGCTCGTGGACGGACCGGACGAGATGCGCCGCGTGGTGCGCACCCTCCTCAGGGCTGGCGCCGACGTCATCAAGGTGGCGACCAGCGGAGGCGTCCTGTCAGCCCGCGACGACCCCCGGCACGCCCACCTGCGCCCGTCCGAACTCGATGTGCTCGTCGAGGAGGCGAACGGGGCCGGGGTCCATGTGATGGCACACGCGCAGGGCACGCCGGGGATCAAGGCTGCGGTGCGCGCCGGCATCCGATCGATCGAGCACGGCATCTACCTCGACGATGAGGCGATCGAGCTGATGCTCGAGCGAGGCACGTACCTGGTCCCGACCCTCGTGGCGCCGCTCGGAGTGATCGAGGCGGCGGAGGAAGGTGCGAACATCCCCGAGGCGAGCCTGCGCAAGGCGCGCGAGGTGGTCGAGGCGCACCGCGAGTCGTTCGTCCGCGCGGTCCGGGCGGGCGTCAAGGTCGCCATGGGGACCGACAGCGGAGTGACGGCGCACGGGAAGAACCTGCGCGAACTGGAGCTGATGGCGGCGGGCGGGATGCGACCGGAGGACGTGCTCCGTTCGACGACTTCGGTCGCCGCCGAACTCCTCGGCGTATCCCACGAGCTGGGGACCCTGGAGCGCGGGAAGCGCGCCGACATCGTCGTGGTCGACGGGGACCCGTTCGACTTCGCGACGCTTCCGCAGCGTGTCGTCGCGGTGTACAAGGACGGCGAACGAGTGGTGGAGAGGGAGAGCATCTAGATCCCTCCGGGGATCGCGTCTAGGCCGCGTCCGTCTCGCCCTGCGCTCCGTCGAGCCTCAGCACCGTCGTCAGCTCTCGCCACTCTCCGCTGGACATGCCGGTCGATTCCCGTTCGACCCGTTCGCCGGCAAGCATCCGACGCACTGCCGCGAGCCCCTTCGCCGAGATGTTGTATGCGCCGAGTCGGTAGTCGAGGAAGGCGGCGGAGGTGAGTGGGACCCAGCGCTGCAGGATGTCCAGGATCACGTTCGCGTAGGCGCGGATCTCGTACTGGGCGTGCTCGTCGCCACGCAGCGAGACGAAGTGCAGCAGGTTGTGGAGGTCGATCTTCCAGTACCACTGCGTGTAGAAGTTGAGCGAGAGGTTGATCCGGGCAAGCTCGCGCGCGAGCCCGGTCCGCTCGGGGTCGGAGAGCCGGCCGTCGTCACCCTCGTTCAGCAGCACCCGATACCTGTCGTACGCGCGCTCGGACTCAGCGCGCAGCAGCTCGAGGACCTCGCGCGCCTCTCCCTCGCCCAGGATGTCACCCCGACCCTGACGGTTCACCCTCGCCTGCGCGGCGAGGTTCTCCGTCGCGGGGACGTAGAACTCGCGGTCGAGGATGGAGTAGCGCGCCGAGTACTCGTTGACGTTCGCCGTCCGATGCCGGATCCACTGCCGGGCAACGAAGATCGGCAGCTTGACGTGGAGCTTGATCTCGCACATCTCGAACGGCGAGGAATGGCGGTGGCGCATCAGGTAGTTGATGAGTCCCGCGTCATCCCGGCTGCGCTTCGTGCCGCGCCCGTACGACACTCGGGCGGCTTGGACCACCGCACCATCGTCACCGAAGTAGTCGATGACTCGGACGAACCCGTGGTCGAGGACCGGAAGGGGGACGTAGAGGATCTCCTCGAGCGCGGTGACCGTCGAGCGGCGCGTCTGGTACGACGCCTGGCGCAGCTCCCGGATCTCGGCCTCCTGCTCGGGCGTCAGCAACCCGCTCCCGCCTGAGGCACCGTCGTCTGCGACCCCCGGCACCGCCTCCTGCGCCGAACCCTCGGCGGATGTCGTGGCGTCGGCCATGCCTGTCACCCCTTCGTCCGGACTCGTCACGCGCCGTTCACCGCCCCGGCCAGCCTTACGAACCGGCGGATGACACCGGCAAGACGTGGCGCGGAATCCTTCCCCGCCGCCACGACCTCCTCGTGACTCAGCGGGAGCCCGGTGATGCCGGCCCCGAGATTCGTGATCAGGGAAACTCCGCACACATCGACGCCCGCCCACCGCGCTGCGATCGCCTCGAGCACCGTCGACATCCCCACGGCGTCGGCGCCGAGGGTGAGCAGCATCCGCACCTCCGCGGGCGTTTCGTAGCTCGGGCCGATGAGTCCCGCGTAGACGCCCTCCTCGATGGTGATCCCCTCCTCGCGGCCGGCCTGGCGGAGGAGCTCGCGAAGCCTACGCGCCCACGCATCGACGAGGTCCGGGAACCGCGTCCCCAGCTCGTCGTCGTTCGGTCCGATCAGCGGGTTCGCGCCCGTCAGGTTGATGTGGTCGCGGATGACCATGATCGTTCCCGGTACGAACGCGGGGTTGACCGCGCCCGCCGCGTTCGTCAGCACCACGGTGCCGGCCCCGAGCCGGCCCATGAGCAGCACCGGCTCGACGACGAGGCGCGGGGAATGGCCCTCGTAGAGGTGAAGGCGCCCCTGGAGGCAGACGACAGGAACGGAGTCGAGCCGGCCCAGCAGCAGTCGACCCGCGTGGCCCGGCGCGGACGCGGTCGGCCATCCGGGCAAGTCCTCGAACGGGATCGCGACGGCGTCCTCGACAGCGTCGGCGAGCTCTCCGAGCCCTGACCCGAGCACGAGCCCGAGGCGGGGCTCCAGGTCCGTGCGGGCGCGGACTGCTGCGGCGAGCGCGTCGAGGCGTGGCCCGAAGGGCTCCGGCGGAGGTTCGTGGAGCACGGCGGGACGATACATGGCAACCAGCAGATGGGCCTGCTCGACGGGAAGAGGCGCTGGGCCGAGACGAGCACGACCCCTGGCCGTGGCGCGCGAGCTCGGGTGCCTGAAAGGGGGTAGACGGACAAGGAAACGCCCGGAGCGACCAGTCGGTCGCGTCACCTTGATGTCATCTCGGTGCCGGTACTTCCGACGGCCCCTCCGGGCAGGAAGAACGTTACGAAACGGCGCGACCGCAGGCAAGACCCTTATCCACCAACTGACCGAGAGGTCGTTCTGCGTGTCCACGGATCGCCCCCGGCTGTGGACGTGCCGTGGAAAGGTCTCGAGGCCTCCCCTGGACCCAGGGGTCCCGAGAAGGGAACGCTCTTAGCACGCCCGGAAGAAGCTGCCGCTGAGACCGCGTCAGGACAGCCTGTTCCCGCCCCTGATGACGACGGTTCTGGCATATCGATCGTGCAGGCCCTGCTTCGTCGGGCTCTGTGCCGTCGTCACGAGCAGGACGATCGCCCAGACCAGCGCGAGCAGCGAGATCAGCATCCCGATCGTCGGAACGCCATAGAGGAAGCTCGCGAGCGTCTGAGGACCGAACAGCAACGCCCAGCGGACGACAGCCTGGTTGACAGTGACAGCGGCCCCGTCCGCCTCGTTCCCGACCTGCATCCCGAGTGCCCGCTGCCCGACGGAAGCCCTCCACTGCGGGTTCGTCCACGTGAAGACGAAGTACGCGGCGCTCACGGCCAGTCCCGCGATCCCCTGTACCAGTACGCCGATCGGGTTGAACGTCACCAGGTCGGCGAAGCTGCGCGCGTTCGGGTTGACCTGAACGACCGGGACGATGGCGTTCAGGATCAGGCTCAGCACCATCCCGACGACGAACAGGATGAGCACGTCGATGATGAACGCGCCGATGCGGCTCGGAACGTCCGCGTAGGTGGTTCCCGCCGGACCCGCGACCGCGTCCCGCGACGTGATGTTCGCCGTCCAGTTCGGCACACCCGACGGACCGCCGCTTCCAGCGCCGCCGGCACCGCCGCCGGTGGGGCCCGTTCCCGAAGTCGCCATGATCTACCCTCCGACGTCACGCACCTGTTCGCGGGTGCGTCGCGACGACCGAGCTGTCGCGCGCGGTCGCTCTGGGCCTCGCGCCGCGCGTCTTCCCCTGCGTACTG